>CAXTZG010000073.1:18021-19962 GCA_964248625.1 uncultured Acetobacteraceae bacterium | reverse complement strand
GCAGCAGGGCGGCGCAGCGGCGCACCGACTGCAGCGTGTCGCGGGCGGTGTCCTCGGGGAGGATGCGCGCCTCCGGCACGCCCGCCGCACGCAGCAGGGCCGCCATCGCCGACGCCTCCGACGGGCCGTGGCGGCCGATGCCGCCGGTGGGCAGGTAGCACGGCGGGGGCGTCAGCCGTTCCCCGAACCGCCAGGCGGCCTCGACCCGCCGGCTGAGCGTCGGTGTCGGGCCGCCATCCGGTCGCAGGGCCGCGCCGAAGATCACGATCGCCGCCGGGGCCTGCATCGGCACCGGCGGGGTCAGGCCGGCGGCCGCAGCAGGATGCGGTTGACCCGCGACAGGGCGCGGAAGCTGTCCGCCCACGCAGCCTCGAACTTCGCCCGGCCGATGCCGCGCCCGGCCAGCGCGCCTGCCATCTCGCCCACGCTGCGCTCGCCATCGATCAGTCCCAGGATCGCGCGCGCCTGCGGCGGCAGCGGCAGCGGCACCGTCAGCCGGCCGAAGGCGACCGGCAGGGTGCCGTCAGGCGCGATCTGCCGGACGAGCTCGGCCGCCGGCATCTCTCGCGCCACCGGCACCGCGTCCGGCGCCATCGGATCGGGCGGCGGCGGCGCCTCGCCGCGACGCACCGCATAGGCGACATGGGTGTTCATGTTGCCGGCGAGCGATTCGGCAAGCGACGCCCGCGCGGCCGGCGACAGCAGGGCGGCGCGGGCGCGCAGCCGCGGATCGGGCAGCAGCAGGTCGGGATCGTAGCGCGCCGGCTCCATCAGGCAGGCCGCCTCCAGCCCCGCCGCTTCCAGCAGCGCCAGGAAGCCCGCGACGTCGTAGGCGCGGTCGCGCGGGTTCAGCAGCAGGTCGTAGAGCCCGGCATCGCCGCCGCTCAGGTGGTCGCCGAAATTCTGGTTGGCGCGCAGCCAGGCGGTCGCCGGCAGGTGGCGCATCACCCGCTTGGCGACGTCGAGCCGGGCCGGCGGCGCGTCGCCTGCCGGCGCCAGCAGCGACAGCGCGTCCTGCAGCATGTAGACGCCGGTGCGGCCGTGCGGCGCATACACCATCAGCCCCATGCCGCCACCCGGCGCCAGCGACCGCTCGAGCCCGCGCAGGGCTGCGAGCGGATCGGGCAGGTGGTGCAGCACGCCGCAGCAGTCGATGTAGTCGAACAGGCCGAGATCGTCCGCCGGCAGCTCCAGCAGCGAGCGGCGGTGGAAGCTGATGTTGCCGAGCCCCCGCGCGTCCGCCCGCGCCTGCGCCACGGCCAGCGCGCGCTCGGAGCGGTCCAGGCCGATCACCTGCCCCGAACGGCCGGCCTGCTGCAGCTGGGCGGCGAGCATGATCGCCGCGTCGCCGGTGCCGCAGCCGGCGACCAGCGCCCGCAGCGGCAGGCTGCGTGGACGGGCGGCCCCGAACACCCAGTGGTCGATCTCGCGCAGGTGGCTCGGGCTGCCGACCAGCAGCCGCCGGGCCTCGTCGCGCGGATCGCGCTCGGGATAGGGATAGGCCTCGTATTGCGCGGCAAGGCTGCTGTCGCGCGCGTCGCCGTCCTGGTCAGGCCCGCTTCGTTCAGGCACGGGGCGTGAGCCGGCCGCGCTGCCACGCTTCCGCCGCCTCGTCCGCGGTCATGCCGTCCCGGCGCATGCCGTGCTCCAGCGCGCTGACCACCGGGTTGCCGAGCGTCAGCTCCTCGAGCTCGTCCAGCAGGTCGGGATCGAGCGACGCGCGCAGGCCCGCCCGCAGCAGCAGCCTGGCCTCCTGCCTGCCGTCGAGCGCGCCCTCGGGGTCGGCGAGCGCCCGCAGCCGGCCGCCATGCGCCAGCGCGTGCGGCTGCCACAGCGCCAGCACCGCCGCCGCCCCGCTCTCGAGCAGCACGCTGGCGCGCGCCTGGGCTGTCTCGTCGTCGAGCAGCTCCAGCCGGTAGCCGGCCGCTCCCAGCCCATAGG
>CAXTZG010000073.1:0-18011 GCA_964248625.1 uncultured Acetobacteraceae bacterium | reverse complement strand
CGCCGCCTGCAGCCGGCGCGGCAGCACGATCGCCGGGTCGAGCTGCGATGCGATCTCAGGCCGCGCGAGGTCGGCGATCGAGTCCAGGCCGGGGATCGCGACGGCGGCCGGCACCGCCCAGAGCGGGTATGGCCGATACAGCACTCCGCCCAACGTTTCCATGTGCGCCGGATCGGCCCAGGCGGCGTCGATGTCGGGCAGCCAGGCAGTCGCCAGCAGGTCGATCCGGCCGCCGGCGATGTGGGCCGGCATAGCGTCGCGGTCGATGGCAAGCATCGTCACCTCCATGTCGTGCGCTTCCAGCACCCGCAGCACCGCCGCCGCCGCCGCCTCGTGCTGGCGGCTGTCGAGGTGGCCCAGGGTCAGGCTGGACAGGTGGCTCATGCGCGCGGTTCCCGGACGGTCGCGGCGGTTGCAGCAGGTGCGTCCGGCTTCCGCAAGCCCCCGCCGCCCGTCGGGCGGCCCCGTCCGCGTCGACCGCGGGCGGCCGCTCAGCTCGGCAGCAGGCCTGCCGTCTGCAGCAGCAGCGCCACGTTGAGCAGCGACACGAAGCCGACCATCGCCGACGCCATGATCAGCGTCCGGCCCGACATGCGGTAGGCGCCCATCACCGACGCGTCGCGGCTGATCATCAGCAGCGTCACCATGGGCAGCGGCAGCACGAAGCTCAGCACCACCTGACTCCAGATCAGCGCGCTGGTGACGTCGGCGCCGCAGCCGATCACCACGAAGGACGGCACCATGGTCACCAGCCGGCGCACCCAGACCGGGATGCGCCGCCTGATGAAGCCCTGGATCACCACCTGCCCCGCCAGGGTCGCCACCAGCGAACTCGACAGCCCCGAGGCCAGCAGCGACAGCAGGAAGATCAGCGCCGCCGCCCGGCCCAGCAGCGGCGTCAGCGTGTGGTAGGCGCCGTCCAGGCTGGCGATGTCGCTGTGGGCGCCGTGGAAGCAGGCAGCCATCACCACCATCGCCATGTTGACGAGGCCGGCGGCGGTGAGCGCGAACACCACCTCGCGGTTCGAGAAACGGATCATCCGCACCCGCTCGGCCTCGTTGCGCAGCGGCACCCGGTTCTGCGTCAGGCTCGAATGCAGGTAGATCGCGTGCGGCATCACCGTGGCGCCGACCAGCCCGATGCACAGCGCCAGCGCGCCGCCGTCCGGGATCTCCGGCAGCACGCTGTGGCGCACCACCTGGCCCCAGTCGGCGGGGGCGATCATCAGCTCGCCGAGGTAGCTGATGCTGATCACGCTCACCAGCGCCCCGATCAGGATCTCCAGCGGACGGAAGCCGCGGCGCTGCATGCCGAGCAGCGCCAGCGTCAGCACGCCCATCGCCACCATCGCCACCAGCAGCGCCACATGCAGCAGCAGCGATAGCCCCACCGCGCCGCCGACGAACTCGGCGAGGTCGGTCGCCATCGCCGCCGCTTCCGTCAGCAGCCACATCGCGATCACTGCGCGGGGGGAGAACCGCTCGCGGGACAGCTCGGCCAGGTTGCGGCCGGTGACGATGCCGAGCCGGGCCGCCTGCGCCTGGAAGAACATCGCGATCGCGTTCGCCAGCACCACCACCCAGAGCAGCGCATAGCCGTAGCGGGCGCCGGCCTGGATGTTGGCGACGTAGTTGCCCGGGTCGACATAGGCGACCGAGGCGACCAGCGCCGGGCCGGTCAGCGCCAGCATGCTGCGCAGGCCGCGGCCACGCCCGGCGAGGCTTTCGCTCGAGGCAGTGCGGGTGCGGTCGCTGAGGGTCGGCAGGCTGTCGATCGGACGGGCTTCCAGAACAGGGAGAGGTCCGTTCGTAATGCAGCCTAGGCTACAATTCGGTCAACCGAACAAAGCCGGCTAGGCTGATTCCCCTCATGACAAGCGTGCGACAGACCAGGGCGCCTCATCCCTCCTCGCCCGGGGGCGCCCCGGACGATGGCGAGGCCGCACAGCCGGCGCAGGCCCGCCACCTCGACCGTGCCCGCACGGCGCGGACCCGGGTCCTGCAGGAGGACTATGTCGAGCTGATCTCCGACCTTGCGGTCACGGGGGCGGTGGGGCCGAGCGCGCTGGCCCGCCATCTCGGCGTGTCGCATGCCAGCGTGATCAAGTGCATCGCGCGCATGCACCGCGAGGGGCTGGTGACCAGCCTGCCCTATCGCGGCGTTTCGCTGACCGAGAGCGGCCACGCGCTGGCGGACCAGGTGCGCCGGCGGCACCGGGTCGTGGTGGCCCTGCTGTGCGCGGTGGGCGTGCCGGACGCGGATGCCGAGGCGGATGCGGAAGGCATCGAGCATCATGTGTCGGCATCCACCCTGGCGGCGTTCGAGCGGTTCCTGAAGGCGCGGACGAACCGGACCGGCTGACGCCGGGTGCCGTCCGGCGGCGGCCGGAACCGTTGCCGGCTGATCCGCGAGCGCCCATCCTGGCGCCCGATCGAACCGGCGGGAGACTCTTCATGCGACGGAGCAGGCTTGCGGCAGTCGGTCCGGTGGCGGCCGTTCTTCTCGCGGCATCCGCCTGCCAGGCCCGGGACGCGCCGGCCGGGGGCGGTCTCGCCGGGGTGATCCTCGACGGCGCCGTCGCCCATCCTGGTCCGGTCGATCCGGCGTCGGTGGCCAGGCTGGCGACGTTCAGCCTGCCGGTCGTGCATGTCACCGGACATGGCGTGGTCCAGGACCGCCCGAGCGGCGTGCTGCTGTGGGACCTGCTGCAGCAGGCCCATCCGACCGATGTCGCCGCCAAGCATGCGTCGCTGCGCCACACGCTCGTGGTGACCGGCCGCGACGGCTACGAGGTGGCGTTCTCGTTCGGCGAGCTCGACCCGGCGGGCGGCGCCGACCCGGTGCTGGTGGTGCTGTCCGCCGGCACCGCGGGGCTGGTGGTGCCGGGCGACCGGACGGCGGCGCGCGACGTGCACGACGTCGTCAGGATGACCGTCCGCTAGCCCGGCGCGGCCGCACCGGGCGGCATCGTCCGCGCCGCTACCAGATCTGCGCGCGGTCCTTCGGCGCGAGGTAGAGCCTGTCGCCGGGCTTGACGTCCCAGGCCTTGTACCAGCCCTCGATGTTGTGCATCGGCATGTTGACGCGCGCCATCGGCGGGGAATGCGGATCGGTCACCAGCAGCATCCGGGCGCGGTCGTCGCGCAGCTTCTGGCGCCAGACCTGCGCCCAGCCCAGGAACACCCGCTGGTCGCCGGTCAGCCCGTCGATCACCGGCGCGGGCCCGCCGTGCAGCGAGGCATGGTAGGCGTCGAGCCCGAGGGTCAGGCCGCCCAGGTCGGCGATGTTCTCGCCCATCGTCAGGCGGCCATTGACATGCATGCCCGGGAACGGCTCCAGCGCGTCGAACTGCGCGCCGAGCTTGTCGGCCCGGAGCTGGAAGCGCTTGGCGTCGTCGGCCGTCCACCAGTCGTGCAGGCGGCCCTTCTCGTCGAACTTGCGGCCCTGGTCGTCGAAGGAATGCGTCATCTCGTGGCCGATGACGCCGCCGATCGCGCCGTAGTTGATGGCCGGATCGGCATCCTTGTTGAAGAAGGGCGGCTGCAGGATCGCGGCCGGAAACACCACCTCGTCGAATTCGGGCGCGTTGTAGGCATTCACCGTCTGCGGCGTCATGCTCCATTCGGTGCGATCCACCGGATGGCCGAGATGGCCGACCTGGTACGCCCACTCGAAGGCGATCGCCCGCGCGCCGTTGCCGTACAGGTCCTCGGCATGCACCACCAGGCCGGAATAGTCGCGCCACCTGTCCGGGTAGCCGATCAGCATGAGCTGGTTGTCGAGCTTGCGCAGGGCCGCCTGCTTGGTCGCCTCGCTCATCCAGGCATTGTGCTGCAGCCGCACCCGGAACACCGCCTTGAGCTCGGCGGTGAGCGTGTCCATCGCCGCCTTCTCCTCGGGCGGGAAGTAGCGCGCGACATAGGCCCTGCCGATCGCCATGCCCATGGCGCCGCTGGTGGCGGCGACCGCCCGCTTCCAGCGCAGCTCGAGCTCCGGCTGGCCGGACAGGGTCTTGCCGTGGAACTCGAACGAGGCGTCCACGAAGGCTTTCGGCAGGTTGTCGGCCGCGTCGTCGACCAGGTGGAAGGCGGCCCAGGCGCGCAGCGTGGCGAGGTCGGTGCTGCCGGCCAGCCGCGCTTCCGCCAGGATCGCCGACGTCTCGCTCAGCACCACCGTGCGGGCCTGCGGCAGGTCGGCGTGGGCCAGATAGGTCTGCCAGTCGAACTGCGGCGCTGCCTTCTCCAGGTCGGCGAGCGTCATCGGGTTGTAGGTCTTGTCCGGATCGCGCTCGTCGGCGCGCGCCCACTGCACCGACGCGATCTGCGTCTCGAACGCCACCACCGCGGCAGCCGCCGCCCCGGCGTCCGGCCATCCGGCCAGCGTCAGCAGCCGTGCCACGTAGGCCTGGTAGGCGGTCTTCTTGTCGGCGAACTTGGGCTGCAGGTAGTAGTCGCGGTCCGGCAGTCCGGTGCCGCCCTGCGAGAGCCCGATCGAGTAGCGGGTCGGGTCGCGGGCGTCGGGCTGGATCTCGAGCCCGAACAGCGAGAACTGGTAGCCGTGCTGCGCCTGGCCGAGCAGGGCGGCGAGCGTGGTGCGGTCGGTGACCGCCCGGATCGCGCCGAGGTCGGGCTGCATCGGCTGCAGGCCCCTGGCCTCGACCGTCGCCTCGTCCATGAACGAGGCGTAGAAGGCGCCGAGCTTCTGCTCGACGGTGGTGGGATTCGCCGCCGGATGCGCCGACACCTGCTTCAGGATCTCCTGCACGCGGGTGCGCGACCGCTCGGCCAGGATGTTGAAGGCGCCCCAGGAGGTGCGATCGCTCGGGATCACCATGTCCTGCACGGCCGTGCCATCGGCATAGAAGAAGAAGTTGTCGCCAGGCTTGGCGCCGACGTTGCGGCCGGACAGGTTGAAGCCCCAGGGCGCATAGGCCTGCCCGGACGCCGCGACCGGCGCCATCGCGGGAGCTGCGGAGGGGGTGGCCGGCGCCGGCTGGGCTCGCGCGCCGCCGGCCAGCAGGCAGAGGCTGGTGGCCGCCAGCAGCAGGCGGCGTGAGTGGCCGGTGTTTTGCCTGTCGCTGCCCTGCTTCCGGTCCTGTCGTTCGCCAGCTGTCACGTCGGCTGCCCTTGCACCGTGTTGTTACAAACAAAGCAAAGGGCGGCCTGCGACCTGCGGTGTCAAGATGGCGGGATGCGGCGCGGCCGGGCTAGCCCACGTCAGGATCCGGCGAGCGCTTCCCGGCTCGGGGCGGCCGCGACCGGCGGCCGGGCCGCGATCACGCGCTCGAACTTCCGCCCGCGCCGGCGCATCGCGCCGAAGGCCAGGCTGGAGGCCGCCCGCGACACCCGCCCGTGCGGGGTGAAGCCGATCGTCTTGAACATCATCCCCATCGCCCGGTCGATATGGTTGCGGCGATAGAAGCCCATGGCGCGCGACATGTAGGCGGCGATGCAGCGCTGGTGGTCGTAGGCGATGCCCTCGCCCTCGTTGGTGCAGTGATAGGCATAGGCGAGCTCGTCATCCTCGCTTTCCGTCACCCGTCCGAGCGCGATCCGGGCGCGCTGCAGCACGCCCAGCTTCTCGCGCTTCAGGTAGCGGTGCATGTGGTCGTAGAACAGCTTGAAGTGCCGGTACTCGTCGGCCGCGATCTGCTTGCAGATCCCCTTCAGCACCGGCTCGTCGGTGGCCTCGGCCAGGGCCGTGTAGAAGCTCGAGGTGCCGGTCTCGACCATGCAGCGCGCGATCAGCTCGCCGGTGCGCGAGCCGCGCACGGAGGCGTCCACCTCGATCGGGATCTTGTAGGAGGAGCGATACCGCTCGAAGGCGCCCGGATAGTCCCAGCCCGGATCGGCCAGCATCGCCCACTGCCCGAGCGCGTCGCCATGCTGCACCTCCTCGACCGCCCAGTTGTCGGAGGCGTGCTGGAAGTCGGGATCGTCGGTGAACACGTTGTTCAGGTAGGCCGCGTAGTCGACGCCGTTGCGCTCCACCACCGAGGCCGCCTTGACCAGCCGCAGCACGTCCGGGTCCACCCGGGCCGGCTCGAACCGGTCCCATGCCACGTCTGCGATCCGCCAGTGCTTCATGGTGTTCCTGCGTCCCGCCGCGATGCCGATCCCGCCGCCGGCTGCGGCGACACGTTTCCCTCCGATGATGCCACGGAATGCCCCATGGCTGCCAATCCCGGACCGCCGCCAGGGCAGGGGGCTCCGGCGAGACGACCGGCGTGACTTTATTCCCGATCGGAGGCAAACATCGTCCGCCCGGCCGCAGAACGTCCGGTTCCGGAGGCGGACGGAGCATGGCGAACGGCCTCGTCGTCCCCTGATCCTGGAGAAGGCGCCTGCCGACCGGTCCGTGCCGCCTGCCTCAGGTCGGGGTCGGATCGGCGTTGCCTGGCATGGACAGGTAGATTTCAGACCGAAGGAGCCCGCGCGGCCATGAACATCCACGAATACCAGGCCAAGACCCTGCTCAAGGGGTTCGGCCTGCCTGTGCTGGACGGGCGCGTCGCGCGCTCTCCCGAAGAGGCGCTGTCCGCCGCCCGCACCCTGCCGGGCCCGGTATACGTGGTGAAGTCGCAGATCCACGCCGGCGGCCGCGGCGCCGGGCGCTTCGCCAACGACCCGAACGGCAAGGGCGGCGTCCGCCTGGTCAAGAGCCCGGCCGAGGCCGAGGCGGCGGCGACCGCCATGCTCGGCCACGTGCTGGTCACCAAGCAGACCGGGCCTGCCGGCAAGCAGGTCAACCGGCTCTATGTCGAGGCCGGCTGCGACATCGCCCAGGAGCTGTACTTTTCCATGCTGACCGACCGCGAAAGCGGCCGCATCGCCATCATCGCCTCCAAGGAAGGCGGCATGGAGATCGAGGAGATCGCGCATACCAGCCCGGAGAAGATCCTCAACGCCACCATCGATCCGGCGCTGGGCTATTCGGACTACATCGCGCGCGACCTCGCCGGCGGCCTCGGTCTCACCGGCAAGTCGATCGGGCACTTCGTCAAGGTGGTGAAGGCGATCCATGCCGCCTTTGTCGACCTGGATGCCGCCTCGATCGAGATCAATCCGCTGGTGGTCACCGGCGCCGGCACCCTGGTGGCGCTCGACGCCAAGATGACCTTCGACGACAACGCCCTGTTCCGCCATCCCGAGCTGGAAGACCTTCGCGACGAGAGCGAGGAGGATCCCAAGGAGCTGGAGGCGGCCCGGCACGGCCTGTCCTACATCGCGCTGGACGGCAATATCGGCTGCATGGTCAACGGCGCCGGCCTGGCGATGGCGACCATGGACATCATCAAGCTGGAAGGCGCCGAGCCCGCCAACTTCCTCGATGTCGGCGGCGGCGCCACCAAGGAGCGCGTGGTCGCGGCCTTCAAGATCCTGCTGTCGGACCCGAACGTCGAGGGGCTGCTGGTCAACATCTTCGGCGGCATCATGCGCTGCGACATCATCGCCACCGCCGTCATCGAGGCGTCGCGCGAGGTGAAGCTGACCGTGCCGCTGGTGGTTCGCCTGGAAGGCACCAACGTCGAGCTCGGCCAGAAGCTGATCGACGAGAGCGGCCTGCCCATCATCAACGCCAACGACTTGTCGGACGCCGCCCGCAAGATCGTGGCCGCCGTCAAGGGGAGCAAGCGCTGATGTCGGTCCTGGTCGACAGCAACACCCGCGTCATCACCCAGGGCTTCACCGGCTCACAGGGCACCTTCCATGCCGAGCAGGCGATCGCCTACGGCACCCGGATGGTCGGCGGCGTCACGCCCGGAAAGGGCGGCGCCACCCACCTGGACCTGCCGGTGTTCGACACCGTGGCGGAAGCGCGCGCGCGCACCGGCGCCGACGCGTCGGTGATCTACGTGCCGCCGCCGTTCGCGGCCGACTCCATCCTGGAAGCGATCGCAGCCGAGATCCCGCTGATCGTGTGCATCACCGAGGGCATCCCGGTGCTCGACATGGTGCGGGTCAAGCGCGCGCTGCAGGACAGCAAGAGCCTGCTGATCGGCCCGAACTGTCCGGGCATCATCACGCCGGGCGAGTGCAAGATCGGCATCATGCCGGGCCACATCCACCGCAGGGGCAAGGTCGGCATCGTGTCGCGCTCCGGCACCCTGACCTACGAGGCGGTGGCGCAGACCACGGCCGTCGGCCTCGGCCAGAGCACCTGCGTCGGCATCGGCGGCGACCCGGTGAAGGGCCTCGACTTCATCGAGGTGCTGGAGATGTTCCTGGCTGATCCCGAAACGGAGTCGATCGTCATGATCGGCGAGATCGGCGGCGCGTCCGAGATCAACGCCGCCAACTTCCTGAAGTCGAACACGGTGAAGAAGCCGACCGTCGGCTTCATCGCCGGTGCGACCGCCCCTCCGGGCCGCCGCATGGGCCATGCCGGCGCCGTCATCACCGGCGGCAACGACACGGCTGCCGCCAAGATCGAGGCGATGCAGTCGGCCGGCATCCATGTCGCATCGAGCCCGTCGCTGCTGGGCGAGACCATGATCAAGGCGCTGGGGGGCTGACGCCGCCCGCCCCGGCACCCGCCGAAATCAAGCCCGTCGGTCTCGTGCCGGCGGGCTTTTTCATGTCCTGCTGACTGGAAAATCCGACATGGCCGCGTTCCGATGCCGTGAAGCCGTCACGATCGTCCTGGCGCTGCTGGCAGGCGGCCTGCCCGCCCGTGCCGCCCCGGACAGCCAGGACAGCGGCATGCGCGCCATGCAGGCCGACACGGTCGCCGCCGACGCGCTTTGCAGGCGCGTCGCCCAGGCCGATCCGCCGGCGTCGGACCGGCCCACGGCGGCCCAGCGCAAGAGCCTGTCCGGCTGCGACGGCGAGGCGCTGCTCTACGGAATCGGGCGGCCGGCCGATCCGAAGCAGGCCAGGCTCTGCGCCTTCGTCCAGCGTGATGCCGCCGGCAGCGACCCGGGCCCGTCAGGCCTGTTCGACGGCGCCGGGCTGCTGATGACGATCTACGCCAACGGCATGGGGGTGCCACGCAACCGCGACGTGGCAGCCCATCTTGCCTGCACCGGGGTCGCCAGCGCAGAGGCAGAGCGCGAAGGCCGTGTTCCGCATCTGCTCGGGCTGGTGCACAGCAAGTACTACGGCGCGCGGTTCTCGCCCTGCGACGACATCACCAGCGGCGAGGAGGAGGGACGGTGCCAGGAGCACTATTCCCGGATCGCCGCCGTCGCACGGTCCGCCAGCATCGATAACTTCGCCCGCCGACTTTCTGGTCCCGCCGCCGCGCGCTTCGTCGTCCTCAGGAAGGCACAGGCCGCCTGGGCGGATGCGCGAAGCGAGAACGAGATCGACCTGAGCGGCTCCGGCGAGGCTGCGATGGCAATGGCCGAGGCCGACACGCAAAGCGACGATTTCGCCGCCATGCTGGCCCGGCTGCAGAAGGGCGCGCCGCCCCGGCTCGGCGCGGCCCAGCTTGCGGCGGCGCAGCGCCGGATGGACGCGGCGCTGCGCACGCTGCTGGCGATGAAGCCTGACGATACCGGCCCGATGGGAACCGTCACCGCCGATGGCATCCGCACCGCGCAGCGGGCCTGGCTCGCTTATCGCAACGCCTGGGTCGCGTTTGCCGCCGCGGCCTACCCGGCCTGGGACCCGGACGGCGCTGCGGCCTGGGTGACGATGAAGCGCGCCGACATGCTGACCCACATGCTGCCCGGCTGAGCCGGGTGGCGGCCCGTTTCCCCCATCGCCCCACTGTGGCAAACCAGCCGCGTCGCTTTGCCAGGGAAGGGGTATCCATGCCGGACAGCATCATCGAGCATGCGGGGCGCTTGTCTGCTCCCGCAGCCGCGCCGGACCTGCGCCACGACTGGACCCCGGCGGAGGTGCAGGCCCTGATGGCGCTGCCGTTCCCCGAGCTGATGTTCCGGGCGCAGTCGCTGCATCGCGCGCATTTCGATCCCCGCGACGTGCAGATCTCGACCCTGCTCTCGATCAAGACCGGCGGCTGCCCCGAGGACTGCGCCTACTGCCCGCAGAGCGCGCTGCACGAGGCGCCGATCAAGGCCACCCGCCTGATGGCGGTCGAGGCGGTGCTGGTCGAGGCCCGCGCCGCGCGTGCCGCCGGCGCCAGCCGCTTCTGCATGGGGGCCGCCTGGCGCTCGCCCAAGGACCACGACCTCGAGGCTGTCTGCGCCATGGTGGAAGGGGTGAAGGCGCTGGGCATGGAGAGCTGCGTCACGCTCGGCATGCTGAGCCAGGCCCAGGCCGGCCGCCTGCACGAGGCCGGCCTCGACTACTACAACCACAATCTCGACACCTCGCCAGAGTTCTACGGACAGGTCATCACCACCCGCACCTACCAGGAGCGCCTCGACACGCTGGCCCACGTGCGCGAGGCCGGCATCCATGTCTGCTGCGGCGGCATCGTCGGCATGGGCGAGACCGTCGCCGACCAGGCCGGGCTGATCGCCACGCTGGCCAGCCTGCCGAGGCACCCCGAGAGCGTGCCGATCAACATGCTGGTGCGCGTCGCCAACACCCCGCTCGGCCAGGCGGACGCCGTGGATCCGATCGACTTCGTGCGCGCGATCGCGGCCGCCCGCATCACCATGCCGGCCAGCCACGTGCGCCTGTCCGCCGGCCGCGAGGGCATGAGCGACGAGACCCAGGCGCTGTGCTTCCTGGCCGGTGCCAACTCGATCTTCTATGGCGAGAAGCTGCTCACCACGCCCAACCCGGCGGAGAACCGCGACATGCAGCTCCTGGCCCGCCTCGGCATGCGGCCGGCCTGACGCCGCCTGATCGCGCCGCGACGTGAGGGCGACGGGCTGAGATGCCAGGCCGGCTGCGTGTCGCCCTGCTGCTGCTCGGCCTGGCGCTGCTGGCATTGGCGGCTTGGTCCGCCAGCGGCACGGTTGCCTTCGCCGCCCGCGCGCAGGCGGCGGTCGGCACGGTGTCGAGGCTCGATGCAGGCGGATCGCATCCGCACATAGAGTTCCGCACCGGCGCCGGGTCCGTCGTCAGCTACGCCCAGGGCGGGATGATCGCCGGCTTCCGGCCGGGACAGTCCGTGCGGGTGCTCTACGACGCCGCCGATCCTGCGGGCTCCGCCCGGGTGGCGACAGTCGGTGGCCTGTGGGGAGTATAGCCTCCTGTGCGGGGTGGTCGGGCTGCTGTTGCTGGCCTTCGTCGCGGCATCCCGGGCGGGGCTGTTGCCGCCAAGCAGCGTCGTTCTGCGCGGACGACAGACGCGGCGCCGCGCATCGTCCGGGGCTGCTCGGGCCCGCCTCGCATGGCAAGCCGGTCGTCGGTGCGCTAGGCTCGGCCGATGAAGCCGCGCCCTGAGCCGATCCCGGCCGCGGCAAGGGAAAACACAGCATGGCCGACCAGTTCGCTTCCTATCCGAGCCTGAAGGGACGCCGCGTCCTGGTCACCGGCGGCGCGTCGGGGATCGGCGCCAGCATCGTCCGGCACTTCGTCGAGCAGGGCGCCCAGGTGGGCTTCCTCGATCTCGACGAGGCCGGCGCCGCCCGCACGCTGGCGGAGATGCCGGCCGGCGCCACCGTGCGCTTCGCCGCCTGCGACTTGCGCGACATCGCAGCCCTGCGCACCGCCATCGCCGCCTTGCGCGAGCAGCTGGGCGGGCCGTTCACCGTGCTGGTCAACAACGCCGCCCGCGACGACCGCCACACCATCGACGAGGTGACGCCGGAGTACTGGGACGACCGCATGGCCACCAACCTGCGCCACCAGTTCTTCTGCGTGCAGGCGGTCAAGCCCGACATGATCGAGGCCGGCGGCGGCTCGATCATCAACATGAGCTCCAACAGCTTCCTGCTCGCGTCCGGCGGCATGCCGGCCTACACCGCCGCCAAGTCCGCGGTGATCGGCCTGACCCGCGGCCTCGCCCGCGACCTCGGGCCCCACCACATCCGCGCCAACATCGTGTATCCCGGCTGGATCATCACCCAGCGCCAGCTCGATCTGTGGATGACCGACGAGGCGGAAGCCAAGCGTGCGGCCGGCCAGTGCATCCCCGACCGCCTCTACGAGCCCGACGTCGCCCGCATGGTGCTGTGGCTCGCGGCCGACGACAGCCGCATGGTGACGGCGCGCGAGTTCGTGGTGGATGGCGGCTGGTTCTGATCAGCCCGCAGGCACCGTTCCCCTGACGGCGGCCGCCTGCGTCAACTCGCGCACCATCGGCGCGACCCTGCTGCCGTAGAGCTCGATCGAGCGCATCAGCCGCTCGTGCCGCAGCGGGCCCGCGCTGTATTTCAGGTCGAAGCGCGACAGCCCGAGCGCCATGACCGTCGCCGCGATCCTGCGCGCCACCGTGTCCGGCGCGCCCACATAGAGCGAGCCGTGGTCGGCCTCGCGGTCGAAGTCGGCGCGCTTCAGCGGCGGCCAGCCGCGCTCGGCCCCGATGCGGTCGTGCATCTGCTTGTAGTCCGGCCAGAGCTCGTCGCGCGCCTGCGCGTCGGTGGCAGCGACATGGCCCGGCGAATGCACGCCGATCGGCTGCACCGGCCGGTCCTGCTGGCGGAACGCGCGCCGGAACAGCTCGGCATAGGAAGCAAAGCGCCTCGGATCGCCGCCGATGATCGCCAGCATCAGCGGCATGTCGTAGCGTGCGGCGCGCAGCACCGAGTCCGGGCTGCCGCCGACGCCGATCCAGGTCCGCAGCCTGCGGCCTTCCAGGGTCGGGAACACGCGCTGCCCGGCGAGCGGCGGCCGGATCGTGCCGGACCACGACACGACCTCCTCGCGCACCAGGGCCGCGAACAGCTCGAGCTTCTCGGAGAACAGCGTCTCGTAGTCGGACAGCGCATGTCCGAACAGCGGGAAGGATTCCGTGAACGATCCGCGCCCGAGGATCACCTCCGCGCGCCCCGGCGCCAGCGCGTCCAGCGTCGCGAAGCGCTGGAACACGCGGATCGGATCGTCGGAGCTGAGCACCGTCACCGCCGAGCCGAGATGGATCCGCTGCGTGCGCGTGGCGATCGCGGCCAGCACCACCTCCGGCGCCGAGATGGCGAAATCCGACCGGTGATGCTCGCCGATGCCAAAGCAATCGATCCCCTGCCGGTCCGCCAGCACCGCCTCCTCGACGACGTCGCGAATGACCTGCGCGTGCGGCAGCAGGCTGCCGTCGGCGCGCGCGGTCACGTCGCCGAAGGTGTCGAGACCCAGTTCGAGCGCCACGTCGTGTCCCTCCTGCGCGGTGTCGCCGAGGCCGCCATGCTAGCAGCTCCGCGGGCGACCCGGCAGCCACCGGGCGCCGGCGCGCGTGGCCGCCGCCATGCCCCGGGGGCCGCCCGAGATTGACAGGCCGCAACCGTCTCGCCATCACGCAGACAGCTCCGAGGAACGGAACCCGTCCTGATGCCCGTGCACGCCTTCATCTTCCCCGGCCAGGGAAGCCAGTTCGCCGGCATGGGCCGCGACCTGGCTGCTGCCTTCGCAGCCGCCCGCGAGGTGTTCCAGGAAGTGGACGACGCGCTCGCCGAGAAGCTGTCCAAGCTGATGTTCTCCGGCCCGATCGAGGAGCTGACCCTCACCCAGAACACCCAGCCGGCGCTGATGGCGGTGTCGCTGGCGGTGCTGCGCGTGCTGGAAGCGGAAGGTGGGCTCAGGCTCGCGGACAAGGCGACGCTGGTGGCGGGGCATTCGCTCGGCGAGTACTCGGCGCTGGCCGCCGCCGGCAGCCTGGGCATCGCCGAGACCGCGCGGCTGCTGCGGCTGCGCGGCAGCGCCATGCAGAAGGCGGTGCCTGCGGGCGAGGGCGGCATGGCGGCCCTGCTCGGCGTCGAGATGGACCAGGCGCGCGAGATCTGCGAGGCCGCCGCCGCGATCCCGGCCTCGGACGCCGGCGGCGCGTCGGGCGGCACCGAGGTGATCGAGATCGCCAACGACAATGGCGGCGGACAGGTGGTGATCTCGGGAGCCGCGGGGGCGATCGCGCGCGCCATCGACATCGCCAAGGCGCGCGGGGTGAAGCGGGCGATGCCGCTGCCGGTGTCGGCACCCTTCCACTGCGCGCTGATGCGGCCGGCGGCGGACGCCATGCGCGACGCGCTGGAGGCGGCCCGGGTCGTGGCGCCCGCCGTGCCGCTGATCGCCAACGTCACCGCGGCCAAGGCGACGGAGCCGGACCAGATCCGCGCGCTGCTGGTCGAGCAGGTCACCGGCACCGTGCGCTGGCGCGAGAGCGTGCAGGCGATGACGGCGATCGGCATCGACAGCTTCGTCGAGCTCGGCGCCGGCCGGGTGCTGTCCGGCCTGGTCAGGCGCATCGCGCCCGACGCCGCCATCCGCTCCGCCGGCACGCCGGACGAGATCGAGGCGCTGCTCAAGGCGCTTTGAGCGCCCCTTTCCCACGACAGGATGATTGCGATGTTCAGGCTCGACGGCCAGACCGCGCTGGTGACCGGCGCTTCGGGCGGCATCGGCGCCGCCATCGCGCGCGCGCTGCACCGCCAGGGTGCCGCGGTGGCGTTGTCCGGCACCAGGCTCGACGCGCTGGAGGCCTTGGCGGCCGAGCTCGGCGAGCGCGCGCATGCCTGCCCGGCCGACCTGTCCGATCCGGCGGCCCCCGAGGCGCTGGTGGCGGCCGCGGAGGCGGCGGCGGGGCCGCTGTCGATCCTGGTGAACAATGCCGGCCTCACCCGCGACATGCTGGCGCTGCGCATGAAGGACGCCGACTGGAACACGGTGCTGGAGGTCGATCTGGCGGCGCCCTTCCGGCTGGCGCGGGCGGCGCTGAAGGGCATGCTGCGGCGGCGCGCGGGCCGCATCGTCTCGATCGGCAGCATCGTCGGCACCACCGGCAATGGCGGCCAGGCGAACTACGCCGCCGCCAAGGCGGGCCTGATCGGCATGAGCAAGTCGCTGGCCCAGGAGGTGGGCTCGCGCGGCATCACCGTGAACGTGGTGGCCCCCGGCTTCGTCGCCACCGCGATGACCGACGGGCTGCCCGACGAGCAGAAGGCCCGCCTGAACGCCGCGATCCCGCTCGGCCGCATCGGCGCGCCCGCCGACATCGCCGCCGCCGTGGTGTATCTGGCCTCGGCCGAGGCCGGCTGGGTCACCGGCGCCACCCTGCACGTCAATGGCGGCATGGCGATGAGCTAGCGCGCCGTCCACGGCGGTGGAGCGCGGATCAGGGCCCGGATCGCGGCTCGTTTCGCGCGCCGCCTTGGCGGGTGCGCGGGAACCATGCTAATCGGCCGCTGCTTCGTCCGGAGCGGGTCGTCGCACCCGGAACGGGTGACAGACAGGACGAACGAGTTTCGAACCGCCCGCTTCATCAGGGGCAGACAGGAAGCAGAAGATGAGCGAAATCGCCGACAAGGTTAAGAAGATCGTGGTCGAGCACCTCGGGGTCGAGGAAAGCAAGGTGACGCCCGAGGCTTCGTTCATCGACGACCTGGGTGCCGACAGCCTCGACACGGTCGAGCTGGTCATGGCCTTCGAGGAGGCGTTCGGCGTCGAGATCCCCGAGGATGCGGCCGAGAAGATCAGCACCGTGAAGGACGCGATCGACTATATCGAGAAGCAGAAGGCGGCCTGAAGTCTGCAAGGCTCAGGCTCGGGCGCTGCTGGGGACCGGACGCATGGCGACTGACAGCCAGGATCAGGCAGGCGGCATGGCCGGCATCGCCCTCGGGTTGCGGCGGCGGGTGGTCGTCACCGGGATGGGCATCGCCGGCCCGCTCGGCATCGGCATCGAGCCGTTCTGGCGGCGGCTGATCGAGGGCGAGTCCGGCATCGGCCGCATCACCGCCTTCGACGCCTCCGACCTGCCGGCCCAGGTGGCGGGCGAGGTGCCGGCCGGCACCCGGGAGACCGGCGGGCTCACCCTCGACGAGTGGGTGCCGCACAAGGACCAGAAGAAGATGGACCGCTTCATCCATCTCGGCATGGTCGCCGCCATCGAGGCGGTCGCCGACAGCGGCTGGGTGCCGCAGACCGAGGCCGATCGCGAGGCCACCGGCGTGATGATCGGGTCCGGCATCGGCGGGCTGCAGACCATCTACGAGGCCTCGGTGCAGATCCACGAGGGCAAGGCCAAGCGGATCTCGCCCTTCTTCATCCCGTCGGCGCTGATCAACCTGATCTCCGGCCACGTTTCCATCCGCTTCGGCTTCAAGGGACCGAACCATTCCGCCGTCACCGCGTGCGCCACCGGCGTGCATGCGATCGGCGATGCGGCCCGCCTGATCATGCTGGGCGACGCCGACGTCATGGTCGCCGGCGGCGCGGAGGCGGCGGTCTGCGCGCTCGGCATCGCCGGCTTCTGCGCGTCGCGGGCACTCTCCACGGCCTTCAACGAGACGCCGGCGCGGGCCTCGCGCCCCTGGGACCGCGACCGGGACGGCTTCGTCATGGGCGAGGGGGCCGGCATCGTCGTGCTTGAGGAGTACGAGCATGCAAAGGCGCGCGGCGCCAGGATCTACGGCGAGGTGATCGGCTACGGCCTGTCCGGCGACGCTCACCACATCACCGCACCGTCCGAGGGCCATGCCGGGGCCTACCGCGCCATGGTCAAGGCGCTCCACAGCGCCGGCATCACCCCCGCCGACATCCAGTACGTCAACGCGCACGGCACCTCGACCATGGCCGACGACCTCGAGCTCGATGCGGTCGAGCGGCTGTTCGGCGACGCGGCCGGCGGCGTGGCGATGTCGTCCATCAAGTCGGCCACCGGCCATCTGCTGGGTGCTGCCGGGGCGATCGAGGCGATCTTCTCGCTGCTGGCGATCCGCGACAAGGTGGCGCCGCCGACGCTCAACCTGGACGATCCGTCGCGCTCCAGCGTGATCGACCGGGTGGCGCACGAATCGCAGCGCCGCGACATCAAGGTGGCGCTGTCCAACAGCTTCGGTTTCGGCGGCACCAACGCCAGCCTGCTGGTGCGCGGGGTCTGACCGGGCTCCCGGCTCCGTCCGACGCCGGCTGACCGATGCGTCGTCTTCTCGTCCTCGTGCTCGTGCTGCTGGTCCTGGCAGGCGTGGCGGCGTTCGCCGTCCGCCTGCTGGCGATGCGCCCGGGACCGCTGCCGCAGACCGCCGATCTGGTGGTGCCGCACGGGCATCTGCACGACGTGGCGCTGGCGCTGCAGCGCGACCAGGTGCTGCCGGCGGGCGATCCGCAGCGGCTGCTGTTCATGGCGCTGGCCCGGCTCTCGGCGCGCCGCGGCGCGCTGCATGCGGCCGAGCTCCGCTTCCCCGCCCACGCCTCGATCCTGGATGTGCTGGCGATCCTGCGCCATGCGAAGCCGGTGCAGCACGAGCTCACCATCCCCGAGGGCCTCACCGCGGCCCAGATCGCGGGGCTGGTGGCCGCCGCACCCGCGCTCACCGGCGGCTTCGACCTGCCGGCCGAGGGGGCCGTGCTGCCCGAGACCTATGCGTACGAGCTCGGCACCAGCCGCGCCGCCCTGCTGGCGCGGATGCAGGCGGCGATGCAGCGCGCACTCGCCGCCACCTGGGCGGGGCGCGACCCGTCGCTGCCGCTGGCGCGGCCGGAGCAGATGCTCGCACTCGCCAGCATCGTCGAGCGCGAGACCGGGCTTGCCGCCGAGCGGCCGCTGGTGGCCGAGGTGTTCCTGAACCGCATCCGCCAGTCCATGCGCCTGCAGTCGGACCCGACCGTCTCCTATGGTGCCGGTGGCGGGCTCGGCAGCCTGCCGCGGCCGCTGACCCGCTCGGACCTGGCGCAGCCGAGCCCCTACAACACCTACGTGATCCCCGGCCTGCCGCCGGGGCCGATCAGCGCGCCTGGCCTCGCCTCGCTGCAGGCGGTGGCGCATCCGGCCACCGGCGACCTGCTGTATTTCGTGGCCAACGGCACCGGCGGCCATGCCTTCGCCGCCAGCCTGCCGGATCACCTGCGCAACGTGGCGCAGTTTCGGGCGATCGAGGCGGCGCGACCGGGACGGACGCCGACGCTCGATCCGCTGCGGCCGCCGCCGCAGGTGCCGACGGTGGCGCGCTAGGCGGCTCGCGGCCACGCCATGAGCTCTCTGGGTGCAACCGGTCCAATCG
>CAXTZG010000072.1:17803-19985 GCA_964248625.1 uncultured Acetobacteraceae bacterium | reverse complement strand
GGAGATCGATCGGCTGCGGCGCGAGGTCGCCAAGCTCAAGGCGGAGCGCGACATACTAAAAAGGCTCTTGTTGGGTTCCGGGGTGGTGGTTTCTGGTCAAGCAACCAGGGTGGTGATGAGGGTCCCGAGGAGAGCTTTACCCCGCTGCCGCGTGTTGTGGACGAACTGGAAGAAGCCGAGATAGTTCGGCAGCTTGTCCTGCGAGATGCCGCGATGCGGGCGAAGCCACGAGCGCAGCAGTGACCAGAGGCTCTCGATGGTGTTGACGTGCACCTCGCAGAAGCCATCGCCATCCTCGTCACGAGCGTACTCGCCTCGGCCGTGGCAAACGGTATTGTGCCCGTAGCCCCAGCGCTGCAGGCGGGCATAGATGCCATACTCGTCGGTGTGGATGAGGCTGCCGGCAGCGACGGTGTCCATGATGATCGGCTTGATCGTGGCCTGCTGCACGTTAGCCAGCATGTGCAGGATCACCTGTCCACCGCGCTGGATCAGGCCGAGGATCGGTGGCTTGTCCTTGTCCAGCGTGCCGCGGCCCGGCGCTCCTGCCAGCCTGCGGCAGCGCGCAGGCCGCCCCTTTTTGACACCTCCCCTGGCTGGCCCTTGTGACCGGCCACGACGTAGACCTCATCGATCTCCACCTCGCCTTGCAGCCTCACCACCGGCGCCTTGGCAACCAGGCCGCTGCGCAACTGCGCCTGCACGTCGGAAGCACTCAGGCCCAGTTCCGCAGCGATCTGCCGGTTCGAAAGGTTCAGGCCCATGAAGTAGAGACACAACACCCAAACCCGCAGCGGCTGATGATGTCCGGCGAGCACCGTGCCGGTGAGATCATCGAAGCGCCTTGCGCACGCCTTGCACCGGTAGCGCTGCCGATCCGGCTGCGTGTCATCGTGCCCATCGCGGATGATCGCATCGCTGTCACAGCCGGGACAGCAGACACCGGTCGGCCAGCGGTGCTGGCGAACCAGCCCGAAGCACTTCGCGTCGTCCAACAGGCCGCAAAGGTTCACTACGTCGGATACACCCATCGTGCCGGAAGCTCCCCGGGCAAGCCATTTGGCCACCTGTGCTCCTCTCATTGAATCAGGTGTACTCCGTCTGCGCTACCCTCTTCATGTCACCACCCTGGAATCCGATAAGAGCCTTCAAAGAATGTCGCGCAACGAGATGACCAGCGAGTGCTCGGTTCCCGAGGCGCGAACCCGCAGCGTCAGCTTCGTGCCCACGGGCGCCCTGAGCCTGCTCCAGAGGCTGTCGGAACTCAGCGTGTCGGCGGTCTGGCCGTCCATGGAAAGCACCATGTCTCCAGGCCGGAGGCCGGCGTCGGCTGCCGGGCTGCCGGGATACACGGAACTGACGGACCAGGCAGCGCCCTGTTGCTGGAGACGGAGACCGGCCCGATTGAAGACGTCCTTCTCCCCGTACAGGTGGTTCGGCTTGAGGATGATGCGTTGCCGGTCATAGTCGAAGATGATGTTGAACTGCCGGAGGATGCCGAGACCGACATTGGCGGAGACGTCGCGATCGGCCCCGAACCCGGACCGCTCCAGCGAGATCCGGACCACCGGCTGGTGAACCTCGGCCAGGGCTCGCCCGTCGGCCCCGTCGAAGACAACCGAGCCCACTCGCCGGCGTGCCCAGACCTCGCGCGTCGGGCCGGCTGCCTGCGTTTGATCGGAGATGTCGGCGAGGTAGCGACGCACAAGGTCATGGCGATGCGCAAAGGGCGCCAGGATATCGAGCGATGCACCGTCTCCGGTGTCCACGGTGAGCAGCGCCGCGATGCCATCGATCGATCCCCTGATTTCCGGCTGATTGTCCTGGAAGTGAAACGGGATCACTGCGCCTGATCCGGCATCGACGAACGCTGCCGGCCTGGTAAGGGTCATGACATGGCGGTCGAAGTCGAACTGGACGACGAAGCGCTGAAGGATCTCCAGGCCGACCAGTGCCTCGGTCGGCTGGCCGGGCGCAAAGCCGTAGCTGTGGAAGGCCACGTGACGGACGATCGCCCCGCCGAGGGCGACACTGTCGAGGCGGCCGTTGCGCGCGGTGGTCGCACCTTCGAAATTACCGCCCTGCCTCGACTGGCCGTTCGCTGCGATGCCGAACGCGGCGATGGTTGCCGGCTGGAGGATCAGGCTGCCGCCACTATCGAACTCGGCCGCCACCGTGCCAC
>CAXTZG010000072.1:0-17785 GCA_964248625.1 uncultured Acetobacteraceae bacterium | reverse complement strand
TCCATCGATCGTCAGCGGCACGATGATCCGGTTTCTGGCCGTCAGCTGGAAGGGAACCTCCACGCTGTCACGGTTCGGGGGCAGCTCGATGTCTTCTGGCGGGCGGGGCGGAAGGCCATAGATGCCATCCGGGAACACGGGATTGACCTGGACCGTCTGCACCGTCTCAACTTCGTCGAGGGCCGGGTCCACGCCGTCTCCGGACCGGACCGAGAACGGCAACATGATGCCATGCACCGGGCGGTAGTCACTGTAAGTCGTGACGACACGATCCTCCGCCTGCTGCTCGTCGGTTCGCGTCAGAAGATGGGTCGCTTCGTCGATCCAGGTCTCGAACTGCCGGCCGCCCTCCGGCGTGACGTCGAGGACCTCAAAGCGGTGGCCGTTCTCTGTCCGGGCAGCGGCACTGGCGATGGTCGCGGGATGACGATCCGTGAACCACCAGGCACGGGCAACCCTGAAGGACTCGTCCGCTGCAACACGCGCGGCATCGGGGTCGCCGAGTGCATAGGCGATCCCGCTGCGTCCCTGACGCCATGGCGTAATGCCGTCGAAACCCGCGCACGTCGAGAAGTCCGGCCAGGTGATGCACTCCACGTAGCGGCCGGTCTTGAGGTCCTCCCAACGATCGCCATGGCCTACCATTCCACCACTCGTGACCGTCATGACAAGGTGAAGTGACGTGACGTCCAACCAGTAGCCGCCGCCGGACGTGTTCAGCAGCCCGGCCAGAACAGCGGTCGTGTCACTTCGCTCCTGGGCTGTTCCAGAACTGACCATAGCAAGGGGCGAAAGAGCGAGCAGAAGCGCCATGTTAGTATAGCGTCTGTTTCTCAATCGGGGTAAACTCCGTTGCCTGTCAGTACTGTCTTATCAGCCAATATCGCACCTTATGTAGGTGGATGGTCTGTAGTCCATGCCAGAGTCTTCATAATGCCCGGTTAGCCGTGTCCAGGCTGCGACCAACCGAATAGAAGTCGACCGTCAGGGGCCTGCTGGACCCAGCATGGGCCGTCGCTTCCAGAGCCATGATCAGCCCGAAGCTCGTAATTGCCGACCCAACCTCGAATGCGCCTCCCCGTGATTATTGGGAAGAAGTTGTTCACAGATGGGCCGGTTATCGCGACGAAGTTGTGGGTTACGCCGAGATTCCTACTATTTCGGTCCGGCCCTGCATAAACCAGGGCTATACTAACAACGCGACAGGACAATCCCGGAGTGTTCTGGTAGGCAACGCCCACGTAATCAGGAACAGCTGACGAACGCGTTCCAAACGCTAGGATAGTGCCTGCGACGATCATTCCTACAAATGGCATCAAAAGCTCCGTGACATAGCCAGGAGCATCACTCCTGTTGATCTAACACATCCTCGTCAAGATTAGATCTGCAGCATGGTCGATAGCTGCCGCAAGAAGGCCGGTCCCATTCGCGTCCGCGGCTGAGAGGATCCCTTATCCAAGGGAGAGCCTCATGTATCGCGCCGTCCTGACTGCCACGTTGCTTCTAGCACCGACGCTTACCATAGCCGCCCCACATTGTGCCGCGCTGCCGTCAGCTGAGGCACCTTCTACCAGCGGAACCTTGGCTCCAGCTGTAGTCGGAATTACGGCGGAAGCCGCTCCTGAGGCGGCGTCAACCTTAAGCGACCCCCATGCTATCGACGTTGACGAGGTTGCCCGCGTGCCAGCCCTGCAGCGTATCTCGTCTGCAGGAGCACATCTGACCGACCTTGGAACACGGCACGGACTGCGCGCCGTCTTCGCCCGTAACGGCAAAAGCTTCCAGGTCTTCTACATCACGCCAGACGGACAGGGGGCAGTCGGAGGAGTGATGTGGGACTATACGGGGCACAACATCACCCGCGAGCAGGTGTCTGCAATCTCGGGCGTCATTCCAACCGTCACGATTGGGCCGGTGGTGCCCACCGCGGGCCCACCAGGACCGCGCATCGCCGGAGCTTCCGCAATCCAGGCGGTGTCGCACACCACGTACGGCCTGACCGGAGCCGCGAATGCCCCACGGCTGTGGATGTTCATCGACCCGCTGTGCTCGTTCTCGATCCGAGCCATGGAGCAGCTCCGGCCGTTCATCGCCGCTGGCAAGGTTCAGGTCGCGGTCATCCCGCTGACCCTGCTCGACTACGAGGACAAGGGCCAGAGCACGACCGCAGCCAAGGTGATGCTGAGCCGCGGCCCGGACCACATGGTCGACGCCTGGACGGGGAACGCCCTGACAGGCGAGCCCGACGCGGCGTCGAGCGCCACGCTGCAGGCCAACATGGCGATCCAGGAGGCTCTGCAGGTCCGCGGCACGCCGACCTTCTTCTGGAGCAAGGCAGACGGCTCAATCGGTCAGTCGGTCGGGATGCCGCCCGACCTCGACGCGATGATCGCGTCGATCGCATCGACGGCGAGCTAGGCCATGGATCGCAGCAACAGCCCGCAGCGGCCTGGGAAGCAGCGCGGGATACTCTGGCGGAGCGTACGACTGGTCGTCGGTACCCCCATCGCCTGCTTCGGCTATCGCCAGATTGCCGACAACGCAGGAACCATCAAGGCCCTGATCGGCGACATCCGGCGACGGCCAGAACCCGATCCGCGCGTGGTGATTGCTGACAATCGAACGCTCGATGTCAGTGCCATGGCATGGGGAGCGCAGGTCTCCCCGGCGGAGATCGAGCGCCAGCTCGGGAACCGCAAGCGTCAGACTGTCAGGGCGACGTTCCTCCACCTGTTCGGAGCGGGCCTGTTCCTGGCCTTGGCGTTCTACCATGCGATCGCGACGCTGCCGGTCTTCCCGACGCTGTCCTACCTGCTGACGATGGTGGCCATCTGTTGCTGTTTCTGCTCCATGGCATTCCATAACGCTCTGGTAAACTGGCAGATCCGGACCAGACGTCTCGGCTCGGCACGCGAGTTCCTGAACGCAGACGAGACCTGGTGGCCGAGCTGATGACAACCCCGCCAAAACCGGCGCGCGTGAGAAAGCCCCGCAAGCCTGCGCCGCCGCCCTTGACCAGTCGGTTGGATGACGCTTCAGGCGAGATGCTGGAGAAGTCGATTGCGAGGCTCCGCAAGCGCCAGAAGACCGGGCGGATCAAGCCGCAACATATAGCCATGCCGGTCTGGATCGTAGCCCCTGACGAGGGCACCGACAGTCCGGTGGTGCGTCAGGAGGACGCGCAGACACCTGGACACCAGTTCTACGACTATGGGCTCAGTCTCCTCGAGCTGAGTAACGCCTACCTGGAGACGCAGCCTTTCGAAATCGCCAAGCACAGCTGGATGCTGGCGATCACTGCGGGAGGAAGGTCGATGCGCTTGGTCGAGGGCGTGGCGACAAGCCACGAGCAGGCGCGTGAGCGCGTCGAGGCGTGCTGGCGGCTGGCCGTGAACGCCATCATGAACGGGTAGGGGCGCCAGGCCCCTACTTCGCCTGCAACGCTAGAAGGTGCCAGGCGGTCCCTCGAAAGCGGAACGTCCTGCTCCGGTAGCCCAGCCGGCTCCCTCATAGTCGTCCCGGCTCCACTCGGTGGCTGGCTCACGAGGACGAACGATCCCTCCATCGCGATCCACGACCGGCGGCCGCCACGTTGCGCGCGCATCACCGTAGGCGGCTGACGGATCGTAAAGGGGATGCTTGACCGGCGGCGCAGCCGGAGCGGTGTAGCTGGCGACGGTCTTGAGGTTGCCGCCGCTGCCGCAGGCTGCGAGCGACAGAAGCAAAGCCGGGATGGCCGCTTTGACAATGATCTGCATGGTGTTCTCCGGGTTCGGAGAAGACCATGCAGGGCCAGGATGCGAACGGCGTCGGCAGTCGAACGGTCGCTATTTTCCGGCAGGCCGCGTGACGTCCGTTGCAGCCTGCAGCGTCGAGTCCGTTCCATGTGGCTTTGATCGGGTTGCTCCACCACCTTGGCCACCATCGGCGATCGCGCGTGTGCCGCCACCCGCACCACCCTCACTGCCGCCGCCGGCTTTTATTGCCTGCTGCGTCATGGCACCGGCACCACCTTGGATGCCGCTCAACGACGCCCTCATGCCGGCCATGCCGGCGTCGGAAGCGAAGCGGTCCATGTCGACCCGGTTGGCTGGCTGCACGCCGATCAGCTTGACCACCTGGTGCGGGAACACCGAGATCATCCGGAAGGACATCAGCGCGATCGTCAGCTGCAGCAGCACGAACAGGCAGAGCAGGGTGACGACGCCGAGCAGGTTCGAGACGAACCAGCCGTTCTGCAGCGCGAAACCGGCGGCGACGCCGAAGCCCTGCAGGGTCAGCCAGCTGATCGAGCTGTAGATGAAGTAGCCGATGAACAGCCCGAACAGCATCAGCACCGGGCGGAACAGGACGTTGAACAGGAGCGAGTAGCCTTCCATGCCCCGCCCATGCAGGCCATCGCCCTCCCAGGTAAGATGCGCGAAGGCCCAAAGCGGCACGGCGACGACAGCCTCGCACACCAGGATCAGCCAGCCGGCGACACCGGCGATCCACATCAGGTAGGGGATCATCGGCAGCACGAAGGCCAGGATCAAGCCGGGGATCAGCAGCGCCATGCAGCCGTAGAAGATCGGCGTGGCGAGGAAGGTTACCACGACATGGCCGGCCGCCGTGGCGGCAGCGCCGCTGAAGTTGAAGGTCAGGATCTGGGCTGCCGTCAGCCCTGTGCTCGCGACCGTCGAGGACAGCAAGGCCGAGAGGCCGAGTGCAGTGAGAGAGACGTTGATCATCAGATGTCCGAGCCCGATCATCGACAGGATCGGGTTGGTCCACTGGTTGGCGCCGCTCTGGGTGAAGCTGATGAGATGGTTCAGGAACGCCTCGTTGAAGCCGACCCTGCGCGCCACCTGCTCGATCGTGCCCGCGCCGTCCTGGCTCGGCTGCGCGCCCTCGATGAGGTCCCCGTTGCCGGCAGGCGTGTCGCGGGTGTCGGTGGTCTGCACGTAGGTGCTCAGCTTGGACTGGAAGGCGAGCACCGGGTTCATCAAGGGCAGGAGGTCGTTGGTCAGTCCCTCGCCCAGGCCCTGATAGCTGGGCGGGCTGACGACTGGGGTGGCAGCGAGCAGCGACAGGGTCTGCCCGTTCAGGCGCGCGATCTCGAGGTAGTAGGCGGCAGCCTGCGTCCAGCCAAGGGCGGCGAGCTGGCTCTGACCGGTCTGCAGGCCGACCGCGCCGTTGCGGGCTGCGCTCGCATCACTGAAGGCTGAGTTTAGTGCCGCGGTGATGGTGGTGGCTGCGGTGGTGAGCTGCTGCGTGTAGTCGTTCGTGGCCTGGGTGTAGGTCTGCATCAGCGGGTTGAGGGCCGAGCTGTCGCGGGTCGTATAGAGGTTGGCCGCCACCGATGCGGCGTCGCTGCGGATCTCGTCCAGGACGTAGATCAGGGTGGCCTGCTGGGTGCCGGTCATGTCCACGTTGACGCCGGCGAGGTTGCTGCCGGTTCCAGGCACCTTGATCGTGACGGTGCCGCAGACCGGCGTGCCGGTCTCGTTGCCAGCACCCAGGCCGTAGGACCAGGTCACGTAGCCACCCATGCCGGCCTTGCCGCCTTTGATCGCGGTAGGGATGGGCACCATGTTCGGATTTCCGGAAGCCGTGTTGATCAGAGCCCGGCACAGCTCGTTCTGGATCAGCCCGGCGACGATCGCCTTGGTGCCCGGGATCATCGGCTGGGCGATCGGGATGGCATCCGGCCCGACCGCCTTGATGGCGTTCGTGTAGACGGACCGGCCCATGCCGATGCCCCACTTGGCGACCTGCACCACGGCCATCTGCCCGACACTGAACCCGCTGCTCACCGGGAGCATCAGCATGAGCGCGAAGAACAGGCGGACCGGCGCCCAGGAGCTGGTGCTGTTGCTGAGCACGCGGCCCGTCTCGGCGGCGCGATGGATCTGGATGATGCTGGTGTAGGCCACGAAGGCGGTGGCCAGCAGGATGATGTAGCCGGACAGCTGGCCGAGCATCAGGCCGATCACGGTCTGCTCGGCGCCGATCGAGGACGTGCCCTGTGTCGCGGTGATCGGGAACACGCTGTCGAGCAGCGTTGCCGACCAGTCATCCCCGGTCGAGAGGGACGACCAGGTTGTATCCGTAGGGGCTGTCGGGTCGGCGTGGGCGGATAGGGTCACCCCGCAGACCAGGAGCAGTGTCAGTAGAGGGGGCCAGAAACGGCGCATCGCATCCTCGCGAGGTGGGTTCCCCGCCAGGATGCGTCGCAGCGACGCGAACGGAGCCGCGTAAGGCTAGGGCGACATGCCGGGTGAGGGACTGGGTCGGGCGGTCGCCTGTGCGTCGGCACTGGCGGTCCGGCCGAACGCCTGGCCGACCTTCTCCATCGCCTTGTGCAGGAGCTCGGCCAGCTTCTGCGCCATCTCTTCCATCGCGCTCTTGCCAGCCTCTCTGCCGGGAATGGCGGCTGTCTTCTCGCCCAGCTGCGCATCCTTCTTGGTGAACCGGTCGCCGAGGACAGCGGGATCGAGTCCGCGCTGATGCAGGTTGTTCTCCACCGCGTAGCGATCCTTGGCATGACGCTGGGCGCTGTCTGCCATGGCCGTGTAGTCCGCCCCGACCACCGGGTTCTTCATTGCGGTGTCAAAGGCGACCCGCTCCGCGGCGTAGGCGCCGCCTGGCTTCATCCCGTCGATGACAGCGGGCATGCCGCCCGGATCGCTGGCGGCGGCGGTCTTCAGGCTGTTCATGATGCCTCGAGCTGGGCCGCTCATGAAGTGGTCGATCGACGCCTCCATGGCTGCGCCGGACTTCTCCGCGTGGGTGACGAGCCGGGCTGTCTTGCCATCGGCGACGCGGAGTTCGTGCTGGGCGATGCGGGCGCCGATCGCCGGCACAGGCATCTTCCAGGGCGCCATGCTCATGGAAGGCTGGCGCCTCGAGGACATGATGGAGCCGAGCGCGCTCGGAGCCCGTGTTGCGACCGAGACTTGCTGCGACATATCTGGCGCAGGAGCTACCGTCTCGACGGCAGCCCGCACACCGTTGGAAGCAGCCGCTGCAAAAGCCTGGGGTTTTGTTCCGGCTGCCGCAGCCGGCGCAGTAGGCGCTGCCGGTTCTGACGTCCCACTGCCAGGGGAAGGAACGGCATGCACCTTCTCCTGACCAACCGGCGAAACAGCCGCATCTACTTTCGCTTCGCGCTGCGATGCCGCTTGTTGCGCGGGAGACTGCCCTTCGCCTGCTGCCGTCGCTTGGTTTGGTCGAGGATCAGCCGGCCGCCCTGTGCTACCCGGTGCCGGATCGGCTTTGACCTTCCGGCGCTGCCGAGCCCCCGGTGCGCCCGCAGGTGTTTCGACCGACACGCGCTCAGGACCTACGGCTTTTTCACCTTCCGGACCAGGATGTGGCGGCGGCTCACTACCCATAAGCTTCTGATCGGACCTCGAACCGGGCTTGTCCGGTGCATCGGGCTTAATCGCTGTCGTCGCCTGGGACGGCCGCTCGGAGGCCGTTGTCAGTATCGACGGCTCGACACCAGCTCCTGCCCGAGCCGCTTTCGGATCATCTCCAACCACCGTGATTGGCGTGGTGGCAGGCGTGTCGGGCACAAGCCGACCAGCACCAATGGTGAGGGATATCTCTGGGCGATCTACTGCTTGATCGAGCTTTGGACTGCCTCGAACGGGTGCGACTGGCACAGCTGCCGAAGCTTCCAGTGCTGGCTGATCAGCGTTTACAGGCAGCGTCGATCTCGAACGTGCCGACACTTGGTCAGCCTTCGGCCCCACCTGCGGATCTGATGGAGCAACCCGGAAGGCGTCTGTGACCGGACCCGCGGTTCGGTTGGTCAGGAAGGTCTCGATCTCCTTGACCAATCCAGGATTGGCTGCCTCGACTTTCGTCGGTGTAGGAGGTTGGACACCAAAATTTGGCGTAGCCTTTATTGAAGTCGGCGGTACCGACTGGACAGCACTATCGGACACGATTTTGAATCCTTGATTCAGAACAGGAAAGGCGGGAGAGGGATCATTGTGAGGCCATCTGTGGTGTCGGGATGGAGGGTGCTGGTGCAGATCGAAGATTGCTCGCCGCAGTGGCTGCCAGCTGTGCAGCAAGCAGTGCAGCACTCTGCTGTTGCATGCGGTAGTTCTGCCAGACGATGTAGTTATTCATCGCCATCTCGGTAGCGATCTCGACCAGAACAGATTTGGGCGGCATGCCTTGCAGGGACGCATGCCAATCGACGTTACTGATGCGACGATTGACTTCAAGATCTTCAGCCATGAACCACGAAGCTGTGTCTGTCGGCGTGATACCTTGTGCTGACATCTGCGCTTTCTGCGTCGACGTAAGCACAACAGAGCTGGTCCGCGAGGCGATGATATCATTCATTACTCCACTCGCGAGGGACATTTGGGCATTATATCCCCGACGCCGTGCTGTTGCGTCCTGTCCTGCGACCGAAGCAAGCTGAGCGCCGCGGAGGGCACCCGGAGGAACAGGCTCAATAAGAGTACGTGCATAGTCGTTGGCAGCGTTGATTCCATCCTGATCTGCATACGAACCACTGCCCAGCAAACTCTCTGAAGACTGGTCGGCATTCTCGGTTGTGTTCGAGACGTTGCTACAAAGTCCTGCCGCCTGCTCATTCTGGGAGCAGTATCTGGACAGATGCAGTTGGTTCGCCGCTGCCAGTGCCTGCCCCTCTCCCGCCCAGGAGGGGCTACCAGGCCTACCTTGAGTGCGCTTATCGGTTTGTTCACTGATCCCGTGACTGACCCGCCAAGACTGCCCGGCCGACACGGCAATCGACTGCCCGTCATCAAGCGAGATGCAGGCTTGCGGCGTCAGCACATGCTCGTCCCGAAGCTGCGCATTGCGCAAATCACGTGCGTTGCGCGCCATGATCGTGTTGTTGGCATCCGCTATCTGCTCCTGGGCGCCGATCGACGCTTTGGAGTAGTTCGCGTTCTGCGTCCCGAGAGCCGCGATCCCCGTATTGAAGATGTTGCCGACACTGGTGATTTCGGTCTGCACGGCCGTGATGGCGTTGCTCATCGCCTTCTGCATGGTCTGGATGGCAAACTGCACGGCATAATCGAAGACAGGATACCCGGCGGCTTGAGCTGGAACAGCATTGAAGAGCACACCGCCGGCAATGAGGCCGGCAGCAGTGGATGTCAGGAGCTGCTTGCGCATCTGGGTGCCTCTCAATAACCGGGGCCGGACGGCAGCGGATAGCCAGTCGGTCCCTCTGCATGGCCGTTCACGTAGAAGGCGCCGCTGCTGTTGGTGCCGGTGCCGATGCTTCCGATCTGGGAGCCGCCGCCGCCGAACGTCAGTTTCGGGCAGAAGGTGCCGCCACCCAGGCCGCCGAAACCGATGTTGAAGCCCGTGACAGTGAGTCCGCACTGCGCCGAGCCGAGAGCCGACTGCCAGGCGCTGTTGACCTCCGAGCAGATCTGTCCTTCCACCGACTTCAGCAGGGACGCCGGGTCGAGCAGGTTCGTCAGCACGTTCAGCCCGACCCCATTGAAGAAGTTCGACAGGCACGTGAGCTGGGTCACGCTCTGGGGCGCCTTGATCGTCTGATCGTCGGCATTCACCCGTGCTGCCAGGCCCGCCGCGGCAGCTTGCGCCATGGCCGTGCAGCCGACCGTGCTGTCGCTGGAGGCTGGATCGGCGCCAGTGCTGGCCGAACTGCTCACATCCTGGGCGACGGCCGCCATCGGCAGACAGGCGGCCAGCAGCGCTACGGGAGCCAGGCGTCTCATGCCATCCCCTCCGCTTGCCCAGCTGCCTGGCAGCCGGCGAGAAGGGCCGTGATCCGCTCGTGACGGAAGATCCGCAGCAGGAGGGTGCTGCGGTGCAAGCTTTGCAGCTCCTGGTGAAGCGCTGTCCCGCCAGGGCCAGCCGTACCTGCCAAGTACGATTCAATGACGAGATGCGGATCTGGCATCGGCGCGGCGCCAAGCCATGCCAGCATCCGGAGACGCCGCGGCACATCCAGCTGAGCCAGCAGCAGCTGCATCCGCTCGCGCAGCGGAGCCGTCCGCAACAGCCGCCCGAGGCGGTGGGGATCGCTCGACTGTGCGGCATCCAGCGCCCGGCCAAGGCCCACGATCACCGTGGCAAGCCGGGCAGGGAGCGCCACGGGGGGCGGCAGCGAGGCCACCAGTTCCGGCTCTCGCTCGGCCAGCCATTCGGCGACCGCGTCTTCACTCAGGTTGGGCATGATCCCTGTCCACTATGGTCTGTGGACAAGGATCGGACCCGCGGATGCGAACGGCAGCAGCTAACTACGAGATCAGCACGGAAGTCCGGTTGAAGGTCAGATGGAGGTGCAGGGGCTTCACGGCCGCACCCATGACGAGGTTCCAGGGCCTGCCCCCGGTCCAGTCGACCGGCAGGCTCTGATCGACCCCCATACCGAACCGGATCGCCACGTTCCTCGGCACGATCTGGCGGGCGGCGAAGGACAGGGGTACCGCATGCCCGAAGCCCCTTGCGTATGGGACAGGCGGCTTATCCGGTGCAGCCGGAGCCTTATCACCCGTGTCCAGGACCTCTGGAGCAACAGGCTTCGCTAAATCGCTCCGGTCGGATATCGCGCCTCTCACTACTCCGGAACCGGCATCCTTGAGCCTGAAAGCCGCCTTGGCCACGGCACCTGGAAGACACCCCGCCAGGACCGTAATCATGATGATACGTCTACGCATTGAAACCTCGGATATGCAGTATTCAAGGGTCATCGTCACAAATGCGAACGGCAATACCCCTTACCACTTATTGTGCACTGCATAATGCAAACCTTTGACAAGGAGTGCCCTGTTCACAAAGCAGTTGCATCGTGTAAGCGTAGTAAAAGTCAAACGCGAACGAACGAGTACAATGGTGTCTATAAATTGAGTGCCGAATGATGGATGAGCAGACGCGCGGCCTCGAGAAACTGGCCGCTCTTGCGGAATCTATTTGCGACAAGAGGGACCGGGGCGTGCCTAAGCGAGATAGAACCGAAGCGGATCCAGAAAGGATTGGAGAAGCGGGTGACGACAAGGAGCAGCTTGAGCTGACCCTGATGTATCGGAAGAACATCGCGGTCAACGTGAAGCGGCTCCGCAAGCTGAATCGCATGAGGCAGGTAGACCTGGCGGTCATAATGAATTCCGCCCAGGGCCAGATTGCTGCGCTCGAGATGGCGAAGATCAGTATCGGCTTACACACTCTCACGCGCCTGGCCAGCGCCTTCAAGGTCGAACCTGCAGCACTGCTGCGTCCAATAGGGACTGGCGACGAGTTCACGCCTGTCACGGCATTACATGAACCGACACAAGACCATTTGGTGGCGAGAGACACCGCCATACTCGATGCACCACGGCCGCCGCAGGACCGGCCGACGCCGGCTTCTGAGCTGGTCATGGGAAGCCTCGGTATCGGTATAAGCCTGACGATCGTGAAGGAGATGGCTGCGGCGATGCACAGGCGGCTGGAGGCTCTGGAACGGCGTCATGGCTCCATCGCGATGACGCGTGAGATGATGACGAGCGTGTTGCTGGCGGTTCTACATGCGTCCCAAAATGTAGACGAAGATGACATATCTGGACGGTAGCTCTCGCATAAGTTGAAACGCGAACGAGATTGCCAAGAGTTATTTTTAACTTAGTGCAGAGCTAAGATTTACGTCGATTTGCCGGAGACAGGCTGAATCTCATTAGCTATATCGTCTTCAGCTCATGCCGGAGGCGACATGCAAATCGACCCTACGCAAAACACTCTGTCGCTCCTCGGGCGCAACGCGCTCCTGGCGATCGCGTGCGTTGGAGAGGCAACAAATCCAGGTTTGGCACGCTCTGTCCGGGACAGAACGCTTGCCAGCCTTGTGGCGAAAGGCCATGGCCTCGATGCAATCTGTGCTTTTCTGGGTCTCCTGCAGGTCGATCTGCTTGCGCGTATCTGCGCGCTCAATCTCAGTACTCCGCATAACGGTTCTGTTCGCCGCAGAATTGGCAACCGCAATGCGTGGCAGCTCGCTGAGATCAGGCAACTGATCGAGTTCTGGGAGCAGAACCTCAGTTCGGCCTCTATTGCAGTGAGGTTCGGCCGCTCACCGGGTGCGGTTCGGGCGAAAGCCCGCTGGCTTGGACTTGCCAGGCGGCCCCACCGCGACATCATCACCGATATACCACCAGCCGTTGTCGTATCCGAGGATGTAACGACACAGACTCCGTCAGCCAAACGGAAGCGCTTGAAGTGGGACAACGAGATCTACGAGAAGGTGATCGCGCGCCACCTCGCTTATCAGCACTTTGAGGGCATCGCTCGCGACCTGGGCCTCACGCCCGGTCAGATCAGATCCAAGCTCCAGCTGCTTGCGCTGCCACCGGATCGCGAGCGGCACCTGCAATCCATGGACTACTTGCCTAATACCCCACATGCGATTGCCCTGCAGGCACGGTTCACTACCCGGAAGTGCCCCGAACTCCGTCAGGTCTATGCGATGGCGCGTAGGGGCGGAAGGCGTTGCTGCCCGGCCTACTACAAGACCGAGCAGTATCGCCACCGTGCTGCGTTCGGCAATGAAAACTGCAGCGTCTCGCATCTCTGCTGATCCCATTCGCATCCATCTGCTGCAGGCTGGTACTATGAAAAACCAGACCGCTGCGGTCGGCCGCAGGCTTTCCGATCCTGAGTTCTCGCAGAAGCTGCTGCGGCGCTCTTTCCTGACCAACACGATCCTGACGGGGGCGGTGACGGCCTTGATCGGCGACCGCATGTGGCTCGACCATCATCCATCAAGACCGCACTATTTCTACACCGATGGCAAAGGCACGCCGCGCGAGGTGTATCCGCTCGACCATCCGGTCATGAGTGACTCCGACCTGATCCTTTGGACAGTCAGTTCGGTCTGCGCCGTGTTCGCCATAAACTTCAAGGAATACCGAACGCAGCTTAACAAGGCGAGCGAGCACTTCACCGACCGTGGATGGGTCGCATATGCGAACGCGTTCAAGACCATCGGCAACTTCGACAAGATCAAGGCATCTCGGCTGATCGGATCTGCCGTGCCCGAGAAGGCGCCGCTCATCAACAGTCAGGGTGTGGTCGGAGACCTCTACACCTACAAGGTCGAGATCCCGCTCGTCGTCACCTTCGAGAATGACAACGTCATCAACGCGCAGCACCTCATCGTCTCCGTCGTCGTGATCCGCACGATCGCTCCTGATCATCCGGACGGTATTGCCATAGATCAGATCACGGTCGTTCCAGCATGAGCAGGAAACCTACGGTGCATGCACGCCATTTTCCGATAATGGCCATGATATGCGTTGCTTCGTGCGCAATCGGACACGCGTATGCGCAAACTTCGCCGCCAGCAGCGTCAGGTTCCGAACCCAACATCGACCAGCCGGCCTTCGACGCCGCACGCCGGCAGAACATCCCGCTCACACCGGAGATGATCGAGCAGCTGGCGCACGACTATGGCCAGGCGCAACGTGCTCGCGAGCAGGCGCAGCAGGGCAGTCTTGCGTTGCCCGTCACCCGGTCGGTCAACATCGCCGTTGGGCCTGGTGGTGCCACGCCCATCGTCCAGTGCGTGCAGGGCTATCCATCGGCTATCGCCTTCATGGACGCCACAGGTCAGCCGTGGCCGATCGTCTGGGACACCAACAGCAACCCGAACGTCAGCGGTTCCGGCTTCGACGTCAGCGTCCCCGAGAAGGGCAGCAACGTCATGCAGATCATTCCCCGCTCGGTGATGCCGCGTGGCGGCCTGCTGGTCTACCTCAAGGGCGCGTCCGTGCCGCTGACCTTCATGATCGTTGCGGGCGAGGGCCGCTACGACGCCCGCGTCGACGCCCGCATCGCCAACCGCGGCCCGAACGCCAAGGTGGAGATCATCACCCGCCCGGGCGTGCCCGAAACCGGTGCCGCCAGCCTGACGGCGATGCTCGACGGTACGCCGCCCGCCGAAGCCGTGCCATTGGTCGTCGCCGGCGTCTCTCCGGACGAGGTCCGGGCGTGGCGCATGGGCGACAAGGTCTACCTGCGCACGCGCTACACCGTCATCTCGCCCGAGTGGGTCGCGTCCGAGGCCGGCGAGGCGGGCGTGTCCGTCTATGCGCTGCCTTCCACCCCGATCGTCCTCCTGTCAGCCGATGGCCGCTCGGTTTCCGCGCGCCTCACGGAGCACTGAACCATGTCCGGCAGCGTCAAGCTCACTCCCGGCCGCGTCTTCAGCGGCGCCGCGGGCAATGGCCCGAAGCGCCTGGCGTTCATCGTCATCGGCATCCTGGCCATTCTCGCCGCCGTCGGCGCCATGGCCCTGGCCGGGCGTCGCGCCGCCCAGACCACACGGGTCGCCAAGATGCAGGCGGCCGATCCGCTTCCAGGTGGGCAGCACGGCACCACCTACTTCCACCAGCTGGCTCGGGATCAGGCGCGCGACCAGGGCATGGCTGCGCAAGCCAAGGGCGCAACGTATGTGGCGCCCATGGAAGGCAACATCGCACCCGAGGCCGGACCACATCCTGGCGTGGCCGATGCCGCGCCAGTGGTGCCGAGGCCGCGGCCGCATCCCCTGGTCGGAATGGTCGTGCCAGCGGCGCAAGCAGCCGATGTGGCGAACCCGTTCCATCCGGTTCCGACAGCTCCGTCCGGCCAGGCCACGCACTACGCGTCGAACCCGACGCAGCAGCCGGTGAAGCTCGACCAGAACCAGATGCGTGCCTACGACACGGCGATGAAGCAGCTGTTCGACGGCATGGGCGGCAGAGGCGCCGAGACGAAGATCTGGGTGGCGTCGGTCACCAATGGCCCAAGCGGTTCAGGCGAAGCCGGAGCACCGGGCAATGCAGCAGATGGCATGGCGCGTCTGGCGAGCAACCCGACATCGGAGGGCGCGGTGACACCCCCGCTCGCTGCCAAGCGGGCGCCCAGGATCCTGATGCCGGCCGATCGCGGCATCTACGGCATCACCAAGCTGGCGGCCAACACCGACGGCGGCGGCCCGGTCATCGTGGAAGCAGAGTCCGGCCCGATCGCCGGCGACCGCATGCGGGGCAGCTTCGAGCAGAAGGACGACCGCATGGTGGTCCTGCTCACCAGCCTGCACCACAACGGCCATGACATCCCGATCCAGGCGATCCTGGTGACACCCGACACCATGGAGACCACGGTCGCGTCGCGGGTGGACGAGCATTATGTGGCGCGGTTTGCCTTGCCAGCCGCTGCCGCCTTTGTGTCCGGCCTGGGTCAGGCCATCGCGGAGTCCAACACGACGACCATCGCCAGTCCGCTCGGCGGCGCAACCGGCTTCACGCACCTGAACTTCAACCAGGAGCTTGGCGTCGCTGCCGGTGCCGCTGGTGCGCAGATCGGCCAGGTGCTGAGCCAGTCTGCACCGAAGAAGGCCACCGTCTACCTCGACGCGGATACGCCGGTCGGCATCGTCTTTCTTGAGTCTGTTGACGATCCCGACTGATTTGTGAAACGGGCCGGCGCCATTCGCGTCGGCCCGGGCAAGACTCTGCGTGGAACACACGCAGGTGACGCATGGACAACCACACCCTCTCGGCTCAGGACCTGCTTCCGTCCGATGCCCACTCCGACGAGACCGACGAGATCGAGCACGGTGCAACGCTCGAACGGTCGGCACATGTGCCACCCCAGCTACAGAACGCGGGCGCGCACGATCCTGATCCAAACCATGGGCATGCGGAGAAGAACGCCGAGACGGCCTCCCTGACGCTGGGAGCAGCCACCGAGCCGCTGACAATGCCGGAAGAGCATGAGGTAGAAGCCGCCGCTCCTGTCTCCCCGGCAGCCCCTGTTCCTGCCTCGAAGCCGTCATCGCGCAATCTGCTGCTGGGCACCGCCCTGGCCCTCACCTTGATGGCCGGCGGCGGAGGCTTCTACATCCTGTCCCACCGTGGGCATGCGGTCCAAGTGGCAACCACGCCACCGCTGGTCTGGCACCCGGAGCAGGTGACGAGGAACCCCGCGGATCCTGTTGCAGCCCTGACAACCAGTCCGTTTCCGCCGCCGGCCCACCACGCCGAGCAAGCTTCCGGTGGCGCCGATGACATCCTGGCGCTGCATCACGAGAGCAGTGCCGGACCGGCAGCAGCTGCGTTGCCCGTGCCCGTGCTCAAGGCAGTGGTGCCTGTAGTTGTCACCCCGCCCGTGCCGGTCGTTCTCGCACCTCCCGCGACCGTGGCCGCCGCTGCTCCCCCACGCCCCGATCCCGTGGCCACGGCCCTGGGGCTGCGACCGGCACCGATGACGCCCCCGCAGCAGGTGGACGTGCTCTCCCTGGTGACGCAGCTCGCTGCCCTCGTGCGCGACATGCGGACCGAGAATGCCCAGCTCCGGGACAAGGTGGCGTCTTTAGACGACGCAATGAAGAACGAGACGGCCGATGTCGGTCAGCGCCTCAACCTCATGGAGGCGCGCAAGGCGATTGCCAGCGCGCAGGATGCCGGCAGTCCGCCGCCCCCGGCCGCACCCGGGAGCCGGGCGGCAGTGCCGGCAGCAGTCGTGCAAACTGTCGCGGTCGTGCCGGTGCCTGTAGCGGTCCGCTCGGTGCGGGACTACCGCGTCCAGGCAGCATCACCCGGCCTCGCCATCCTGGCCGATGCCAATGCGGCGCCCGGCCAGTCGGCAGGGCTGCAGGTCTCCGTGGGCGACCAGGTGCCCGGGATCGGCCGCATCACCAGCATCGCGCAGCGCGGCACGGCCTGGGTGGTGCAGACCAACCACGGCGCCATCCAGTAGCGGAGCCTCGCCATGCAGGGCTTCGTCAACCTAGCAACCGACCTGGGCGAGGTCATCGCCATCCTGATCCCGCTGATCTGCTACCTCAGCGCCGGAGGCATCCTGATCGCCTCGGGCTGGGGCCTGTGGCAGATGAACCGCCCCGGCAGCTTCTACGAGAAGCACCCCTGGGTGCCGTTCGTGGGCCCGTTGTTTGCTGGCATGCTGCTGACCTTCGACCGGGTCCTGAACGAGGGCAGCGCCACGATGGGCGGCGGCGGCGCGGAGGCGTCGATGGCGGCGGTCGTCACCAGCTACACGCCGCCGACCGTGGATCCGAGCACGCTGCTCGGCGCCACGCCGGAAGCCACGCTGCTCAACATCATCACCACGTTCATCTTCTTCTTCCGCAGCTACGGCGCGCTGATGGTGCTGCTGGGGCTCTTCAAGCTGAAGAGCGTGACGGATGGCCACAAGCGCGGCCACACCGGCACGTCCCTGGTGATGATCGCCTTCGGCTTCTGCGTCATGAACGTCGACGTCATCAGCTCCCAGATCATGAGCCACTTCACCAGCGCCAGCAGCTGACCTGAACTTCTTTCAGGTCACTATCATTTTCTGACCAAGCACGATTCCCGTTCGCATCCGCGGTTGAGAGTCTGGTTGTCGAGGGAAGTATCCTCGACAACCACAGGAGCCCACCGTGGCAAAGAACACTGCTCTCGTTACGAACATTTCCGCACCGTTCATCTCCTCGTCAGGCAAGACCATGGTGCGCGCACGTCGCGCCCTTGGGAGCGCAGCTGCTCTCGCCTCGCTCGTTCTCGCCAGCTCGCATGCCATGGCGCAGAACACGCTCGGCTCGCGGATGACCGTGGCCTCCCAGGACCTGACCACGGGTGGCGGCACGCTGCTCACCCTGTTCGGCTTCATCCTGGGCGGCTTCGCCCTGCTGGGCGGCGGCTGGGCCATCTACCAGCACACCAAGAACCCGAACGGCCAGGGCAAGATCGGCTACGGCATCGCCGGCGTGCTGGCCGGCGGCTTCTTCCTGACCATCTCCTCGATCGCGACCTTCTCC
>CAXTZG010000071.1:0-20678 GCA_964248625.1 uncultured Acetobacteraceae bacterium | reverse complement strand
GGCGATCAGCTCGACCGCGTGCGCGCGCTCGATCTCGGCGATCACCTCGCGCAGATGGCGCTCCAGGTAGCTGCCGGAGTTCACCGACAGGGTGCTGTCATCCACCGGCGCGCCGTCGCTGATCACCATCAGGATGCGACGGCTTTCACGCCGGTCGAGCAGGCGGCGGTAGGCCCAGCCGAGCGCCTCGCCGTCGATGTTCTCCTTCAGCAGCCCTTCGCGCAGCATCAGGCCGAGGTTGCGGCGCGCCCGCCGCCACGGCATGTCGGCCGCCTTGTAGATGATGTGCCGCAGGTCGTTCAGCCGGCCGGGATCGCGCGGCTTGCCGGCCGCGATCCAGCGCTCCCGGCTCTGGCCGCCCTTCCAGGCTCGCGTGGTGAAGCCCAGGATCTCGACCTTGACGCCGCAGCGCTCCAGCGTGCGCGCCAGGATGTCGCCGCACATCGCCGCCACGGTGATCGGCCGGCCGCGCATGGAGCCCGAATTGTCGAGCAGCAGCGTCACCACGGTGTCGCGGAAGTCGGTGTCGCGCTCGTGCTTGTAGGACAGCGACAGCATCGGGTTCACCACCACCCGCGCCAGCCGGCCGGCATCGAGGATGCCTTCCTCCTGGTCGAACTCCCAGGCCCGCGTCTGCTGCGCCATCAGCCGGCGCTGCAGCCGGTTGGCGAGCTTGGACACCACGCCCTGCATGTTGAGAAGCTGCTGGTCGAGCTGCTGGCGCAGCCGCGACAGCTCGTCGGAATCGCACAGCGCCTCGGCGGCGATCTCCTCGTCGAACTCGCGGCTGAAGGCGCGATACGCGGTGCCGGCCTCCGCCTGGGTGGGCTCGCGCTGCTTCTGCGGGCCGCCCGGGCGATCCTCGCCTTCCGCGGCGCCGGCCTCGCCCTCGGTCTCGTCCTGCTCCTCGGCGTCGCCGGCGCCGGCGGTCTCCTGTTCGGCGCCCAGGCTGGCGTCGGAGCTGCCCTGGCCCTGTTCCTGCTCGGGAGCGGGCGGCTGCTCGGATGGCTGTTCCGGCTGGTCGTCGCCGGCGTCGCCGCCTTCCTCGTCCTCTTCCTCGGTCTCGACATCCATCTCGGCCAGCTCGTAGGCGGCGAGCAGGCGGCGGGCGGCGCGGGTGTAGGCGGTCTGGTCGTCCTGGGCGGCCGCGAGCTCGTCGAGCGCCAGGTCGGCGCCGTCGGCGAGCGAGCTGCGCCACAGCTCGAGCATGCGGGCGGCGTGCGGCGGCGGCGCCTCGCCGGACAGGCGCTCGCGCGCCAGCATCGCCAATGCTGCCGCCATCGGCATCTGCTCGCGGCGCGTCATCCGGTCGTAGCCGGCCTGCTCGCAGTCGGTGTCGAGCCGGGAGCGCAGGTTGGCCGCGACTCCCGCCATGTGGCGCGCCCCCACCACCTCGACCCGGGTCTGCTCCAGCGCGTCGTAGACCTCGCGCGCGTCGCGCGGTTCCGGGGTGCGGGCGGCATGCACGCCGCTGTCGTGATGGCGCAGCCGCAGCGCCGCCGCATCCGCGGCACCCCGCATCTTGGCGATCTCGGCTTCCGGCAGCGACCGGCTCGGCTGCGGCAGCCGGACCCGCGTTTCGGTGACCTGGACGGGGCCGGCCTGGAAGGTGACCTGCACCTCCTTCTGCCCGCCGATCGCCCGCAGCGTGCCGGCGGTCGCGCGCTTGAAGGCCTCGCTGCGGCTGTTGTCGCCGCTGCCGCTCATGCGCCGCTCACCGCGCCTTGGCGGGTCGCGCCGGCATCAGCTCCTCGTTGAAGCAGCGCTGGTAGTATTCCGCGACCGTCGCCCGCTCCGCCTCGTCGCACTTGTTGAGGAAGGTCAGGCGGAACGCGAAGCCGAGCTCGCCGAAGATGCGCGCGTTCTCGGCCCAGGTGAGCACAGTGCGCGGCGACATCACCGTCGAGATGTCGCCGTGGATGAAGCCGGCCCGCGTCAGGTCGGCCAGCGCCACCATGCTTTCCACCCGGCGCTTCTGCGCCATGTCGCGCCCGTCCCAACCGGTCTTGGCCAGCACGATGGCGGTTTCCTGGGCGTGCGGCAGGTAGTTCAGGGTGGTGACGATGTTCCAGCGGTCCATCTGACCCTGGTTGATCTGCTGGGTGCCGTGATACAGGCCGGTGGTGTCGCCGAGCCCGACGGTGTTGGCGGTCGCGAACAGCCGGAAGGACGGGTTCGGCCGGATCACGCGGTTCTGGTCCAGCAGCGTCAGCCGCCCTTCCAGCTCCAGCACCCGCTGGATCACGAACATCACGTCGGGGCGGCCGGCATCGTACTCGTCGAACACCAGCGCGCACGGATGCTGCAGCGCCCACGGCAGCAGCCCCTCGCGGAACTCGGTGATCTGACGACCGTCCTTCAGCACGATCGCATCCTTGCCGATCAGGTCGATGCGGCTGATGTGGCTGTCGAGGTTGATGCGGATGCAGGGCCAGTTCAGCCGCGCCGCCACCTGCTCGATATGGCTCGACTTGCCGGTGCCGTGATAGCCCTGGATCATCACCCGCCGGTTGTGCGCGAAGCCCGCCAGGATCGCCACGGTGGTGTCGTGGTCGAACCTGTAGGCCGGATCGATGTCGGGCACGTGCTCGGTGCGGAGCGAGAAGGCCGGAACCTCCAGGTCGAGATCGAGGCCGAACAGGGCGCGGGCGCCGAGCATGATGTCGGGCGTCGACAGCATCGAGGTCGGCGGCAGCCCCTCGACGCCGGCGTCGCCCAGATCCGAGGCGGGATGCGGCTCGTCATTCATGGCCATGCCCATCCGTGCGCGTTCGGCGATATCGTCCATGCAATTCGTGTCCCGTCCATCCATGCCGCGCCGCGGCGTCAGCCCGCCTCGGCCAGTCCGGCCTGCCGCTCCGCCAGATGCAGGCGGAGCGCCGTGTAGGCTACGTTGATCGTCTTCAAGCGTTCCTCGGACTCCCGGCTGCCGCCGTTCGCATCCGGGTGATGGCGCCGTGCCAGGTCCTTGTAGCGGCTCTTGACCTCGGCAAGCGACACCGGCCAGCCCAGCCCCAGCGCCTCCAGCGGCTCGCGCAGCGCTTCCGGCCGCGGATCGACCTGATGGGCGCGCTGCTTGCCCCGCACCCGCGCCTCAGCGGTGCCGCGCAGCAGACCGAGCGGATCGAGCACCTGCTCCTCCTCGTCGAAGGGCGCGCCTCCGAGCCGGCCCAGCGGCCAGGTCGGGCGCTGCCAGGCGGTGTCGGCGCGAAGCTGGGCCTCGATCTGGCCCGGCGTCATGCCCTTGTAGAAGTCCCAATGGGCGTTGTACTCGCGGACATGATCCAGGCAGAACCAGAAATACTCGTTGAGCGTCTGGCGCGAGCGCGGCGCCCGGTAGCCGGCCGGTTCGCTGCAGCCGGGCATGTCGCAGCACCGGTTCGGCGCTGCCGGATCGGGGTCGAACGCCCGGTGTCGCTGGTTCCGTCGCATCATCAGGACGGTTATGTGCGCGCTGCTTCGGCTCGTGCAAGAGGAAGCCGGACCCGGCGCCGCCCGGTTCGCAGCCAGAACGGGAGAACGCCATGACAGGGGATGCTGAGGAGCCGCATGAGCGCCCCGAGGCCGGGCTGCCCGCATCCGGGCCCGCATCGACGACCGGTTCGCGCCGCTGCACGCAGCGCTCGACGACGAGAGCGCCCGCCATGCCGGTCATGCGGGGGTACGGGAGGCTGGCGCGTCGGCCGCAGCCGGGGAGACCCATTACGCGCTGCTGGTGGTGAGCGCCGCCTTCTCCGGGCTCAGCCGGGTGCAGCGGTCGCGTCTGGTGCATGACGCGCTCGAGGCGGAGTTCCGCAGCGGGCTGCATGCGCTGTCGCTCACGCTGCGCACGCCCGAGGAGCAAGACCGGCTGCGCTGATGCCGCCGCTGCCGCTGGTCCTCGGCATCCGCCGCATAGTCACCGGCAATGTTTGCGCCGGCTTCGATGATCCGTTAACTTGCTGGTCGAGCCTCACTTATCAAAATGTTCACGTAGCGGGGTGCCGGAATGGCCGACTTCGACGAAACTATGCCGAATGCGACCTCGACCCGTTACAATGGTTACTTCGACCGCTACAAGTCCGGTCGTGCCTCCGGCTGGGTAACCGATCTCGTCTCGCCGCACGATGTGGTGCAGCTGACTGCGCTGGTCGATGGCCAGGTCGTGGGCGTCGTCGCCTGCGACGAGGTGCGCGAGGACGTGCGCGGCGCGCTCGGCCTGGCGACCGCCGAGGTGGGCTTCGGGTTCGACGTGCCGGACGAGCATCTCGACAACGACCCGCATGTGCTGAGCTTCATGCTGCCCGACGGCAAGGTGCTGCCGCACATGGGCGGCGGCGGGTTGAGCGACCTCAGCCCGTCCTACGAGTTCGCCGACCGTCCGCCGGTCGCGGCGCAGGGCAATGTCGACGGGCTGGTGCATAACGCGCTGCGCGGGTGGGTGCTGCGCAAGGTCGGTCGCAACCCGGTGGCGGAAGCGCGCTGCGACGTCCTGATCACCTGCGACAACGTCAGGATCGCCCAGATCAAGGCGGATCGCTTCCGCCGCGATGTCGGCAACGTGCTCGGCTGCGATCCGAACTGCGGCTTCGAGTTCGCGATCCCGCACGCGTTCCAGAAGGATTACGCGCAGACCTTCCGGTTCTTCCTGCTGCCCGAGATGATCGAGCTCGACAACAGCCCGTTCGTCACGGCGACCGTGTCGAACTTCCTGGAAGGCAAGCTGGTCTCGATCGCCAACGACATGAGCCGCATGTATGCCGACATGGAGCGGCTGCGGCGCGAGATCACCACGCTGCTGCCGAGCCAGGGCTACCATCTGGGCGACTATGACCGCTGGGCGCGTCGCTACTACGAGAACCTGCGTGCCCGCGTCGCGGCCGAACGGCGCGCGCTGAAGCAGGCGGGCACCCTGCCGGCCGAGCCGCTGGTCACCGTCATGGTGCCGACCTACAAGCCGCTGCTGTCGGATTTCGTCGCCGCGATCGAGAGCGTGGTCGCCCAGACCTACGAGAACTGGGACCTCGTCATCGTCGATGACGGCTCCAAGTCGAAGGAGGTGTCGGACAAGATCGACGAGTTTTGTGCTGCCGACAAGCGCATCCGCTGCATCCGCTCGAAGAAGAACGTGGGCATCGCCAAGGCGACCAACATCGCCATGGAGGCCTCGATCGGCGAATATACGGTGTTCTTCGACCATGACGACATGATCGTCGACGTGGCCCTCGAGGTGATGATCCGCACCGCCCAGCGCACCGGCGCCAAGCTGCTCTATTCGGACGAGGACAAGATCGACCAGGCGGGATACTTCCTGGAGCCGAACCTGAAGCCTGACTGGAACTACCGCTACATGCTCGGCTGCAACTATGTCTGCCATCTCACCGTGGTGGAGACAGCGACGATGCGCACGGTCGGGCTGCTGAAGAAGGAATATGACGGCGCCCAGGACCACGACTTCATCCTGCGCTGCTCCGAGGTGCTGTCGCCGTCGCAGATCGTGCACGTGCCCGAGCTGCTGTATCATTGGCGCATCACTCCGAACTCGACGGCAGCCGACGTATCGAAGAAGGGCTACGCGGTCGATGCGGGCGTGCGCGCTGTCGGCGACCACCTGAAGCGCCTGGGACAGGTGGCGGAGGTGTCTTCGATCAACGGGCTGACCATCTACGGCGTGCAGTGGACCCCGCAGCGCCACCCGAAGATCTCGATCATCATCCCGTTCCGCGACCAGATCGAGACCACCCGGCACTGCGTCGCCTGCCTGCTCGAGAACACCGCCTACGACCATTTCGAGATCGTGCTGGTCAATAACTGGTCGACCTCGCCGGAGGCAAAGAAGTTCTTCAAGGACATCCGCGCGATCGAGAACGTCCGCGTGCTGGACGTGATCGAGGAGTTCAACTACTCGCGCCTGAACAACCTGGCCACGCGGGACAACGACGCCGAGTTCTTCGTGTTCATGAACAACGACGTGTTCATCACCGACGATGGCTGGCTCGACCGCATCCTCGGCGAGGCGCTGTCGGATGACAGGATCGGCATCGTCGGCGGCAAGTTCCTCTACCCCAACAAGACCGTGCAGCATGCGGGCGTGGTGGTCGGCACGCACGGGGTGGCGGCGCATATCCATCTCGGCATTCCCGACGACGACTACGGCTATATCGGCCGCGGCCGCCTCAGCCACGACCTGATGGCCGTCACCGCCGCCTGCATGCTGATCCGCGCGGACGTGTTCCGTGCGGTCGGCGGCTTCGACGAGGAGCACCTCAAGGTCGCCTACAACGACGTGGATCTGTGCCTGAAGGTTCATGACAGCGGCCACCGCATCGTCTGGTGCGCCGACTTCATCGCCGAGCATCATGAGAGCCTGTCGCGCGGCAGCGACATGCGGCCGGATCAGGAAGCCCGCTTCTTCCGCGAGCAGCAGACCATGTACGAGCGCTGGGGCGACAAGCCGTTCTTCAAGAGCGACCCGTTCTTCAACCCGAACTTCTCCCGCATCGACCGGCTGTTCTACGATCTGGAGGATCCGGCGCGGACGCGCGAGACCGCGTCGCCCGCGGCCTGAGCGGCTCGGCGATGCACGCGCGCCACCGGCGCCGCCTGCCTCCGGCGGGACTGGCTCTGCTGTGCGGCCTGCTCGGCGCCTGCGCGCTCGGGGCCCCGGTCACGCCGCATACGGCCGGCGAGCAGGCCGGCATCGACCAGGCGCAGGCGGCGCTCGACACCATGCGCGGCCTCAAGGCGCGCTTCCTGCAGCTCGGTCCCGACAACGGCAGCGCCAGCGGCGTCGCCTGGTTCGAGACCGGCCATCTCCGCCTCGACTATCTCACCCCATCCCCCCGGATCGTGGTGGCGACGCACGGCCGGCTGACGATGCGCGACGCCGCGACGGCGTCCATCACGCGGGTTTCGCTGTCCGCCAATCCGCTCGGCCTGCTGCTGTCGGGGCCGGTGCATCTGTCCGGCGAGGTCGATGTCACCGACGTCCAGCGCACCCCGGGTGCCCTGCAGCTCTCGCTGACGCGCTCCAGCAACCCGGCGCAAGGCCTGCTGACCTTGTTCTTCGTGGTGCGCCCCGACGGCTCGCTGCTCCTGTCCGGTCTGGAGGCCGTGGACGCCGAGCGCCACCGCACCCGCTTCCATCTCTACGACCAGGAGGTCGGGCAGACCTTCGACCCGAGCCTGTTCTCGCCGCCCGCCTCATCCTCCTAGCACCGCACTAGCGTCCAGCCTCCGAATGGGAACCTCACCCGATGAACCTGTTGCACATCGATTCCAGCATTCTTGGCGAGAACTCGGTCACCCGGACGGTATCGGCTGCCGTCGTCGCACGTCTGCAGGCGCTGCATCACGATCTCCGCGTCGTCGGGCGCGACCTGGCCGCGGCTCCGATCTCGCATCTGTCCGGATCGTATCTGGCCGGCCAGAAGCCGGACGTCCAACATGACCAGGCGCAGCAGGAGGAGCTGGCTCTCGGCGGAGCCGCCCTGGACGAGTTCCTCGCAGCCGACATCGTCGTGATCGGCGCGCCGCTCTACAATTTCACCATTCCAAGCCAGCTGAAGGCCTGGATCGACCGGGTCGTGGTTGCCGGGAAGACCTTCCACTACACGGCAGACGGTCCGGTGGGCCTTGCCGGCGGCAAGCGGGTGATCCTCGCCTTGTCACGCGGCGGCTTCTATGGAGCCGGATCGCCCTATGCGGCGTTCGAGCATGCGGAGTCCTATCTCCGCGGCACCTTCGCCTTCATCGGCATCCCGGAGGTCGAGGCGATCGTGGCCGAAGGCGTCGCCCTCAATGCCGAGCAGCGAGAGAAGGCGCTCGACGACGCGTTGCGGCAGGCGTCGGATCTGGCAGCGGATCGTCACCCCGCCGGTCGGGACGGGTAGTCGGCGTTCGTCGGCCGGTTCCGGGAAGGCCGGACCATGCGCCATCTCACCGTCACGACCGCGACATTGTCCATTGCGTGCGGGGAGTGGGGACCGGCAGCCGGGCCGGCGGTGCTGCTCCTGCATGGCTTTCCTTGCGATCCTCAGGCGTACGCCGAGGTGGCGCCTGTTCTGGCGGCGGCAGGTCGGCGCGTGATCGTGCCTTATCTGCGCGGCTACGGGCCGACGCGCTTTCTGTCTGCCGATACCATGCGCTCGGGTCAGCAGGCGGCGCTGGCGCAGGACGCACTCGATCTGATGGACGCACTCGGCATCGGGCGCCATCGTCTCGGGCTTCGACTGGGGCGGCCGGGCGGCCTGCGTGCTCGCGGCCCTGGCGCCGGACCGGGTGGCCGGTCTGGTCAATGCAGGCGGCTACGTGCTGCAGGATATCGCCGCTGCCGGCAAGCCGATGGCGCCGGACGAAGGACGTCGCCTGTGGTCGCCCGATTGGCGATGGGAAGACGCAGTCTATGGGCGATCGGCCGGCTCCTTCGACAATCCGGACTTCGTCGACGTGGTCATTCACTCCTACCGCCATCGCACGGGACGTGCCGCGGGCGATCCAGCACTTCAGGCGATGGAGACCGCGATCGCGGCCAGGCCGACGGTCGCCGTGGCGACCATCACCTTCGACGGCGCAAGCGATGCCGTCGATCCGCCTTCATCCTCGACGGAACACGAGGCGCATTTTCACCGGCCGCTACGAACGTCGGCTCCTGCCTGGCATCGGCCATGCCGTTCCTCAGGAATCGCCGCGCGTCTGGGCGTAGGCGATTCTTCAACTAGGCTGACCCGGCGTCCCGGCTGGACAGATCCCGCTGCTTCAGGATGTCGGCTCGGCGTCGCCGAAGCAGCCGGACCAGCTTTCCCGCAGCGCCGTTTCCACCTGCGCTCGCGTCGCGCCGAGGCCCAGTGCGCGCAGGCTCGTCACGCCATGCTCCCGGATCCCGCAGGGCACGATCCCGTCGAAATGCCCGAGCTCGGGGTCGATGTTGAGCGAGACCCCGTGCCAGCTCACCCAGCGCGTCATGCGAACGCCGAGCGCGGCGATCTTGCTGTCGCGTCCGTCCGCGTCCGCGACCCATACCCCGACCCGGCCCTCGCGCCGCCCGGCAATGACGCCGAGCCGGGCCAGGGCTGCGATCAGCCATCGCTCCAGCGCCCGCACATAGGCCCGCACGTCGCGCGGCGGCACCGGGCCGTGCGGCCGCTGCAGGTCCAGCATCACATACGCCACCAGCTGGCCGGGCCCGTGATAGGTCCATTGTCCGCCCCGCCCGGCCTCGAAAGTCTCGAACCCCAAGGGGTTGAACAGGTCGTCCGGTCGCGCGGAAGTGCCGGCGGTGAAGGTCGGCGGATGCTCCAGCAGCCAGACCGTTTCGGCGCCGTCGCCGTCCCGCAGCCGCGCCACGGCGTCGCGCATCCGGACGATGGCGTCCGGATACGGCACCAGCCGGTCGCTGCGCAGCCAGACGGGTCCGGCCGACGATGCCGGCTGATCGGCGATTGCCGTGTCGGCATCCATCGTCTATAGGCCCTCCGTCGCTCCCGATATGGCCCACGGGCAACGGGATGTCACGGTGCGGTCGTGGCGGAATGGTAGACGCGCAAGCTTGAGGTGCTTGTGGGGGAAACCTCGTGGAAGTTCGAGTCTTCTCGACCGCACCAAACTCCTCTCTCCGATGCTTGCGCGACACGTGCAGTTGCCGGGTCCGCCGCTTCGCCGGGTTGTCCTCCTAAATCGATCGTTACGTCTAGGATTGCAGTTGCGGCGACCCCGTGGCACCGTCCTGTCATCACCATGCCGATGTTCCAGCGGCTTCCGAGGGGAAGGTAGACAACGTGATCAAGCCCTTACGCAAGGCAGTCCTCCCGGTCGCGGGCCTCGGCACGCGGTTCCTGCCGGCGACCAAGGCGATGGCCAAAGAGATGCTGCCGGTCGTCGACAGGCCCCTCATCCAGTATTCGATCGACGAGGCGCGTGCTGCAGGGATCGAGCAGTTCTGCATGATCACCGGCCGCGGCAAGACCGCGCTGGTCGAGTATTTCGACCGCGCCTACGAGCTCGAGGCGACGCTCAAGGAGCGCAACAAGCCCGAAGCCCTGGCGGCGCTGCAGGAAGCCAGCATGCAGCCGGGCTCGATCGTGGCCGTGCGCCAGCAGGAGCCGCTCGGCCTCGGCCACGCCATCTGGTGCGCGCGCTCCTTTATCGGCGACGATCCGTTCGCGATCCTGCTGCCCGACGACATCGTGCTGTCCAAGACCCCGTGCCTGAAGCAGCTGGCCGACGCCTACCACCAGACCGGCGGCAGCGTCGTGGCGGTGACCGAGGTGCCGCGCGAGCACACCAACCGCTACGGCATTCTCAAGATCGGCGAGGATGACGGCCGCATGGTCGAGGTGACCGGCCTGGTCGAGAAGCCGAAGCCCGAGGATGCGCCATCCAACCTGTCGATCATCGGCCGCTACGTGCTGACCGCCGACGTGATGCAGCATCTCGGCAAGCTGGAGCGCGGCGCCGGCAACGAGGTGCAGCTCACCGATGCGATGGCCAAGATGATCGGTCATGGCCCGTTCCACGGCCTGCGCTACGAGGGCCGCCGCTTCGATTGCGGCGACAAGATCGGCTTCCTGGAGGCGCAGATCGCCTTCGCGCTGGAGCGTCCGGACCTCGGGCCGGCGGTGAGGGAGTTCCTCAAGAACTACGTCGGCGTTCTCTGATGGCGTTCGGCCACCGGTTCGAGCCGACTAGTCTGCGCGAATACGACATTCGCGGCATCGTCGGCCAGAGCCTGCATCCTGCCGATGCCTTCGCGATCGGGCGTACCTTCGGCAGCATCGTGGCCGGCCAGGCGGGACGCACGGTTGCCGTCGGCCGTGACGGCCGCCTGTCTTCGCCCGAGCTCGAGACGGCGCTGGTGGAGGGCCTGAAGGCGTCCGGCATCGAGGTGCTGCGCGTCGGCTGCGGCCCGACTCCAATGCTTTACTATGCCGCCACCACGCTGGCGACCGACGGCTGCATCATGGTGACCGGCAGTCACAATCCGCCGGACTATAACGGCTTCAAGATGATGCTGGGCCGCAAGCCGTTCTTCGGCGCGCAGATCCAGCAGCTCGGCCGTCTTGCCGCCGATGGCGAGGTGGTGGCCGAGACGGCCGGCAGCGATCGCCCGGTCGATGTAGCGCACGACTATGTCGCGCGGCTGATTTCCGACTGGGATGGCGGCGACCGCATCCTCAAGGTGGTCTGGGACAACGCCAACAGCTCGGCCGGCGAGATCCTGCAGCGGCTGGTCCGCGCGCTGCCGGGCCAGCATACCGTGCTGAACGGGGCGATCGACGGCACGTTTCCTGCCCATCATCCCGATCCCACCATCCCGAAGAATCTCGAGCAGCTGATTGCCGCCGTGGTCGACAAGGGGGCCGACATCGGCATCGCCTTCGACGGGGATGCCGACCGCATCGGCGTGGTCGACAACAAGGGCCGGATCCTGTGGGGCGACCAGCTGCTGATCGTCCTTGCCCGCGACGTGCTGAAGACCCACCCCGGCGCCACCATCATCGCCGACGTCAAGGCGAGCCAGGTCCTGTTCGACGAGGTCGCGCGCGCCGGAGGCCAGCCGTTGATGTGGAAGACCGGCCATTCGCTGATCAAGGCGAAGATGGCCGAGACCGGCAGTCCGCTGGCGGGCGAGATGTCGGGCCACGTGTTCTTCGCCGATCGCTGGTACGGCTTCGACGACGCCCTCTACGCCGCCGTGCGCGTGCTCGGCATCGTGGCGCGGATGGACCATCCGCTGTCCGATGTCAGGGAGGCGCTGCCGCACTCGGTCAGCACGCCGGAGCTTCGCTTCGACTGCGACGACACCGCCAAGTTCGCCGTGATCGAGCAGGTCGCCGCCCGCCTCGCGGCCTCCGGCGGCGCGGGTGCGCAGGTCTCGTCGATCGACGGGGTGCGGGTCCGCAACGATGACGGCTGGTGGCTGCTGCGCGCTTCCAACACCCAGGCCGTGCTGGTCGCGCGCGCCGAGGGCAGCAGCGGGCAGGCGCTGGCGCGGCTGCAGTCCGAACTGGCACGCCAGCTCGAGCTGTCCGGCATAACGGCGCCGGACTTCTCCGGAGACAATGCCGGTCATTGAGGCGGACGGATAGGGGGGGGCTCGCGTCCCCCGCCCGTCCTCGACCCGCCGCCGGCGGCGTTGCTGATGCGGATCGTTTCCCCCGGCGTCTCGACCGAGCCACCCGACATCGTTCACCCCGAGCGCATCCCGTGATCGATCGTCGAGGCATGCTGGGCGCAGCGCCAGCGGACGTTCGCATCGCGCGACATCCGGGTCTGGCTGCTGCGCGACGTGTTCGTCGCCTATGAGGGCCTGGTGTTCGACAGCGAGGGTGCGCTGTATCGGCCCAGCATCACCCAGCACAGCGCGGGCGAGACCGGCTGGGCGACGGAGCAGGTGCGCGCGGCGATCGCAGAGGGAGGCGTCGACGTGCACGACCTGCCTCTCGTGCTGGGCGTGAAGCGCGGCGCCGGCAACGACGGCCACTGGCTGATGGAGATGCTGCCGAGGCTGCATCTCGTGCTGGACCGCTGGCGCGATCCCACAATCGGGCTGCTGCTGCACAACGTGTCGGACCCGCAGCTGGGCGAGGTGATGCAGACCAGCCTGCGGCGCCTCGGCGTCGCCGACACCCGGGTCAGGGTCGCCGGACCCTGGCCGGTGCGCGTGCGCGCGGTGATCCTGGTCGAGGGCATGACCGAGCACGGCATCTACGTGTCGCCCCTGGTGCGCGACTGCCACGAGCGGCTGCTGCATGGCGTGACCGGCCTCGGGCATGAGCGCGTTTTTGTCGCCCGCGGCGCCGGCTTCAGGCGCAACTTCGCCGACCCGGAGCACGTGGACGGGCTCGCCCGGGAGCAGGGCTACCACATCCTGCCGCCTCGCGCCTGCCGCTGCTGCAGCAGATTGCCACGATCCGCGATGCCCGTGTGGTCGCGGGCGCGATGGGTGCGGGGATGACCAGCCTGGTGTTCGCCTCGATGCTGGCGCGCGCGCTGCTGTTCACGGGCGAGTGCATGCCCGACACCTTCTTCTGGTTCCTGGCCAACCTGTTCGGCCACAGCTTCCGCGAGGTCCGGTGCCGCCAGCGCGAGGAGCCCGCCGCCGCGGGATTTTGCTACGACCGCGACCTGCTGGTCGACGACGACGAGCTGCGCCAGCAGCTTGCCGCCGCCTGAGGCCGCTCGGGTCTGTGCTCAGCCGACGGTGGCGAGGGCGGCCGGCGCCGGCGCCTTCTGGAAGATGCCGTGACCGCCCGCCATCGGCGCGAGAGCGCTGTTGAGGCCGAGCACGGTCTCGGCGCCGCCGAGATAGACCACCCCGTCCGGCGCCAGCTGCCGTGAGATCGCATCCAACGTCCGGGCCTTGGTCGGCTGGTCGAAGTAGATGAGCACGTTGCGGCAGAAGATGACGTCGAAGCGGCCGAGGCCCGACAGATCGGACAGGAGGTTCCATTCGCGGAACCGGACCATGTCGCGGAGCTGCCGGTTGATCCGCCAGCCGGTATCCTCCTTCTTGAAATACTTGACCAGGAGCCGGGCCGGCAGGCCCCGCTGCACCTCGAACTGCGAATAGAGACCCTGCTCGCCGCGGGCCAGCGGCTCGCGGGCGATGTCGGTGCCGACGATCTCGATCGACCGACCGGCCAGGGCGGCACCCATCTCGCTGATCAGCATGGCGAGCGAGTAGGCCTCCTGTCCGGTCGAGGCGGCGGCTGACCAGATGCGAAGCGGGATGCCTCGCGGCCGGCTGCCGTGCAGCATCGGCAGCGTGACGTCACGAAGATGGTCGAACGGGCGGCCGTCGCGAAAGAACAGCGTCTCGTTGGTCGTCATCGCCTCGACCACCTCGCGTTCCAGCGCCGGGTCGGTGCGCATGCGGTCGGCCAGCACGACAAGGCTCGTGAACGACCGCCGCCTCAGGATCGGCTCCAGGCGCGCCTGCACGAGGTAGCCCTTGTCCGCGCCCAGGGCGAGGCCCGAACGGGCCCTGAGCGCGGCGGCGATGGCATCAAAACCGTTCATGCCGCCACCGCGAGTTCGCTCACCTTCGCGGCCAGCCGGTCCAGCGGCAGCACCGCATGGCACAGGCCTTCCCGCGCGACGGCGCCAGGCATCCCCCAGACGACGCTGCTGTTCTCGTCCTGCGCCAGCACGGCGCCGCCTGCCTCGACCACGCACCGCGCGCCCGCGGCGCCGTCGCGGCCCATGCCGGTGAGGATCACGGCAAGGACGCGACCCTGGCAGGCCGCGACCGCGCTGCGCAGCATCGGATCGACCGACGGCCTGCAGGAGTTCACCGGCGGCGTGGTCGTGATCCGGGCCACCAGCCGATCGCCGACGGCTTCGACCAGGAGGTGCCGGTCTCCCGGTGCCACGTGCACGCGATCGGGCAGCAGCGGCATGCCGTCCTCGGCCTCCACGCAGGGTCGGTGGCCGAGCCGCGCCAGATGCTCAGCGAGGCTGCGGGTGAACAGCGGCGGCATGTGCTGGGTCACGACGACCGGCTGCGTCAGCCGGCGGGTCAGTCCGCCGAACAGCGTGAACAGCGCCTGCGGCCCGCCGGTCGAGCTGCCGACGGCGAGCAGCAGCGGGGTCCGGCCGGCGGCAGGCCGCAGCTGGATCGACGGGACGGCTGCGCGGATGGCGGTCGGTGCCGACAACTGTCCGAGCTTCCGGCGACCAAGGCCGAGGACCCGGCTGCGCAGGTCGTGCGCGAAGCTGTCGCGCGTATCGGCGCGTGGCTTGTGCAGGCAGTCGGCAGCGCCCGCCTGGATGGCGCGGATCGCGGTCGCAGCGCCTGTGCTGGTCAGGGCGGATGCGACGATGATGCGGACCGTGGGATCGACCTGCAGCAGCAGCGGCAATGCGGTCAGGCCGTCCATCACCGGCATCTCGACGTCGAGCAGCACGATGTCGGCCGGGATGCGTTTGAGCGAGTCGACGGCGAGCGCGCCGTTGGCTACGCTCGCTACCACCTCGATGTCCGGGTCCTCCCCCAGTGCGCGGGCGATCAGGGCGCGGATGACGCTCGAATCATCGCAGATCATCACCCTGACGCGTCGGCCTGGGGCGGATGGGACGGCCGTCGGGGTGACCGCAGGGCCGGGGCGGAGCGGGATCAAGCGGATGCTCCGAGCCGGGCGCCGACCTCGGCCAGCCTGCCCAGGAGGATCTGGGCGTCGAACGGCTTCATGATGAACTCCTGGGCACCTGCCTCGATCGCGATGACGATGTGTTCGGGGTCGTTCTCGGTGGTGCAGACGATCACCTGCGGCGTCGTGTCGCCGAACTCCCGCCTGATCGCCTTGAGACATTCGATGCCGTTCACGCGCGGCATGTTCCAGTCGAGCAGGACGTAGTCCGGCCGCAGGCTGCGGCAGGCATCCAGCCCCTCGTCGCCGTCGGCTGCCTCCGCGGCGCGCAGGCCCGCCTCCTCGATGATCCGCCGGGCGATGCGCCGCACGGTGCGGCTGTCGTCGATGATCAGGCAGAGCTGGGGTCCGGTCGGGGCGCTCATGTCGGCAGCGCCAGGAGCTTGCCGATATCCAGCACCACCATGAGGCGCTCGGGCAGCCGGAACACCCCCTTGCTGAATTCCTGCCAGGTGCTGGACAGGTTGGGGGGCGTGTCCTCGATCATGTCCGCACGCAAACTCAGCACCTCCTGCACCTGATCGATCAGCAGGGCGAAGAGCTCTCCGTTCAGGTCCGCCACCAGCGCGATGCGCTGGGCCATGTCGGGCGCCGGTTCGAGACCGAGGCGGCGGCGCGTGTCGACCGCGATGACGATCCGGCCGCGCAGGTTGATGTTGCCGGCGATCTCCGGGGGTGCCAGCGGAACCCGGACGATCTTGCTGTCGGTGATGACCTCGCGGACCGCCAGCACCGGGACGCCGCAAAGCTGGCCTGCCAGCGTCAGCGTCACGAAGCCCTGTTCCTGCTGGTCGTCCGCCGCATCATCGCGTCGGGCGCTGCCGCGCGGATCGCCGCGGCTGGTCTGGTCGTGTTGGGCGGGCATGGTCGCGTTCCTTCAGGCGTCGACGGGCTGCGACAGGCACTGCTTGAGGCTGAGCAGCAGCGTGTCGCGCTCGAACTTGCGGATGGTGTCGGTGAAGCCGGCGGCGCGCGCTTCCCCCGCCGCATCGCTTGCGGTCAGGGCCAGCATCGGCAGCGTCGACCATCGGCCGCCGGCACGGATCGTGCGCGCGAAGCCGAGGCCGCCGAGGCCCGGCATCTCGAGATCGGAGACGATGGCATCGAAGCTGCGTCCCGCCTCCTGCATCGCCAGCGCCCGCTCGGCCGAGTCAGCGAGGGTGACGTCGTAGCCGGCAGCAGACAGGCTCGGCGCCAGCAGCTGGCGGAAGAAGCTGCTGTCGTCGACGACCAGCAGGCGCTGCCTTTGTCGGCTGGCTGCGGTCTGGCTGCGGAACCAGTTGCCCGACGCCCGGGTCAGCCAGAAGGCGGGATCGACGATGTCGGTGGCGCAGCCGGCGATGATCGCCGTGCCGAGCACGCCCTGGCGGTCGCTGCCGAGCTCCACGTGCAACTCGATGTTCACGACATCCAGGATCTTCTCGACCATCAGCCCGACCGGCTTGCCGCCATTGTCGAACACGAGCACCGGATGGGCCGTCTTCCTGTCGGCGTTCGCCGCGAGCGAGGTCATGTCGATGGCCTCGTCGATCGCGACGATCGGCATCAGTTCGTTCCGGTACTGGACGACGACGCGATCGCCGGACACCTCGAGCCGTTCGGTGGCGAAGGTTTCGAGCCGCGAGATCAGCGACAGCGGCAATGCCCTCGGCGCGCCGGCTCCGGCACGGACCAGCAGCATGTCGATCCGGTCGCAAACCGCGACGTCGTCGTCCGGTCGCGCACGTGCCGCATCCTTGCGGGCGGCATCCAGGCCCGCATGACGGGCGATGCCCGTCGGATCGAGGATCATGATGACGGCACCATCCTCCAGGATGGTGTTGCCGCCGAACAGCGGGATGTGCCGCAGCACCTGCGCCACCGGCTTGACGACGATCTCCTCGGTGTCGAACACGCCGTCGACGATCAATCCGAGACGTGCGCCGCCGATGGCGATCACTGCGACCATGTCGGTGGTCGGCAGCTGCGACGGCGGCGGGGGCAGCTGCAGCAGGGTGCTGAGCCGGATGAGCGGCAGCAGCCGTTCGCGCAGGCGCAGCACGGCCGCGCCGTCGATCGTCTCCATGCGTATATCGGCCTGCGCGCCCGGCAGCACCACCTCGACGACGCTGGCCTGCGGAATGGCGAAGCGCTCGCCGGCGGCGCCGACGATCAGGGCCGAGATGATGGCGAGCGTCAGCGGGATCTTGATCAGGAAGCGGCTGCCGCGCCCGAACACACTGTGAAGCTCGATCATCCCGCCGATCTGCTCGATGTTGGTCTTGACCACGTCCATGCCGACGCCGCGCCCGGAAACGGAGGTGACCGCGGCGGCGGTGGAGAAGCCGGGCTGGAAGATGAAGTGACGGATGTCCTGCTCGCTCATGGTGTCGAGCTGGGCGCGCGTGGCCATGCCTTGCGAGATCACCTTGGCGGCGATCCGGGCCACGTCGATGCCGCGGCCGTCATCCTCGATCTCGATGACGACATGGCCGCCTTCGTGACGGGCACTCAGGGTGATGGTGCCGGTCGCGGGCTTGCCGGCGCGCTCGCGCTCGGCAGGCGTCTCGAGCCCGTGATCGGCGCTGTTGCGGATCATGTGGGTGAGGGGGTCCTTGATCAGCTCAAGCACCTGCCGGTCGAGCTCGGTCTCGGCGCCGTGCATGACGAGGTCGACGCGCTTGCCGAGCTCGTGCGCCAGGTCGCGCACCTGCCTCGGCAGCATGTTCCAGACGTTGCCGATCGGCTGCATGCGCGTCTTCATGACGCCTTCCTGCAGCTCGGTGGTGAGGTGGGACAGGCGCTGCACCGGACCGGTCAGCTCGGAGTCGCCGCTCGAGCGGAGCTGCTGCAGGAACTGGTTCCGGGTCAGCACCAGCTCGCTGACCAGCGTCATCAGCGTTTCCAGCACGTCGACCGAGACCCGGATTGTCTGGCCGCGCGAGGCGGGCGGATCGCCGGCATGCTCTGCGGCGGGTCCGGCGGCGGGTGCTGCGGCAGCCATGTCGGCCGGGAGGGACGCCGGCTCGAGCGCCAGCGTCGGCGACGGCACCGGGATCGCGGCGGCAGGCGTGGGGATGGCAGGCGCTGCGGTGGGGGCGTCGCCGTCGGCGAGCGCGTTCAGCTGGGCGATCAGCGGTGCATCGTCGCCCGCCGGTTCCGCTTCCGTGCGGCTGAGGGTGTCGATGATCAATCGGATCCGGTCGATCGCGGCCAGGATGAGGCCGATCCCGTCCGACGAGATCGCGAGGCTGCCGTTGCGGAGCCGGTCGAGCACCGTCTCGCTGGCATGTGCCACTCGCTCGAGCCGTGGCAGGCCGAGGAAGCCGCAGGTGCCCTTGATGGTGTGCACGATGCGGAAGATGAGGGAAAGGGTGGGTTGATCGTTCGGAGCGCGCTCGAGCCGCACCACGGCGAGATCGAGCTCCGAGAGGCTTTCGGAGGCCTCAGTCAGAAATTCGGCCAGAAGGTCGTCCAACCTGAGCTCCATCGGGCATGTTGTCGGTGCCGATGATGCGCACGGGATTGCGAACAATTCGTAAACCAGAACCGCGCCGCGGTGCCGGCGTTGACAGGCCGATGGCAGAACAGCGTTCCGACCGATCGATGATCGAGCCCGGCCAGTGGGTGCGCCACCCGGGCCGGCCGGAATGGGGCGACGGGCAGGTGCAGTCGGCGATCGGATCGCGGATCACCGTGAACTTCGAGCACCAGGGCAAGGTCCTGATCAACGCGGCGCTGGTGGACCTCGACATTCTGCGATAGGCGCCAATCTGCAGACCATGCCGGTCGCGGAGCCGAGCTCCGCCCGATCCACAGGACACCATGACCGCTCCCCTCATCGATCCGTTCGGCCGTCACGTCAGCTACCTGCGGGTGTCGGTCACCGATCGCTGCGACATGCGCTGCGTCTACTGCATGGCCGAGGACATGGTGTTCCTGCCAAAGCCGGACGTGCTGACGTTCGAGGAGCTCGGCCGCCTTTGCGGCGCCTTCATCCGGCTCGGCACGCGGCGGATGCGCGTGACCGGCGGCGAGCCGCTGGTGCGGCGGGGAATCGAGGATTTCCTGGGCGAGCTCGGCAACTGGCTGGGCCGCCCGGACGGCGAGCCCGGCCTCGACGAGGTGACGATCACCACCAATGGCAGCCAGCTTGCCCGCTTCGCGCCGCTGCTGCGCCTGTCGGGCATCCGCCGGATCAATGTCAGTCTCGACACGCTCGATCCCGGCCGGTTTCGCGCCATCACCCGCCTCGGGCGGCTGGAGCGGACGCTGGAAGGCATCGAGGCGGCGCGCGAGGAAGGGCTCGCGGTCCGGGTGAACATGGTGGCGATGCGCGACACCAACGAGGACGAGATCGACTCGATGCTCGCCTGGTGCGGCCAGGTCGGCGCCGACCTTTGCCTGATCGAGACCATGCCGATGGGCGATACCGGCGAGGACCGGACCGACCGCTACCTGCCCTTGTCGGTCGTGCGGGCCCGGCTGGAGCGGCGCTGGACGCTGCAGGAGATCCCGTTTCGGACCGGAGGCCCGGCACGATACGTGCGCGTGGCCGAGACCGGTCGGCGGCTCGGCTTCATCACGCCGATGACCCACACCTTCTGCGAAAGCTGCAACCGCGTGCGGCTGACCTGCACGGGAATGCTGTATCTGTGCCTCGGCCAGGACGACGCGGCCGATCTCCGTCGGCCGCTGCGCGACGGATCGGACGAGCCGGCGCTGATGGCGCAGATCCGGTTGGCCGTGGCGCGCAAGCCCCGGGGCCATGACTTCGTCATCGGCGGACGCGAGCAGACGCCAGGCCTGTCGCGGCACATGAGCCTGACCGGAGGCTGATGCCGCCGGTCAGTAGCCCGGCGGCGTCATCATCGAGGCGGGCGGGGCCGCCAGGGCCGGCTTCGCGTCGGGCGGCGGAGCCGAGGCGGGGGCCAGAACCGTCCTGCCGCTGCAGGCCGAGACCGCCAGGCCGAGGGCGAGGCAGGCGACGCCGACCGGCAACCGGACCCTCTCGAAACGCGGACGGGACATGGGCTGATCCTTGCAGGCGGTGAGGGTGCAGGGATCTAGCATGCGTCCGCCACCGGCACTATCGACGCCGGCCGCGAGGAGCCGGTCAGGACGGATCGGGCATGGCCGCCAGCGCGTCTTCCAGCCGCACGGTGGCCTGGCCGGGCCTGAGCGGCTTCGGCTGGTCCGGCGATGGCGCCCAGCCGGTCATCATCGCCAGATGCAGCGGCACGTCGAGGCGATCGTCCGGTCCGGTCGGCAGCGCGCCGAGTGCCGTGGCGATCAGGGCGCGCGCGGGGGTCCGCCGGTCCCGCAGGCGGATGGCATTGGCTTCACCGGCGGCGCGAAGGTCGCGCAGCAGCGCCAGCGGGGTCGCGTAGCTGAGCCGGAGCACGTCGGAGTCGGCGACGGGCAGGGCAAAGCCCGCGCGCTGCAGCAGGCTGGCGCAGTCCCTGAGCTCGGGAAACGGCGAGATGCGCGGCGAGGCGCCGCCGGTCAGCGCCAGCTCGGCATCGAGCAGCGACGCACGCAGCGCGCCCAGCGTCGGCAGGATCGGCAGCG
>CAXTZG010000070.1:0-20987 GCA_964248625.1 uncultured Acetobacteraceae bacterium | reverse complement strand
ACCGCCGCCGACGATCGCGGCCTGGCTTGCGGAATGATGCGGCTCGCGGAACGGCGGCCGCTTGACCAGCTTGCCGTCCTGCAGCAGGCCGGCGATGCTGTGGATGGTGCTGACCTCCAGCGCCTCCGGTATTAGGTAGCAAATACACCAACGTCAACGGATACCGTTGGAGGCGATGGGTTGTATTTGCTACCTAATACCGGAGGTGAGTAAGGCCGGCCTGCTTCCACAAGGCCGGCCTGATGGTCAGTTAGGCGCGGACAAAGATCCACCGGGCGGTGTCCAAGCGATGAACATATCGGCTTGGACCGGCCGTAGGCTCATCCCCGGCACGATCGGGAGGCCAAGGCTAAACCAGAGATCAGCCGATGCACGGGTACCGAACGTCTGCCGCGCCTCCCGAATCATCCGCAGCTTCATGGCCTCTGAGATAGCAGTGAGCGGCAGTCCTGAGGTCATATTGTAACTGCCTTGCGCCCGGAGCTTAGGCAGCACTTCCGACGTGACCCACTTCCTGAACCGGAGAGCATGAGGCTTCCGGCTACGGAAGATCAGGGCGTAGAGGCCCGATTCAGAGATCACGATGACCTCCTGACTGCCCCCAAGGGTATAGCTACTATCTATACCCTTCTCATCGTCATCTAAGCCTCTCACTGCGTCCGCCGCGTTGACCAATCCTAGCGCTCGGCAGACATCCGCTGCCACGAACCAGAGCACGCCATCTCGATCGACAACCCGCACTGTCACCTCGCCTTCAAAGAGGAAGGGTGTTATTTTCGTATTCGTCATTTCGTTCTCCAGCGGGTGGCAGCTTGAGCGGCGGGGTCTTGCTTGCAGGCGGTCCCGCCGCCATAGCTCCGGTTAGCCACCAACTTCTTTTTGCCGAGTTCACCAGGAAACCAGAAGCTAGTTGTTGGCGGTGTCAGCACCATTGCACAACCCAGTGCACTCCTTCAAGCTGATTGTACGCGCATAGGTTGTACAACTGCCTTGGAGGGGTGTCATGGCGGATGACGAAGTCGTTGAACGAAAGGATGCAACAGAGCGGCGGGTCTACAATCTTCCCGTCGGGCTAGTTGAGAAACTTCGGGCCTATCAGGCATCCCAAAGTATTTCGTCCGAAACCGAAGCAGCGCGGCGATTGCTTGAAACAGCATTGCAAATGCGAGACAGTATATTTGATATATTAGAGCTAATAGATAGTCGTCTGGACGACGAAAGAGACTTGCGCGTTATTGCATCCGAGTTAGTAAAGCATATTCTAGTTTCTAGTGTCAGTCTTTCGGAAGGAGGACTAACATTCTCTATGAGCACGAAAGACCGAGGAAAGATCAGCGATAACAACAACAGCTATGGTGCCCGCCGCTCTCTCCATTACTCACACGAGGACCGGTCGTATGAAGACTGGGATTCATATTCACTGTGGAAGCGAGAAAATAAAGCGAAGGTCAAGGAGAAGCCCTCTCCTAGCGAGTGGCAGCCAACCGGCGGCGATCTGGACGATGAGATCCCGTTCTAATCTGGCGTGCTGACCTGTATTCCTAAAGGGGCGTCACCGCGGAACAACAGCGAGACGCCCTGCATTTCGAATGCTATCCGCATCGCGTCCATGTTGTTTCGAATCGGCACACGGCGGCCTTTCTCGAAATCTCGCACTGTGCTGAGCGACACCCTTGCCCGCTTGGCAAGGTCGTCCTGGCTCCAGTCGAGCCATGCCCGAGCAGCTCTACTTTGTTCCGCCGATATCATATAATCAGCTTAGTGGTGGATCAGCGTAAGGTCAACGTTTTGCGTTGACATGACACAGAACCGTGGATATACCTTACCTCAACGAAAAGCGTTGAGGTCTAGACCGTGTCGCAGCACTTCCTTCTCTCTGCCGCCGCCCGGACCCTGAGCCTCAAGGCCATCTTCCGCATGTCGGACGATGACGCCCACGCCACCTTCACGGCGATCCGGTTCGCCAATAACGATGGCGCTGCTTTTTGCCCCCGTTGCGGTTGCGTCGAGACCTACACCTACGCTGCTCGTCGCATTTGGAAGTGCAAAGGCTGCGGCCACCAGTTCAGCGTCACCAGCGGGACCATCTTCGCGAGCCGCAAGCTCGCCATCCGCGACTATCTCGCAGCCATCGCCATCTTCGTGAACGCAGTTAAGGGCATCTCTGCCCTGCAGCTCGGCCGGGATCTGGACGTTCAATACAAGACGGCGTTTGTCTTGGCTCACAAGCTCCGTGAGGCTCTGACGGCTGAGCAGGTCCAGGGCACCCTGTCTGGCGTCGTCGAGGTCGATGGCGCCTACTTCGGCGGTCACACCAAGCAGGAGAACATCAAGGCCGATCGCAAGGACCGTCGCCTCAGCACCCCGGCCAAGCGCCAGTCGGTCGTGGTCGCCCGCGAGCGCGGCGGCAAGATCCTGCCGATGGTCGTTCGTAAGGAGAGCGACGCGGTTGCCCTGCTCCGGACCCGGATCGCCATGGGCTCAATCGTCCATGCGGACGAGGCTGGTGGATGGGATGGGCTACACGCTCACTTCGAGATGCGCCGGATCAATCACTCAGTGGCGTTCAGCCTCGACGGCGCCTGCACGAACCAAGCCGAGAGCTTCTTCTCCCGCTTGCGCCGCGCCGAGATGGGCCAGCACCACCATATCAGCGGCAAGTACCTGCTGGCCTATGCCGCCGAGATGGCTTGGAGGGAGGACAATCGCCGCCAGACTAATGGCGCGCTGCACATGGCCGCTACAGGCGCGGCGCTCGGGCACCCTGTGTCGCGGACCTGGAAAGGCTACTGGCAGCGGTAATTGAGAGCTCATGCAGAGCTTTGTCAGGCCTTACCCCGCTGAATAGCCAGCGAACTACGATGGCAGCAAGGGACAGAATCTGAATAAAATTTGTAGAAATTATTAAAGGCAAAAACCACTTATACTTTTCGTAGTGAAGCAGATTTAATCCGACTAAAGCAGCTAAACTGAACTGGAATATTACAGAGCATCCAATACACCTCATCAAAAATGTCGACCAATCCTTCCTCATTGCGTAGAAGGCTTTGAGGCCAGAAATATGTTCTGCCGCTTCTTCCTGGGTAGTTCGTGCGTCGTTTTCTTGTTGCTTTAGATCCTCGGGGCTGGCCCGTCTCGTAATACCTTTCTTGACGTCACTTAACTTAGGCTTCTGACCTTCTTCCATTAGCAATCACAGACCGATCAAGCCTGTCCTTTTCGAACTCTATCCGCGCGCGGATGACATCTTTAGAAACTACAAAATAGTTCGCCAGATCATCGATCGAGCCGAACGAATAAGTATCAATCAGTGCATCCCGTGGCACTAGAAGATGAGCCGCAAAAGCATTGGCTTCCTTTTCCAAGGGATCCGTTTCTGCTCCGATTGGCATGCGTAACAAGACCTGATACTGCGAGGGGTCTTGCTTGTATATATCTTCGTGCATTAGAAAGTGCCCAAGCTCATGGGCTATCGTAAATGTTTGTCGATTGAACGGATCTTTTGCGTTTACATAGATAGCGCGCTCCGCAAAATCCACGAAGCCAGCCACATTCGCGTATTGTTCCTCGAATTCGACCTCTTGAATTTTTAGCCCATAATTATCCGCTATCTCACGCGGATTGATGGGCGGACGCGAGAGATTATTCTCGCGGCGTACGCGGCTTAGATAGGTGCGCATACGGTCATAATCTGGACGATTAGGCATAACTTCCTTTGGCTAAGCGCCGAGCCTCAACGCTCACAAATATGACCTGATGCAGACGCGCAGAAGCATCACGTAATTGTGAGTTTAGCATATTGGCGTTTATCGCGCCACCTCCCACAGCAGCATGATTCCAGGCCCCGGCACCGACCGAACCAGCCCATTCTCCCGCTGGCGCTGGAGCGAAACCCCCACCCGCTTGACCATCAGCCCGAGTAGCTTCCGGTCATCCTTATCCAGAGCGCGGGTCACCAGCAGCTCCACCGCCAGATCCCGCGTCGTCATCGGCTCTCGCGCTTGCCGCAGAATCGACAGCACCAGCCGGGCCATCTGGCCATAGTTGGACCAGTCCTCGGGCGGGCGGAATGCCTTGGGGCGGATGCCTTCGGGGCTGTAACCGGGGTCGAACTGCGTGATGGTGGCGTCCAGGCTGCTTAGGGCTTCCAGCAGCGTCTTGAGTTTTGTGTGGGTCGCCTCGATCTCGCCGGCCATCTCGGCGCGGCGCTTCACAAGCCCGGTTAGAACGTAGTCGGTCATGCTGCCCTCCGTTGAAGGGCTAGATACTAACCTAAGTGTTTATCGTTGGCGTCAGTGATATTAGGTGTGTTTGCTACCTAATACCGAGCGCCTCCTCCGGGGAAAGATCCGGCAGCAGGCCGGGCAGCCGTGCCGCCAGCATCGACTTGCCGGCACCCGGCGGTCCGATCAGCATCATGCTGTGACCGCCCGCGGCTGCGATCTCCAGCGCGCGCTTGGCGGTTTCCATGCCCTTGACGTCGGCGAGATCCAGGTTCCGGCCGGGATCGGCCACGCCAGGCACGACCGGCGGGCTCAGCACCTGGATGCCGCGGAAGTGGTTGACCAGCGACAGCAGGTCGGGCGTCGCCAGCACCTCGATACGGCCGACCCAGGCGGCCTCCCCGCCCTGGCTCTGCGCGCAGATCAGGCCCAGATCCCGGGCGGACGCGCCCATCGCCGCCGGCAGCACGCCCGCCACCGGGTTGACGCTGCCATCGAGGGACAGCTCGCCGAGGGCCGCATAGCCGCCGAGCTCGTCGCGCGGCAGCACCTCCATCGCCGCCAGCACCGCCAGGGCGATCGCCAGGTCGAAGTGGCTGCCTTCCTTCTGCAGGTCGGCGGGGGCGAGGTTGATCAGCACGCGCTTGGGCGGCAGCGCCAGGCCCATCGCGGTCAGGGCGGCACGCACCCGCTCGCGCGCCTCCCCCACCGCCTTGTCGGCGAGGCCGACGATCAAAAAGGCGGGCAGCCCGCCCGAGATCTGCACCTCGACGGTCACCGGAACGGCATCGACGCCGAAAAAGGCGAAGCTCTGCACACGGGCGATGGTCATGCGTCGGTTCCGGATCGTGAACGCCGATCCTGGGGCCGACAGGCTTAAGGCTTCGTTGATGCAGCGCGTGTTCGCGACACGCTTTCGGAGTCTCTAGCGCTGGTAAAGCAATCTTGCGCGGATCGTGCCGTCCAGCGCGCGCAGCCGCGCCAGGATCGCCATGTCCTCCTCGCGGTCGGTTTCCGCCTCGACGACCACATAGCCGAGCTCGCCGTCGGTTTGCAGGAACTGGGCGGCGATGTTCGCGCCCGCTTCGGAGAAGATCTCGTTGACGCGACGCAGGATGCCGGGCGTGTTGCGATGCACGTGCATGAAGCGCGTGCCCCGCGGCCGCGGCGGCAGCTGCACCTGCGGGAAGTTCACCGCCCCCAGCGTGGCGCCCACGTCGCTGTACTCGACCAGCTTGCGGGCGACCTCGACGCCGATCCGCTCCTGCGCCTCCACCGTCGAGCCGCCGATATGCGGGGTCAGGATGACGTTGTCGCGGTTCTGCAGCGGCGAGCGGAACGGCTCCTTGTTGCCGCCGGGCTCCAAAGGAAACACGTCGATCGCGGCACCCAGCAGGTGACGGTCGTCGAGCGCGCGCGCCACGGCATCCAGATCGGCGACCGTGCCGCGCGCATTGTTGAGCAGGAAGCTGCCGGGCTTCATCGCGCGGAGCTGCGCCTCGCCGATCATCTGCTCGGTTTCCGGCGTCTGCGGCACGTGCAGGCTCACCACGTCGCTCTGTCCGAGCAGCGCCTCCAGGGTGGCCGCGGGGGACGCGTTGCCGTGCCCGAGCTTGTCGAGAATGTCGTAGTAGATCACCCGCATGCCGAAGGCCTCGGCCAGCACCGACAGCTGGCTGCCGATGCTGCCATAGCCGACGATGCCCAGCGTCTTGCCGCGGACCTCCCAGCTGTTCGCCGCGGACTTGTCCCAGCCGCCGGCATGGGCTGCGACCGATTTGGGAAAGACGCGCCGCAGCAGCATCACGATCTCGCCCATCACCAGTTCGGCGACGCTGCGGGTGTTGCTGTAGGGTGCGTTGAACACCGGGATGCCGCGGATCGCGGCCGCGTCGAGGGCCACCTGGTTGGTGCCGATGCAGAAGCAGCCGATGGCGATCAGCTTGTCGGCACCCTCGATCATCCCGGCGGTGAGCTGCGTGCGCGACCGGATGCCCACCACATGCACGCCTTCAAGCGCCTGGGCGAGCGCCTCGCCCTCCAGCGCGCCGGCATGCCGGGTGATCGACGCGTAGCCGCTGCGCGCGAACAGCGCCACCGCGCTGTCATGCACGCCTTCCAGCAGCAGGATCCGGATGCGGTCCTTGGGCAGGGAAAGCTGGCTGGCCATCGGGATACGCTCGCTGTTCGTGCAGGAGCCGCGACCTAGCGGAAACCGCAGCGCAGGTGTAGCGCACGCGGGCGTATGGCAGCTATCGCGACGCCAGCGCCTGCCGCGCGGCGGCGGCCAGTGCCGGATCGCCCAGCGCCAGCACGGTGCCGTCGCCGCCCGCGCGCAGGGGCTGGCCCGCCCAGTCGCTGACCTGGCCGCCGGCGCCCTCGATCACCGGCACCAGTGCGGCCCAGTCCCAGATCTTCATGTCACGCTCTGCCACGATGTCGATCTGGCCGAGCGCCAGCAGCCCGTACGCGTAGCAGTCGCCGCCCCAGGAGATGCGCCGGACCCCGGCCTGCAGCGCCGCGAAGCGGGGGCGGGCGTCCTCGTCTTCCATCATGGCCGGCGAGGTGCAGGACAGCTCGGCCCGATCGAGCGACGGGCAGCGCCGGGTGCCGGCGGTGCCGCCGAACGGGCCGGTGAAGCGGGTCGTCTCGCCGGCGATCCCGGTCCAGCGCTCCCCGGTGATCGGCTGGTCGATGATGCCGAGCACCGGCACCTCGTCCAGCAGCAGCCCGACGAGCACGCCGAAGGTCGGCCGTCCGGTGATGAAGGCGCGGGTGCCGTCGATCGGGTCGAGCACCCAGCGCAGACGCGCCTCGGGGCGGTCGAGCCCGAACTCCTCGCCCAGGATGCCGGCCTCCGGGACGCGCTCGGACAGCACGGCGCGCATGACCTGCTCGGCGGTGCGATCGGCGATGGTGACCGGGGTCTGGTCGTGCTTGAGCTCGGCGCCGATGCCCGCCCGGAAGAACGGGGCGATCACGGCGCCGGCGACGTCGGCGGCCGCCATGGCGGCGGCCAGCAGCCGGGCGCGGTCGGGTGCGGGGAGCGTCATGCTCTAGCCAGACAGCGAGCGGAGATAGGCGATCACGGCGGCGCGCTTGCTGTCGTCGGCGATGCCGGGGAAGCCCATCTTGGTGCCGGGCGCGAAGTGTCGCGGGTTCGTGAGCCAGTCATCGAGCGTATCGGCCGTCCAGCGGTCGTGATGCGCCGAGAGCGCGGCCGAGTAGCTGAAGCTGGCATCCTGGGCGATGGGACGGCCGAACACGCCATACAGGGCGGGACCGACCTGCGCCTCGCCGCCCTTGTCGAAGGAATGGCAGGCGCTGCAGGAGGCGGTGGCGATCGTCTCGCCGAGCTTGGCGTCGGCATGGGCGACCCGGGTCGACGCGTCGGTCGCGGCGGCCGCGGTGGATGCGGCCGGCCGCACGGGCTGCGCGCCGGCATGACGATCCGACAGGGTGAGCAGGTAGGACACGACATCGGCGCGCGCGCCGTCGTCGGGGATGCCGCCGAAGCCCATGCGCGTGCCGGGCGCGAAGGCCTGCGGCCGGATCAGCCAGGCATCCAGCCGTTCCGGCGACCAGCGCCCGCCCACCCGTTTCAGGGCGGGCGAGTAGTTGTAGTCGGCAACCGCTGCCACCGGGCCGCCTGCGACGCCGTACAGGTTCGGCCCGACGAGGGCCGGCGCGCCTTCGGCGAGGCTGTGGCAGGCGACGCACAGGTTGCCCGCAAGCCGCTCGCCGCGTTGCGGCGAGGCGCTCGCCAGACGGATGCCGATCGCCGGCCGTTCCGGCGTGGCGGGCGCGCCGTCCGGGGACAGTCCGGCGATGACGAACGCCGGGCGTGCCGGATGCCGGACCGGCACGAGGGCCGCACCCGCCAGGTCGGCCGCGCCGAACGCGACGCCGGCGCACAGCACGGCGGCTGCGATCTTGTTGAGTTCCCGGCTGTCCAAAGGCGGCGACCCCGATCATCCATCCCGGCTGCTGCGGGGCGCCGCGCGGGCGCTTCCTTGCGGTCGCGCGAAGCGTATGGGATGCAGCCCTGCGGAACAACCCGGAGCCGCCGGGTGCCGATCCTCAAGCGTTGGCAGCGAAACCGGCCTCATGACCCTTCCGAAGATGTCGTCTGCCTCCCTAGCCACCGCCGCGTCGCGGGCGCGGTCCCGATGACCGGACCGATTGCCTTCCAGGGGCAGCGCGGGGCCTATTCCGACCTCGCCTGCCGCGTCGCCTTTCCCGGCCGCGACACGCTGCCCTGTTCGAGCTTCGCGGCCGCGATCGAGGCGGTGCATGACGGACACGCCGGGCTGGCGATGCTGGCCTGCGAGAACAGCCTCGCCGGTCGGGTTCCCGACATCCACGCGCTGCTGCCCGATAGCGGGCTGCATATCGTCGGCGAGCATTTCCAGCGCGTGGAGCACTGCCTGCTCGGCGTGCCCGGCGCCGCGGTCGCCGACCTGAAGCGGCTGCACACGCATCCGGTGGCGATGGGACAGGTGCGTCGCCTGATCGCCGAGCTCGGCCTTGAGCCGGTCGTCGAGTTCGACACCGCGGGTGCTGCCGAGCTGGTCGCGTCCTGGGGCCGCAAGGAGGAGGCGGCGGTCGCCTCGGAGCTCGCCGCCGAGCTGAACGGGCTGGTGGTGCTGCGGCGCAACGTCGAGGACGCCGCGCACAACACCACGCGCTTCTATGTCGCGGCGCGCGAGCCGCTGGCGCCGGCGCGGGGCGGGCGGCTCGGTGTCATGACGACGATCCTGTTCCGCGTCCGCAACGTGCCGGCCGCGCTCTACAAGGCGCTCGGCGGGTTCGCCACCAACGGCGTCAACATGACGCGCATCGAGAGCTACATGATCGACGGTGTGTTCTCGGCGACGCAGTTCCTGCTCGACGTGGATGGCAACCCCGATGATGCCGGGCTTGCGCGGGCGCTGGACGAGCTCGGCTACTTCTCGGATTCGATGCGCATCCTGGGCAGCTATCCGCGCTCCCCGTTCCGAGATCCGGCGCCAGCTTCCTGACGCCAGACGTCCGGCATCGGTCTCAGGCGGCCAGGGGCTGGGCCCGGTAGAGCAGGGTGGCGGCCAGCGTGATCTCCAGCGCCCGCGATCCCTGCAGCAGCGAGGCCGGAACGACCGCGGCCCCGCTGGTCCAGCGGCCGCCTTCCTCGGCATCGTGCCAGCCATCCACCAGCTCCGGATGATCGAGCGGGACGGCGCGTCCGTCGATCCGCAGGGCTGCGATCTTCACGCCAAGCACGCGGCGATCGACCGGGCTGAAGGTCACCTCGGCCGGTATCGCCGTGCGGCTTTCGATGAGGGCGGCCTCATCGACGTAGCGGATCTGCAGGCCCGCATCGGCGGTCAGCTCGACATCGGCGCGCCACAGGATGTCGGCGCGGATACCCTCCACCAGCGGCCCGGTCTCGACCAGCGGCGCGCAGCTTCCGGTCTCGCGCCGCAGCTGCGCCAGGTCGGGATGAACCACGACCGCCGCGGTGCGGTCGCCGAACACGCCGTGATTGCCGGTATCGAGGTAGCTCTCGGCCGGCGTCTTCTCGGCCAGCAGGATGGCGTGCTCGGGCAGTTCGACATGGTAGTAGGTGACCGTCGCGACATCGAGCTGGACGATGTTGCAGCCATTGACCAGGGTCTTGGCCGGAATCAGGTGGCCCTGCAGATGGATCGCATGGTCCGGCGAGACGACGAGATCGCGAGCGGGAACGCCTGCCGCCAATGCGCCGGCACTGATCCGGACCGGCTGGACAGTTTCGGGTCTGGAATGACTGCGCGGCTGCAGCGTCCGGCTGCCGATCCAGACGATCGGCGCGAGCGCTCCGTTCTCGAGCAGCACCAGGTCGCCGACGTCCAGCGCCTCGACCGCGACCTCGCCGGTCGACAGCGAGATCCGCGTGCCGGCGGCAAAGCACGCGACCGCATCGGTGACGGTGCCGGTGGTCGCGAGCTTGATCGGCGTCGTGCTGGAGCCTTTGACGACCGAGGTGTATTGCGAGCTGTTGCCGGCATCCAGCGTGGTCGGCTTCTCGCCTTTCCAGTCGAGATACAGGCTCGAATAGCTGCCGCCGCTCATGTCGCCGAACCTGATCTCGTAGGCTCCGCTCGCCGACTGCGCATAGGGAAGTGTGCCGGCCTGCGTGAAGGTCGTGGACCCGCCGGAACCGGTGACGGTGATGGTGGCGTTGCTGACGGCGACCAGCGTGCCGGAGCTGTCGTATTCGGCGGTCCAGGACCCGGACAAGATGGAGCCGTCGGCAAACTTGGCGTTGCTGACTGTGGATGTGATGAACGTGTCGGTCATGGAGACTTCAACCTGGAGCGCAGTGTTCGGTGCGCGGGTTCTAGTCGCCAGACATCAAGGAACCGATAACGATGCGATCATAAAACCATTAAACAAACGGAATGATCATTGATTGACTGTTGCCGACCTCGACCCGCCGGAACTGTGTCAAAATCTACGCTTTTCTTTATTTGTGGATTAAGCGTCAACGGCGTCGGTCGCGGGCCGCGCCGGCGCATCGGCCTTCAGGCAGCGGGATCGTGCAGCCAGCTTTCCACCAGCTGCCAGGCGATCGCCGTGGGGTTGGGCATGGCAAAGCCCAGCGCGTCGTGGTCGCGCAGCTGCGCGCGGGTGACCCAGCGTGCCTCGGCGATCTCCTTCGAATCGAGCGTCAGGGCGGTGTCCAGCGCGTCGGCGTGGAAGCCCAGCATCAGCGAGCCGGGATACGGCCAGGGCTGGCTCGAATGGTAGCGGACGTCGCGCACCCGCACCCCCACCTCCTCGAAGACCTCGCGCGCCACCGCCTCCTCGGCGCTCTCGCCCGGCTCGATGAAGCCGGCGAGTGCCGAGAACAGCCGCGTTTCGGGCGGGAAGCGGGTGCCGCGCGCCAGCAGCGCCCGGTCGCCGTGCCGGACCAGCATGATCACCACCGGATCGGTGCGCGGGAAGTGATGGTGCCCGTTGTCGCAGGCAAGACGGTGGCCGCCCTGTTCCGGCCGGTTTGGCAGGCCGCAGATCCCGCAATGACGGTGGGTCCTGCGCCAGTGCACCAGGCCGCGGACCTGCGCCAGCAGCGAGGCCTCGCCGTCCGGCAGCAGGGCCGCCAGCGGCCGCAGCGCCTCGAAGGCCGGGCTGTCGTCCAGCGCGCCGAACTCGGGCTCCGGCGCGTCCGGCGCGCTCATGTCGAGCGCGAACAGCGGACGGCCGCCGTCCAGGCCGAGGAAGCTCCAGGACAGGCGCTCGAACGCGCCGTCCGCCAGGCCAAGCTGCCCGCGATCGGGCATGGCGACGCGCACCCCGTCAGCGTCCCCGCGCTGCATCAGGTGACGATCCTGCCAGACCGGCAGGAAGCGGGCGGCCGGGTCCGCCAGATGGCGCGCGATCGCCGCCTCGTCGTCCCGGCTGTTGGCGGCGCGGTCGATGCGGCTGCCGGCATAGAAGTTGACGATGGGCGACAGGCTGCCTGGTTCCATGGATCGGCTCCGATGCTGCCGCCTCGCGCGAGGCGGGCGGCAGCCCCTTGTCGCGCATGGGGCCAAGCGTGTTAAGGTGCCTCCGGGAGGTCGGCAGCGGACGGGCGCCTTGCCAACCCGGTCAGGTCCGGAAGGAAGCAGCCGCAGTGAGTTTCCGCTCGGGTCGTTTGTTCGGCCTCCCACCCTGATGCACGCCATTCCCGACGATCATTCATCGAGCAGCGGGCCGGATGACGGGCCCGGCCTGCCTGAGCCGCCGGCCGCGGACGGGCCCGGCCTGTTCGGCGACGCCCCGAGCGCGTCGGCGCCGGTGAGGCCGGCTCAGCCGCCGGCACCTTACCGCGTTCTCGCGCGCACCTATCGTCCGGCGCGCTTCGACGACCTGATCGGCCAGGAGGCGATGGTGCGCATCCTGCGCCGGGCCTTCGCCGTCGGGCGGGTGGCGCACGCCTTCATGCTCACCGGGGTGCGCGGCGTCGGCAAGACCACCACGGCGCGCATCATCGCCCGCGCGCTGAACTGCATCGGGCCGGACGGACAGGGCGGCCCGACGCCCGATCCGTGCGGGATCTGCCCGAACTGCACCGCGATCCTGGCCGACCGGCATCCCGACGTGCTGGAGATGGATGCGGCGTCCCGCACCGGCATCGACGACGTGCGCGAGATCATCGAGGCCACCCGCTTCCGGCCGATGCAGGCGCGAATGAAGGTGTTCATCGTCGACGAGGTGCACATGCTGTCGCGCAACGCCTTCAACGCGTTGCTCAAGACGCTGGAGGAGCCGCCGAGCCAGGTCACCTTCATCTTCGCCACCACCGAACTGCGCAAGGTGCCGGTCACCGTGCTGTCGCGCTGCCAGCGCTTCGACTTGCGCCGCGTGTCGCAGTCGGAGCTGTCGGCGCATTTCGGGCGGATCGCCGCCAGGGAAGGGGCCGCGATCACCGACGACGCGCTGGCGCTGATCGCGCGCGCCGCCGACGGCTCGGTGCGCGACGGGCTGTCGCTGCTGGACCAGGCGATCGCCCAGGGCGGCGAGGATGGCGGCGAGGGCGGCGATGCCACCATCCGCGCCGACCGGGTCGCCGACATGCTGGGGCTCGCCGATCGCGGGCTGGTGTTCGACCTCCTCGATGCGGTGATGGCAGGCCGGCCGGCCGCGGCCTTGGCGATCACCGACCAGGCGCACGAGCGCGGCGCCGATCTCGGGCTGATGCTGGCCGACCTGCTGGAGCTGATCCACACCGTGTCGCGCTTGAAGGCGGTGCCGGGGCTCCGCGACAGCGGCGAGCTGCCCGAAGCCGAGCGGGTGCGCGGAGCGGCGCTGGCGGACGCGCTGTCGGTGCCGATCCTGGGCCGCGCCTGGCAGATGCTGCTGAAGGGCGTGGCCGAGGTCGAGACCGCGCCCGACCGTCGCGAGGCGGCCGAGATGGTGCTGATCCGGCTGTGCCATGTCGCCGATCTGCCGCTGCCCGGAGACCTCGTGCGACAGCTGCAGGGCCAGCCGCAGCGTCCGGTCGCGGCACCCGGCGGCGGCGAGGCCGTGATCCCGGCGGGTCCGGCGACGCCGCCGGTCGGCATATCGGCAGAGCCGGTGCAGGCCGGTCCCGCCTCGCTGCGATCGGTGGGGGGCGGCGCGCTGCGGGCGGCGGTCGCGCCGGAGCCCGAGCCGGAGCCGGCGCTGCCCGATCCCGGACCGTTGCCGCCGGCGCCGGTGGCGATCCAGCCGGCGCCGCCACCGCCGTCGCTGCGCTCCTGGCGCGAGGTGGTGGCGTTCGTGGCGACCCGCGGCGAGCCGATCCTGCATGGGCACCTGCGCCACTGCGCGCATCTGGTGCGGTTCGCAGCCCCGGTGATCGAGCTGCGGCTCGAGCCGCAGGCGCCGCGCGACCTGTCGCAGCGGCTGGCCCGTATTCTCAGCGACGCCACCGGCACCCGCTGGACCATCGCGCTGGGCCGCGACGCGGGCGAGCCGACGCTGGCCGAGCAGGCCGGAGCGCTCGATGCCGACCGCAGCCGCTCGGCCGAGACGCATCCGCTGGTGCAGGCGATCCTGGCGGCGTTCCCGGGCGCCAGGCTGGGCCCGGTGAGCGATGCCACGCTGGACGAATACGGCCTGCCGCCGGAGCCGGCGGCGCCCGTGCCCCTGGACGCGGCCGGCGATCCTCCCGAGATGGAGTTCGCGCCGCTCGATTCCGAGCCGGTCGGCCTGGACGATCTCGACGGCGAGGTCGGGCTCTCCGACCCCTGAGCAGTGAAGGAACAGATCGCATGAAGAACCTCGCCGGCCTGATGAAGCAGGCCTCCCAGATGCAGGCGAAGATGGAGGAGATGCAGACCGGTCTCGCCAACCTCGAGATCGAGGGCAGCGCCGGTGCGGGCATGGTCACCCTGACCCTGAACGGCAAGGGCGACCTCAAGCGCATCCGCGTCGATCCCAAGCTCGCCGACCCGGCGGAAACGGAGATGCTCGAGGACCTGATCGTTGCCGCCCATGCCGAGGCGCGTCGCCATCTGGAAACCCGGACGGCGGAGGAGATGCAGAAGGTGACCGGCGGCCTGGATCTGCCGCCCGGGCTGAAGCTGCCGTTCTGAACGGCGGCCGGGCGGGACGGGGGTCTTGGGCGGTCCGGAGATCGAGCGGCTGATCGAGCTGCTGGGACGGCTGCCGGGCCTGGGGCCGCGCAGCGCCCGGCGTGCGGCGCTGACCCTGCTGCGCCAGCCGCGCACCCGCCTGCTGCCGCTGGCCGCCGCGATGGAGCAGGCGGCGCTGAGCGTGCGCACCTGCGCGCAGTGCGGCAATCTCGACAGCCGCGACCCGTGCGCGATCTGCGGCGATCCGCATCGCGACCGGTCCATCGTCTGCGTGGTCGAGGGGGTGGGCGACCTCTGGGCGCTGGAGCGCGCCGGCGTGCATCGCGGGCTCTACCACGTGCTCGGCGGCACGCTGTCCGCACTGGGCGGCACCGGGCCTGAGGATCTCAGCACGGCGCCGCTGCTGGCCCGTCTGGATGCGGGCGGCGTGCGCGAGGTGATCCTGGCGCTTGGCGCCACGGTCGAGGGCGCCACCACCGCGCACTGGCTGGCCGACCGGCTGGCGGGCTTCGGCGTGACCATCACCCGGGTGGCGCAGGGCGTGCCGATGGGGGGCGCGCTCGACGTGCTGGATGACGGCACCCTGGCCGCCGCCTTGATGGCGCGCCGGTCGTGAGCGTGATCTGGCCGATCCCGGCGGCGATCCCGCGTGCCGTGCTGGTCACCGGCGGCGGCGCGCGCCTTGGCCGGGCGATGGCGCTGGCCTTCGCCGAGGCCGGGTTCGCGGTGGCGCTGCATTGCCGGCCGGGCGACGGCAAGGCGCGCGAAACGCTGGACAGGATCCAGACGCTGGGCGTGACGGCGGTGCTGCTGGAAGCCGAGCTGTCGCGGGAAGCGGAGGTCGCGACCCTGGTGGAGCGCGCGGCGGCCGCGACCGGTCCGCTCGGCGTGCTGGTGAACAATGCCAGCACCTTCGAGCGCGACGAGTGGGACGACGCCGACCGCGCCTCCTGGGACCGCCACATCGAGCCCAACCTGCGCGCGCCCTTCCGGCTGATGCAGGACTATGCCCGCGGCCTTCCCGAGGGGGCCGAGGGCATGGTGCTGAACATGCTGGACCAGCGTGTCTGGTCGCCGACGCCGCATTTCGTGTCCTACAGCCTGTCCAAGGCCGGGCTGTGGGCGCTGACGCAGTCGATGGCGCTCGCCCTGGCGCCGCGGCGGATCAGGGTGAACGCGATCGGCCCGGGACCGGCGCTGCCGAGCCTGCGGCAGAGCGAGGCGCAGTTCGCGGCGCAGTGCGCCAGCGTGCCGCTCGGCCGCGGCACCAGCCCGGGCGAGGTGGCGCGCGCCGCCTTGTCGCTGCTGTGCCTGCCCTCGGTGACCGGCCAGATGCTGGCGCTCGATGGCGGCCAGCACATGCAGTGGCAGGCGGGTCCCGGCCGGGCCGGCGCCGGCGTGGAATAGGCGATGAGCGTGTTCCCGCCCTGGCCGGACGATCCGCCGCTGCGCCTCGTGTTCCTGCGCGACCTGGTGACGCTGGCCCATATCGGCGTGCATCCGCACGAGCACGGCGTGCAGCAGCGGGTGCGGGTGAACATTGCGTTCGGCGTGCAGGACCAGGCTGGGCTGGAGATCGGCCGGGACGACCTCAGCCGGACGGTGTCCTACGAGCGCGTGGTGCAGCTGGTGCGGCGCATCATCGATGATGGCCACGTGCGGCTGGTCGAGACCCTGGCCGAGCGGATCGCCGCGGGCGTGCTGGCCGATGGCCGCATCCGCGTGGCGCGGGTCCGGGTCGAGAAGCTGGACGTGTTCGCTGAGCTGGAATCTGTGGGCATAGAGATCGAGCGGCGACAGCCTTGAAGGCTGGGCTCTGCCCAGACCCGCCAAAGGACGGTCGTCCTTTGGAAACCTGATGGTTGGTGTCTCAGGGCGCGGCGTTGCGGATCTGGCAACTCCCTTGTCCTTCCGCCCGTTCGACGGCGGCAAGCAAAACCGGAGACAGCATGGACGTCGATATCGCGATCATCGGCGGCGGACAGGCCGGCGTGCCGTTGGCGCGCACGCTGGCGGACCAGGGTCGGCAGGTGGCCCTGGTCGAGCGCGAGCATCTCGGCGGCTCCTGCGTCAATTTCGGCTGCACGCCCAGCAAGGCCTTTATCGCCTCCGCCGGCGTCGCCTTCCAGGCCCGGCACGCGGAGCGCTGGGGCATCCGGGTTCCGGCGGTGGAGGTCGATTTCCGGGCGGTCATGGACCGGGCCCGGCGGATCGTCGCGGATGCCAAGTCCGGCCTGGACGAGAGCTTCGAGGGCAGCGCCAACCCGCGTCTGGTGCAGGGCCATGGCCGGCTGGTCGGACGGGATGCCGACGGACGGGTCAGGATCGAGGTCGATGGCCAGACGATCCGGGCGCGCAGCGTCGTGCTCGATACCGGCACGCGTTCGCTGCTGCCCAAAATCGACGGGCTCGACAGCGTCGCGTTCATCACCGCGGAGAACTGGATCGAGCTGGACGCGCTGCCGAAGCGGCTGATCGTGATCGGCGGCAGCTACCTTGCCCTCGAGTTCGGCCAGGCCTTCGGGCGGCTCGGCGCCGAGGTGGTGATCCTGCAATCCGGCGAGACGCTGGCAGGGCGCGAGGACCCGGACGTGTCGGAAGCGATCCGCGCCATCCTGGCCGAGGAGGGACTCGACATCCGGCTCGGCGTCGAGATCCGGCGGGTGGAGCCCGGCGGGGCCGGCGTGCGGGTGCATGTCGACGGCGCGGTGCTGGAGGGTACGCATCTGCTGGTCGCCACCGGCCGTCGTCCCAACACCGACGATCTCGGGCTCGACGCGCTCGGGGTGCGGACGACCGGGCACGGCATGATCGAGACGGACTCGCGGCTGGCGACGAGTGCCGCCGGCGTCTGGGCGGCGGGCGACATACGCGGCGGCCCGGCCTTCACCCATACCGCTTATGCCGACTCCAAGGTGCTGGAGAACCAGCTCCTCGGCGACGGCACCATGACCAGCGAGCGCATCGTGCCCTATGCGATGTTCCTTGATCCGGAGTTCGGCCGGGTCGGCCTGACCGAAACCGAGGCACGCGCCGCCGGGCACACGATCCGGGTCGGCCGCAAGGACATGACCAGCAGCGGCAAGGCCCGCGAGATCGGCCAGACCGCCGGCTTCATCAAGGTGGTGATCGATGCCGGCACCGACCGCTTCCTGGGCGCCGCGTGCCTGTGTCACAGCGGCTCGGAGGTGGTGCAGGTCTTCACCGCGCTGATGAACGCCGGAGCGACGGCCCAGACGCTCGTCGGGTCGGTAGCCATCCATCCGACCATCGCCGAAGCCGCCAAGAACGCCGTGATCGCCGCCGACTGACAATCGGATTCTCAAGGCTCCGCCTTGAGCGGGTCCAGGGCGGAGCCCTGGCCTTGTTGCCTACACCCGCAGTGCCAGTGTTGCCCGCAAAAGCCGCCCGACTCGCCGTCTGCAATCGGCACCGGCCTGGGAGACGATGTCGTCCCGGGCGCGTTGTGGCCGGACCCGGTGCATGCAGGAGATCATGATGCGCATCAACAAGCTCGGCCGGACCGGCCTGTTCGTTTCCGAACTCTGTCTCGGCACCATGACCTTCGGCGGCGGCGAGGGCATGTGGCAGAAGATCGGCGCGCTGAACCAGGGCGAGGCGGAACGGCTGGTCGGCCGGTCGATCGATGCCGGCATCAACTTCCTCGATACGGCGGACGTCTATGCCGAAGGCCTGTCCGAGCAGATCACCGGCCAGGCGCTGCGCAACCTGAAGGTGCCGCGCGAGAACGTGGTGGTGGCGACCAAGGCCTATGGCAGCACCGGCGCCGGTCACAATTCCGGCGGCAATTCCCGCTTCCACCTTCTCGACGCGGTGAAGGCGAGCCTGAAGCGGCTGCAGCTCGACCACATCGACCTGTATCAGATCCACGGCTTCGATCCGGCGACGCCGATCGAGGAGACGGTGCGCGCCCTCGATATCCTCGTGCAGCACGGCCACGTGCGCTATGTCGGCGTGTCCAACTGGGCGGCCTGGCAGATCGTCAAGGCGCTGGGCATCTCCGAGCGCGAGGGGCTGGCCCGCTTCGAGAGCCTGCAGGCGTACTACACCGTGGCCGGGCGCGATCTGGAGCGCGAGATCGTGCCGATGCTGCGCCACGAGACGCTGGGGCTGATGGTCTGGAGCCCGCTGGCCGGCGGCCTGCTGAGCGGCAAATATACCCGCGACCAGGAACAGGACGCCGACGGACGGCGCGCGCAGTTCGACTTCCCGCCCGTGGAGCGGGGCCGGGCCTATGACTGCATCGACGTCATGAAGCCGATGGCCGAGCAGCGTCAGGTGTCGGTGGCGCAGATCGCGCTGGCCTGGCTGCTGCACCGCAGGGTGGTCACCAGCATCATCATCGGCGCCAAGCGCCTCGATCAGCTTGACGACAACATCGCGGCAGCCGGCATCGAGCTGAGCGAACAGGAGCTCGACAGGCTCGACCAGGCGAGCGCGCTGCCGCGGGAATATCCGGGCTGGATGTTCGAGCGCCAGGGTGCGCGGGCCAAGCAGCTGGCAGAGGCAGGCCGGCCCAACGCACGCTGACCGTCCGGATCGGTCCCGGCAGGCTGGCGGGACCGGCTCTGGGGGCATGAACCCGCTCGGGTAAATCTGTTGCGACTATGCTATCCTGGGATCTGCCGGCGCTCTGCCGGCGGTCGCCCCGGACAGTGTCATGACACCAGTCTTCGCATGAGCCGCACCCTGGTCCAGCGCGCCAACCTGACGATGTTCACCGTCCTGGTGGGTGTTCTGCTGCTGATGAGCGGCCTGACCTGGGTCCAGGTCAACGCCGCCCGCAGCGCGCGCCTCTGGTCGCAGCATACCGACAACGTCATCAGCATGGTCAAGGACTTCAACCTGGCGATCCGCAACGCCGAGACCGGCCAGCGGGGCTATCTGCTGACCGGCCGCGACGACTACCTGGCGCCCTACCAAGTGGCGATCGGCCGGGTCTTGTTCCTGCAGGGCGAGCTGCAGCGGCTGACGGTCGACAATCCCGGCGAGCAGGCGCGTCTGCAGGCATTGTCGCCGGTGCTGCAGCACAAGCTCGATGAGCTGGCGCAGACGATCGAGCTCCGCAGGACGGCGGGGCTGGATGCGGCGATGCGGATCGTGCGGACGGATGCGGGCCGCAACGACATGAAGCAGCTCGAGGTCGACCTCACCAGCATGACGGCGGCGGAGGAGACCCTGCTGGCGCAGCGGCTCGCGGTCGCCGATCGCCGCGGCGTCCGGGCCCGCATGCTGCTGCTGGGCGGGGTCGCTACCGCCCTGCTGGCCTTGCTGTGGGCGGCGCGGATGCTGCACCGGGCCTGGCTGGACATCTACCGGGCCGAGGCCGAGCAGCGCACCGCCGTGCTGCAGCTGCGGGCGTCGCTCGACAGTCTGAGCCAGGGCGTCGCGGTCTTCGATGCCGTCGGGACGCTGGCGAACTGGAACGAGTGCTTCCAGGTCCTGCTCGCCCTGCCCAAGGCGATGGTGCGTATCGGCACGCCCTACGCCGCCTTCGAGGAGCAGACCATCGGCGAGGACGGGACGGCAATGCTGGAAAGCGAGGCGCAGATTCGCCACGCCACGCTGCGTCCGGGCGAGCCGGTGGTGTACGAGCGCATCCGCCCCGGCGGCGAGCAGCTCGAGCTGCGCCGCTCGCCGACGCCCGATGGCGGCTTCGTGCTCACCGTCACCAACATGACCAAGCGCGCCCAGGCCGAGGCGGTGCTGCGCGAGGCGCAGAAGATGCAGGCGATCGGCCAGCTCACCGGCGGCATCGCGCACGACTTCAACAACCTGCTCACCGTCATCCTGGGCAACCTGGAGATGACGCATGTCCGGCTTGCAAGCGATCCGGTGCTGCAGGCCCGGATCGAGCGGGCGACCTGGGCGGCGCAGCGCGGCGCCGTCCTGACCGCGCAGCTTCTGGCGTTCGCGCGCAAGCAGCCGCTGGCGCCGGCGGCGATCGACCTGACGGCCAGCCTGCCGGAGCTGGTGCCGCTGATGCGCAGGACCCTGGGGGCGCAGATCGAGATCCGCTATGTCGACGCCGGCAGGCTCTGGCCGGCCATGGCCGATCCGGCGCAGCTCGAGAGCGCGGTCCTGAACCTGGCGCTGAACGCCCGCGACGCCATGCCCGGTGGCGGCCGCCTGACCATCGAGCTGTCCAACCAGGTGCTGGACGCGGATTATGCGAGGGCCCATCACGAGGTGGCGGCGGGCGACTACGTGATGCTGGCGGTGTCGGACACCGGCCATGGCATGACGCCGGAGCTGCTGACACGGGTGTTCGAGCCGTTCTTCACCACCAAGCCCAACGGCAAGGGCACCGGGCTCGGGCTTGCCATGGTGTTCGGCTTCGTCAAGCAGTCGGGCGGCCATGTGAAGATCTACTCGGAGCCGGGCGAGGGCACGACGGTACGGCTCTATCTGCCGCGCGCGCTGACGGCCGCCGCCGCTGCGCCGGCGCGCAGCGACGCGCCGCTCGACCTGCCGCGCGGCGAGGCGACGGTGCTGGTGGTCGAGGACGAGCCCGGCGTGCGCGAGATCGCGGTGGCGATCCTGGAAGACCTCGGCTACCGCGTGCTGGACGCGGCCGATGGGGAGCATGCCTTGCGCATCTTCGGCGCGCATGCCGCCGCGATCGATCTGCTGCTGACGGACGTGGTGCTGCCGGGCACGC
>CAXTZG010000069.1:5153-21254 GCA_964248625.1 uncultured Acetobacteraceae bacterium | reverse complement strand
CTTAACCTGGCCGCCGCACGCATCTGGCTGTCGTCTTTCGTCAACAGAACCTAGATACGGTAATCAGGTCGGCGTAGCAGCGGTATCCGCTGCTACGCCGACCTGATTACCGTATCTAGTGACCTGCTCCCCGTAGAAGTGGGCTATCGGATATGAGGGGTCCAGAGGCGCTTGGGTTTGGTGGTCCAGATCCAGCGTTAGCCTTCGCCGGACGTAACACTCTTCGTCAATCCGGAAGGGCTTCTGTGCAATAGGTATTCCTGTGGCGTGCTGTAGCCGAGAGCCATGTGATGCCGGCTCTCGTTGTAATCCCTTCGCCACGTCTCGATGATGGACCGGGCTTCAGCCAAAGTCGCGAACCAGTGCAGGTTCAGGCATTCATCGCGCAGCGAGCCGTTGAACGTCTCGATGAACGCGTTGTCGGTCGGCTTGCCTAGCCGCGAGAAGTCGATCCGCACGCCTTGATGATAAGCCCACAGGTCGACGAGCTGACCGGTGAACTCGGCGCCGTTGTCAGCAAATAAGTATTTCGGGGCGCCACGCTGGCTCACCAGTCGGTTCAGGACCTCGACCACGTGCTAGCCCTTGAGCCGCTAGCCGACCTCGATCGCCAGACCCTCGCGACTGAAGACATCGACCACCGTCAGTGCCCGGAACGTCGTGCGGTTGCCAAGCTGGTCGTGCACGAAGTCGAGGCTCCAGGCTTCGTTCGGCTGCTTCGGCATGCATCGTGCCTCGCGATGCACCACCATCTTGCGCCGCCTTGGACGCTTGGCACGCAGTGCCAGACCCTCTTTACGGTATAGACGCCACACCAGATGACGGCCCACCGCCCAACCATAGCGCCGGAGCATGATGTGGACACGGTGATAACCATGGCGGATCCGGGTCCGCTCAATCTCGTACATGCGCTGCCGGATCTCGATCCTCGGATCCCTGACGCCTGGCGTTCGCTCGTTTGCGGTCGACCGGTACTGGCAGGTCAGAGAATAGGCCCGACGCTCGCTGTAGCCGTGGCTCTGCGCCACATAGGCCACAACCTGTTTCATGAGCGCAGGCCGGGAAACTTTTTTGACAGCATGTCCTGCAGCACGGCTTTGTCGAGGCTGAGCTCGGCCACCAGCTTCTTCAGCCGGCTGTTCTCCTCCGTGAGCTGCTTGAACTCCCGGACCTGGTCCGTCTCCAGCCCCGCATGCTGGTCCGGCAGGCTTACGCGACCTTCGGTCACGGTCCTGCCGAACTCCAACGGTAGAAGCTTTCGTCTGAGATCCCGACCCTCCGGAGCAAGTCAGGGACCGGCAAGTCCAGCTCGGCCTGCTTCAGCACCGCGACGATCTACTCCACCGAGAACCGCTTCTTCATAACCAATCTCTCCACCTGTCATAGGAAATCCGCCAAAAGACTAGGCCGTATTGACGAATTTGAGTGATAGGGATTCCCATCCGGCGTCTCACGTAATTCAAGGCTGATTTTGAGGTTCAGCCATGGTGAGCGGCGACGTAGACAGGCTACGTGACGATCAGTGGGAGCGGCTGCGCGATCTGGTTCCACGCGGGCGCGAGGGCCAGCGTGGGCCGCGTTGCGACAACCGGCTGTTCGTCGATGCCCTGCTGTGGATGGCACGCTCCGGTGCGCGCTGGCGCGACCTGCCGGAACGCTTCGGCGACCATCAAGCCGTCAAGCGGCGCTACTACCGATGGATCGCGCGTGGTGCCCTGGGCGGCTTTCTTTCGGTGTTGACGGGAAATGCCGACTTCGAGTGGCTGATGATCGACAGCACCATCGTGCGCGCCCACCAGCACGCGGCCGGTGCGCGCATTGCAAAGGGGGGCCTGATGCTCAGGGACTGGGCCGCTCCCGCGGCGGCCTGAGCACCAAGGTCCATGCGGCCACGGACGCGCTCGGCAACCCGGTGCGCCTGCTGTTCGGGCCAGGTCAGCGCCACGATGCCACCCGCAGCCACGAGCTGATCGCTGGCCTTGAGCCGGAGACGGTGATCGCCGACAAGGGATACGACGCCGACCGCCTGCACCAGGCCATCCGAGACGCCGGAGCGGAGCCGGTCATCCCGGCCAAGTCGAACCGCAGGGAGCAACAGCCGCACGACAAGACGCTCTACAAGGAACGCAACCTCATCGAGCGCTTGTTCAACAAGCTGAAGCAGTTCCGTCGTGTCGCCACTCGCTACGACAAGCTGCTGGTTAACTACGAGGGCTTCGTCCAGCTCGCCGCCATCAGCATCTTGCTCCGGTGAAATCGTCACTACGGCCTAGCATCAGGAGCGGACCACTTCCGCCATGTCACCTCAAATCATTGATGACGCTACGTCAGCGTCTCATTGGCCACCAGATCTGTCATTGGTTTGGGACCTGACAGAACTAACCCATCTAGCAAAATTTATTCGTTATTTTTCCTAAAAAATGGGAAAAAAGGCACTGTATCGATTTTGCAAAAGGATCGATCGTTGACACCTTATTAGCGACATTGTCATACTCAGTGTATTATTTACCTAGTTTAGATATGGGTCTCATACCCTGATTATGGCATCCGAGCGGGGGTACAACGGTGAGGTAGATGTGGCTCACCGCTCCTCAAAATACGTGGCGAAGTTGCCGGCCGAAGGTGCTGATGATCTCGTGCAGCCGCTGATGCGGTTCGACAGCTCGACGTTTGCAGTCGTGCAACGGCGGCTTTTGACGTTCCTGCAATCGTTTCAGAGGCCTATCCGACTGAAGAGTAGGGCTTTAATTTTACTGCCCATTCTTCCGTCGCTCCTTGCCCAACTATTGGTGATACGTCGCGGCGGCCTAGAACTATTGCTGTTCCGACAGCCCTGGATCGGACTGCACGGCTGCATGTTAAGATGCTGAAGCTGCATATAATGCGATCCAAACAGAGTGACCTGCTGCCAGACCAGCATATCGACGTAGGCTTTCCTCGGGTGAAGCGGGTGGGACGATGGCTGCGGAAGTTCCGCCTCGACGCGGTATCGCACCTGTACAACATAATACATAGCGAAATGTTTTCGGTCGGACGGTGGCCGCATGCCCCGAACGAGCGGGCATCGGGCAAGCTTCTAATGATGCACCGGCGAACTACATCATCTGGCATCAAATCAGGCCGGGAATTGCGGACTCGGCGTAGTTGATGGTCTGCGCTGACAGCTTGAAACGATCGACCAGCTTCGCCCAAGGGTCGAGCTCAGTTTTAAATATAGGCAGCGCTGGAGTCTGATGCTGAATATTCAGATCCTGCTGCTCACGCTCTGGCGGGAGGTCTTCAGCAAGCATGCCTATTAATCAGATACAGGCTATTGGCGACCCGCATCCGGAGCAGATCGATTTTCTTGGACTTCGGCTGCACGACATCTCCGGCGCGGAGGTAGCTCAACGGGCAGCGTCCGCGGTGGCGTCGCGGAGACGGGTTCTGGTGCTGAACGTCAACGCACATATGACAATGCTGGCTCGGCGGCATAGCTGGCTCGCCTCGGAATTAAATTCGGCCGACATCACGTTCTGTGACGGAGCTGGGGTGCAGTTGGGCATCTGGCTGTTGACAGGACGCCGGCCTTACCGCACGACTCCGCCTGAGTGGATAGACGCATTTGCCGCACAGCTGCCCAAGGGCGCGTCGGTGTTTTGGCTCGGTGGCGCTCCAGGCGTGGTGGAACGCGCGGCGAAGATCTTTGCGCAGCGGCACGGACTGCGGATCGCCGGCACGCAACACGGTTTTTTTGACCACGGTGCCGGTTCCGAGGACAACGCCCTTTTGGTCGAGCGGATCAACCGGGCGTCGCCCGACGTATTGCTCGTGAACATGGGGATGCCACTGCAAGAGCGTTGGCTCGCCGACCATTGGCAGTTAATCTACCCGTGGGTAGCAATCGCTGGTGGCGCGCTCGTCGACCATGTGGCGGGAGATGTGCGACGGCCGCCGATCTGGGTCGCTGATCTGGGCTTAGAGTGGGCGCTGCGGCTTTACCGCGAGCCGCAACGACTGTGGCGACGCTATCTGCTGGGACTGCCGCCGTTCGCGGCAGTGGTGCTACTTGAGGGACTGCGCAGGGCGCTTGGACGGGCGCCGCCGCAAGATCAAAGGAAGGCGGGCTCAAGATGAGCGGGGTGACGGTGGACCGGATGGTAACGATCAACGAGACGGCACCCTCGCCGATTACTGAGCTGTGGCGCGTCCTGTCGCGGCATAAGCTGCTGTTCGTGCTTGTAGCCGCCTGCGTGGTGATAATCGGAAGCGCGATCGTCGCGAGGCTTCCCAAGACCTATAGCGCGACGACGACGGTGATGGTGCCGCCGCAGGAGGCCGACCCACTGCAGGCGAGTCAGGCTGGAATGTCGGCGCAGGACGACGACGCGCGCACGGTGACTGAGGCCGCAATGCTGACGTCGCGCGACGTGGCTTCCGCGGTGGTCGAGTCGCTGGGCCTCGGCCTGACGCCGTCCAGACCGTCGCGCGCGTCGCAATTGGCGTGTGACTACCTCGGTTTCGAATGCGGACGGAATGCCGCCGTTCCGACGCTCGATCAGCGGATCGACAGTTTCCTCGCTCAGCTCACCGTGGTGCAGGAACCGCATTCTCGCGTGCTCGACGTGACTGTCGTGGACCGTGATCCAACGCTGGCGGCTCGGGCAGCAAACGCGGTCGTGATGGCGGAGCAATCGCTGGCGCTGTCTCGCGCGTCTGACGACATGGACCACACAGCAGCGTGGCTCGACCGGCGCACGTCGGAGCTGCGCGAGAGGTGGCTCGGCGCCGTCCAGGCGGCGAATGCGTATCGCGTCTTGCACCAGATAACCGCTGCAGAGGCCGCCACCGGCGGCACCGGACAAGGACTGTCGGTGACGGAGGTGCAGCAGGGATCCTCAAACCTGCTGGAGGCGCAGGCGCGGCTTGCGGCGGCCGAGGCGCAGGAAGGCGCGCTGCAGTCGGCGCGACACGGTGGCAATGCGGCAGCGGCGGCCGATCCCGAGGTGACGGCCTTGGCGGGGCAGCTTGCGACGATCGAGGCGGCGCGGGCGCAGGCGGCCGGGCAGTTGGGCCCCCGCCATCCCGAGCTACGCGCGCTGGACGGTCAAGTGGCAAGTGCCCGCTCGTCGCTCGACGCTGCCGTCGGGCGGGCGCTGGGCGCAGTTATGGACCGTGCGATCTCCGCACGTGCGGAGGTGGCACAGCTCGAGGGTGGTTTGAGGACGTTGAAGGGCAGTGCTGGACAGGAGGCGGGTCCGGTTGCGCAGTATGGGACGCTTGAGCAAGAGGCTGCGAGCGCGCGGACCGTCTACGAGACCTTCCTCACACGGCAGAAAGAGTTGACCGACCGGACCGCGATCCTGCAGCCGTCGGTGGCGTTCGTGTCGCACGCGCCGGTGCCCGACCAGCCAAGTGCTCCGAAGCGGTCGCGGCTGCTGGCGGGCGTCGTGGCGCTGGCGCTGGCGCTGGCATCGGCTGTGGTGTTTCTGCGCGAGCACCTGGCGGCTGGGTTCTCGGACGTGGCACGGCTGCGAACCGGCATCCGGCTGCCTTTGATTAGCGTGGTGCCACGGGTGCCAGGGCGTCGGGACACGGTGCGTCGGCACGTGCTGGAGCAGCCTTACGGACGGGCTTCAGAGGCGATGCGCAGCGTGATGGCGCAGATCACACTGGCCGCCGGACACGACGAGAAGACGCAGACCGTGTTGATCAGCTCGGCGGATGCGGGCGAAGGCAAGACCACGATCGCGCTGTGGCTGGCGACGCTGGCTGCCAAGGGGGGGCCGGGTGTCCTGCTGATCGATGGTGATCACCGGCGGGGCCTGATATCGGCGCAGTTTGGCAGTGCCGGGCAGGCACCGGGACTTGTGGAGCTGCTGGCCGGGGAAACAAGTCTCGATCAGGTGCTGCAGACAGACGTTGCGACAGGAGTGCGCTTCATCGCGGCTGGCAAGTCGAGCGCGCGTCCGCTCGGGCAGACAGAGATCCGGCGGCTGGAGGGGCTGCTGACCACGCTGCGCAGCGAGTTCTGGCTGATCGTGATCGACAGCCCGCCGCTGATCGGCATGAGCGACGCGCTGGTTTATGCGCGGCTTGCCAGCCAGACGGTGTTCGTGTGCCGCTGGCGCGATACATCGCGGCTGGCGGCAACCACCGCGGTCGAGCGGCTTCGGGAGTCGGGCGCACGGCTGTCAGGAATGGTGCTGTCGATGGTCGATCCGCGAGCCTCGATCTCCTACGGCGCGGATTACGGGCCGCGGGACGTGCGGGGTATCCGACGACTCTACGGGCAATAGGGACCGGCGTTGAAGGTCGTCCATGTCGTCCGCCAGTTCCATCCGTCGGTGGGTGGGCTCGAGGACGCGGTGCTGAACCTCGCGCGGATCCAGCGCCGGGAACTCGGGATCGATGCGCGGGTGGTGACGCTCGACCGACTGTTCACGCGGCCTAACACTGTCCTTCCGGCGCTAGACGTGGTGGACGGCATCCCGGTGCGACGGCTGCCATGGCGGGGATCGAGCCGTTATCCCGTGGCATCTTCGGTGCTGAGCGCGATCCGGGGCGTGGACCTCGTCCACGTGCATGCGATCGACTTCTTCTTCGACGTCCTGGCGCTGACGCGTCCGCTGCACCGGATCCCATTGGTCGCATCGACGCATGGGGGCTTCTTCCATTCATCGTTCGCGTCGCGGGCGAAGCGGGTGTTTTTCGCGACGGTGACGCGAAGCTCGTGTCTGGCCTACCGGCGGATCATTGCATGCAGCGAGAGCGATGCGGATATGTTCCGGCCAATCGTTGCCAAGAATCGACTGGTGACGATCGAGAACGGCGTCGAGCTGGAAAAATTCGCGGGTGCCGCCTCGCCTGTCCAGACCCGGACGATCCTCAGCTATGGGCGGTTCGCCCGGCACAAGCGGGTGCACCTGCTGTTCCCGTTGCTGGCGGCCCTTCGGACGCGCGATCCGTCGTGGCGGCTGATCGTGGCCGGGAGCGAGGCGGACGCAACGCTTGCCTCGCTCGAAGCCGCCGCCGCCGAGGCGGGTGTCAGCGACGCCGTCCGGTTCGTGCTCCAGCCGAGCAACGCCGAGCTGCGAACGCTGATGGGCCAGGCGAGCTACTATGCGTCGGCGTCCGAACATGAGGGGTTCGGGATTGCGGCGGTGGAGGCGATGTCGGCGGGTTTGGTTCCCATCCTGAGCGACATTCCGCCGTTCCGACGGTTGGTGAACCGGACAGGTGTGGGCGTGGCCCTGGATATCCTCGATCCTGCCAAGGCGGCACTATCGATCGTGTCGATATCCGCGAAATTGCGGTCGATCCGCAGCGCTGAAGATGCGGTGTCAGGCATGGATTGGAGACATGCCGCTCGGGCCTACGCGCGGGAGTATCGGAACGCGACTTCGCCGACCGAAATGTCTATGGTCAACGTCGGCGGATGAGCGCAGGATTTTTTGGAACAGGATCTTGTGTGATCGATGATTCTGGCCCACGGCCTCTACGGACGCTGCGCGGAGTTCCGGATTTGACTGCGCCGGTTGTCCTTCGTGGTCAGACGTTTGAATTTGCCTTTATCGATCGGGTTGCTCCAAGCGTGAAAGACTGCAACCGATGGAACTAGGCGAGACGGGCGATAGGCTTCCCGAGGGTCCAGTCGTACCCGCGATCGATCATTCGAGCACGGAAGTGCCGCTCATCAATCCATCCGCTACCGCCCGCAGGCCAGGCAGGCGCGGGATCACTGCCAACTTCTCCTTCAACATGGTTGGCTCACTCGTTCCGATCATCCTCTCTCTGGTGACCGTTCCGCTTTACGTTCATCAAATCGGCCTTGCGCGGTATGGGATCGTGTCCCTGTCGTGGGTGCTACTCGGCTATCTGGGCTTCTTCGACTTTGGCATGTCACACGCTTCGGCAAATGCACTTGCCAAATTAGGCGATAATCAAAAGGGAGAACGCTCGAAGGTCCTGATGACGACCTTCTACTCAAACCTCGGACTCGGACTCCTCGGGGGTGCCGTGCTGTTCGCTGCAGGTGGTCTCGTCTTGCTGGACCTTGTGAAGATGCCGGGCGACATCGCCCGCGAGACTCGTGCGGCATATCCATGGATTGCTGCCATGCTGCCGCTCGGGATGATCGGCAGCGTATTTAGTGGCTCGCTTGAATCGCGGGAGCGGTTCCTGATTTCGAACGTCCTCGGGATAATTGGTAATGTCGCGGGTCAGGTCCTACCACTCCTGTGCGTGTTCATGTTCGGGCCGAGCCTCGTGATCGTGATTCCGGCAACCGTCGGCGCGCGTCTTCTGTGGGTGGCGCTGAGCGCTGCCGTCGTGGTACGCCTCGAATGGCCGGTGAGGCTGTTTGATTTCGACATTGGATGGCTGCGGAAGCTGTTCGGTTACGGCTCCTGGGTGACGATCTCGAGCATCCTCAATCCGCTTCTGGACACATCGGTCCAGCTTGTCGTCGGCTCGTCTCTCAACGCGGCCGCGGTTGCGAGCTATTCGGTTCCGATGACTCTGGCCTCGCGCTCCCAGGTGTTTGCTGCATCGCTTGCACGCACCCTGTTCCCTATGATGTCTCGCTCCAGCGAGGCGGATGCGACCGCGGCAATGCAGAGATCGAGCAGCGCCCTCGCCTACGGATACGGCGCGGTTTGCGGCCCGGCCATCCTGTTTTCAGGAACGTTCCTGCATCTCTGGCTAGGCTCGAAATTCGCGGTTGAGTCAGTCACCGTTGCGCAGATCCTGATGTTCGGCGCCTGGACGAATGGGATGGCATTCCTCCCTTACAACTTCCTTCAGGCACAGGGTCGGCCGAGCATCACGGCAAAGATCGGGCTCATCGAGATCGTGCCGTTTTTCATCGTGCTTTTCATATTGATCAAGACGATGGGGCTTCCAGGAGCCGCTCTTGCATGGACGCTACGGGTGAGTATCAACTGTATCGTCCTTTCGATGATCAGTGGCTGCTTTGTAGGCAACTCAAAACGCCTTCTGTTCCCACTGCTGCTGATGCTCGCCTCTGAAGGTATTGCGCTAACGGCCTCACTGACGGCTGTCCAATCCCTGGTTGCTGCGATTGTTGTTGGGCTGATGTTTTTATGTAGCGCTTTGCTCGTCGATCCTGTTTTCGGAGACTTGGTCAGGAAGCTCAACCAAAAACTTTTTGAACGATCTGTATGATTGTGGATGTTTTACACCGGCGTAGCGATCTGCGAGCAGAGGCCTGACGCCTAACAAGCCTGCAGGCAGCATCGCGGGTAAAGGCGATCGCAAACGACTTAAAGGAAATGAACAGATGCACAACCGAGCACGTCACTCTACCTCGGCGAAAGCTTCTTGCTGCATCGCCTGCATGTAGATCAAAAAGCTGTTGTAATTCTGCGTGCAACAAAAGAGTTTGGGCGCTTGGGGATAAGCGTTGGGTTAACGGACTTAGCTCCGAAGATAGATAGATCGGACTAGTGTGCGCAGACTGAACTTCCTTAAGTCTCCACACCACCGTCGCCAGTTTTCCGGTGTCTGTTGATGTGTGGTCGGCGAGTCGCTAAGGATGCGATGTGGAACATGAGTCGGAGCCAGATAGCGCTCACTTATACAACATAACATTAGGACGTGTTTGAGGTGATAAAGAGGTTTGTGGTCAGTGTCGGCAGAGGGAATAGGAATTTGCGAAGGGCAATTACGTGATCAATAACCCTAGCCCGGTACGAAATGATCTTTGCAAGGCGCACGCGTGAGCGTTCCTTGTCGACGCGCTCGACGGTTAGAAGTACGACAGTTCTTCTACACGCAGAGGCCACAACAATGATAGATGGAAAACGTCAGGTTGTAGTATTTCGCAAGGATCTTCTGCCGATCTCGGAAACGTTTATCTCGGCGCAGATGACCTTCTATCGACGGTGGGCGCCCGCGCTAGTCGGTTACAAGCGTGTGGCGGGGCTGGACATTGATGACATTCCCCACCATACGCTGTTCGATTGTCGTCGTATAGATGACCGGCTGCGAATGAAGTTCGATCAATATTGCGCCCTGGCAGGACGGCAGAGTAAACGCTTCGATAGAACTCTGGCCGAGATGAAACCAGACCTAGTTCATGCCCATTTCGGCTATGACGCAATCCTCGCTGCGCCGTCTGTGGGACGAGCCGATCTGCCTTTGGTTGTGACGCTGCACGGGACGGACATCCTTCGGAATTGGGCAGCTTGGGCGAGCGGCGACATGGGGTTCTTCTTTCGCTTCTATCCGCGGGCGATCCGGCACCTGTTTGCCAATCCGCGTGTTCATTTTCTTGCGGTGTCGGAAGCCCTTCGTATCCAGGCGATCGAGCGCGGTGTGCCGGAAGAGAGGCTGACCGTCGCCTATACGGGCATCGATACCACACGTTTTGACATTCGGCGGTTCGCTGGGAAGGGCGCGCCGTCCGGCGATGGATCGCCGATGGTCCTATTTATCGGTCGTTTAGTCGCGTTTAAAGGGTGCGAGTTTCTGATTCGTGCAATGGCTGTCGTGCAACGCCGGTTTCCCGGATGTCGCCTGGTGGTGGCGGGGAACGGACCGCTACGTGAGGCGCTCACTGCGCTTGCAGTCTCGCTTGGTGTAGTGGTCGAATTTACCGGGGCCGTGGGCGCTGACGCGGTGCTGGAACTGCTGCGGCAGGCCAGCCTGTTCTGTCTTCCGAGCGTTACAGAAGCCGACGGCACATTTGAGGCATTTGGCATGGTAATGCTTGAGGCGCAGGCTTCCGGAGTGCCGGTCCTGACCTCCGCGAGGGCCGGGACCGAGGCTATCCTCCCGGGAGAAACCGGCCATGTCTTCGCCGAGCGTAACGTGGACGAGCTTACAGAACAGATCACCACGCTATTAAAGAATCCGGATGAGTGTGCACGCCTATCGGTGGCAGCTCGGGAACACGCAAGACGGAATTTTGATATCCGAGTCTGTACGGCTCGTATTGAGGCCATCTATGATAGGATCATTTTCGAAGATCTAGCACGTAATGCGGACGGTGCCGTGGCCGGCTGCGCAGTCTGACACCTGGGGCTGGAGTTTTTCTGCACCGTCCTAGGGTTTGTCAAACAATTGGTTGTCAGGACAGGACCATGCTGGTTTCCGTTATCATTCCCGCCTTCAATGCTGCTGGCTCGATCGTGCGCGCGATCACTTCCATCACCGCGCAGACAATCAGTGCTGTCGAAATCATCGTTATCGACGATGGTTGCACAGACGGGACGGCCGAACTCGTCATCGCGTTGGAGCGCGAGGACAGCAGGATCCGCCTCCTGCCGAGTATCGGAAATCGTGGCGTTTCCGCCGCGAGGAACCGGGGGCTTGCCTCGGCAAGAGGCGAGTGGATCGCAGTTCTCGACGCGGACGATGCTTTCGCACCCGATCGACTGGAACGTCTGATTGCTGACGCGATAGCGGCAGGAGCAGATGTTGCAGCCGATAACATCGCTTATTTTGATTGGCACGCGCAGTGCCAGACCGGTGTTGCAATCAGGCAGAACGGTAAGTCGGGCTGGCGCTTGGTCGGCTCTGCAGATTTCTTCGAGAACACGATCACCGGACAGTCGCTGTTCGATTACGGGCAGCTTAAGCCGGTAGTGTTACGTTCTTTTCTAGAATGCCATATGATTGAATACGTCGAGCATGTCCGACATGGGGAGGATTTCCTGTTCCTTGCCCATCTGTTGCTCGCCGGCGCGTCAATGATCTTGCTGCAGAGCCCGCTCTACATTTACACGGAGCGCACCGGCAGCATTTCGCGGGACCGGTCCGGGATGACGCGGACGGTGGAAAATTGTCGACAAATGCGTAAGGACACAATTGAACTGCTTACTCATCCGGCTGTTCAGAAGAGCAAGACATTGCGTAGGCTCCTGAAGCGAAGAATGCAGGCAATCCAGTGGCATCAAAGCTGGGAGAAGGTCTATTACGCCGTGAAGCGTCGCGATTTTCCTGCAATCGGCGTCCAGGCCATCCGAGACTGGCGGATACCGATCTTGCTGGTAAGCAAGGCCTACGAATACGTTCGCCGCTATAGACGGATGCCGGTTTTCGGGCACGTACAATCGTAAATCAGGCCATATGGTGATTCTGTTGCAGTGAAAGGCGGTCGGTCTGCAAGCGTTTTCGTCCGCAGCATTAATTGCGATCTGAACGTTCGCGTACGCCGACACACATTCTGATGAGGGTGGCGGTGCGGGCAAATGCCCGCTTTACCGGCGCCCGGATTTCGGTGACTTCACCGAGAAATCGGTCCTTTGCCACTCGAATCAATATGTAAAGCTTCCAGGGGATACGTTTCAAACCTGTAGCGGTGACAATCGGCCGTCGGCTTGTGCTATAGTGACGTCTGAATAAATGCTGGTGACCGTCACCTGGAACGGTACTGTATTCAAGTGACAGTTGACCTTCGTTATCAAGGATCTTGCAAGGATAAAGGCCTACTAGAGGTCCGATCGTTCTTGTATACATGATCGGGCCGGTAAGCTTCAGTACACCCGGCTTACCTGTACCGTGCAACCAGGGCTTGTATTGGTCAATACCTCGGAGAACTTCAAGAATGACAGCTTGAAGAAAAGGGTGAAAGGGAGCAGCAATGATATGCCATTGCTGGATTTCTCCACGATCATCGTTAATTTCATCGTAAAAACCGTAGCCCTCGTATTTCTCTCCCTTTCGATTGCTCCAGTGCGACACTATAAAGCCTTCGTTTCCTTGAATGATGCTGTCAATTTCGGCATTGAATCGGCTTTTGATGTCGAGATAAACGCCACCAACTTTGTAGAGCAAGAGGTAGCGGAAGAAATCTGCTTTGGCGGCGCCGTATTGAGGATCAATACGGTTATAGTACGAAAAAATCTTCGCAGGATACTCACGACGAATGAATTCCTGGATTGCAGCATCGTCATAAAGCCGATGTGACCAACCGGGGTTCTGCTGGCGGGTGGTCTCGACATTGTTAGAAAGGTGTTCAGGTAGTTGAATGGTGGGATAGGTCTGGTGGATGATCCTGGGGATAGCAGTTCCTAAATTACCTGCCAGCGCGTGCGATGTCCAATATGTCATGAAACCCTACAAACGGTCCGAGGGTGTAAAAGGTGCCAACACATGGCTCAGAAATGGATTGAGGCCGCAGACACCGAGTAACGTTTGTTTAACTAAAGGACCCAGACGCTGTGGAACACCGTCGAGAGACTGAAGGTCCCTGAGCGCATGCCGTCGTAGTCTCGCCGAAGGTGCCTCGTAAAGTGCGCAGCGCGCCTTCATAATGCGGGTAATCCGGAAATATTCTTCAGCCGCTGCAGAAGCCTCTTTCTGATATTGCGCACCGGTCTGCTTCGCCCTGAACAAGAAGCCTTCGGCCATTGCCCGTGAATAGGCCTCCTGTTCCCGAAACGCTGTAAGCGGGACATGAGCGAGCGCGGCTACGCGACCGAGCATTGAGACTGACTTCCGTTTGGCGCCCGAAGCATTATGCCCATGCTGGCGGTAGAGCACGAGCGGCTTTATGATATGCGACACGCGTCCGAGCGACGCACTAATGTTGTAGATCCAGATGTCGTGAGAGAGCCGCTGCTCCGGCTTTCCTGGCTGGGCGGACCGAGCGGAGGCTTTCATGACGTCGAGGATGTCGTGCCGAAAAACCATCGAGTTTCCCCATGCGTGCATGTATCTCGGCAGCGCGAGCGGCTCATAGGCACGATCCTCAGATATTCCCTGCTCCCAGACATCGTACGGGTTTAGTGCATCATCGGTGAGCGTCAACCGGTGAAGCGCGCAGACACTTTTGTCGATGGACAGTCGATGCATCACAAGATCAAGCTTTTCTGGAAGCCAGACATCGTCCTGGTCACAGAAGGCGACAAATTCAGACCGGCAAGCCTCTGCAGCGCGCAGGAAGTTGTCTGCGAACCCCAGGCGGGGTCCGGGAGCTAATATGCGCACGTCGAACGGAGCTGTTCGCGCGAAAGAACGGACCAGGTCGAGTGTATTATCCGAAGAACCGTCGTCGCTGACGACGAGTTCGGCTGGTTTTCTGGTTTGAGTTGCAAGACTGGCGAGTTGTTCGGATATATAGCGAGAACCGTTGTAGGTTGCCAACGCAGCCGAGACCTGCGAGGCCGCTTCCATTCTATTTTCCACAATTCGCTCTCTGTTGATGACCGTGCTGGACCGCGATTACCACTAAATATTTAAAAAGCCGCGTGATTTAGTTCAGACTGGCGATTTAACGTTTCGTTGGTGCCGCGGCGAAACAATGCGATGCCATCGAGCGATCCGACCACTAGACGAGCCGGCAGCGCGATGCTCCGCCTGGCAGCAGCATATTTCGCGGCGACAAGGGCATGGGTCAGGTAGAAGGAGACGAGGCCTACACGGCCACGATGCTTGCGGACGAAATAAGCCGTCGACCGAAAGCGGTAATACAAGGTCTGGTCGTCCGTCGAGACTCGGACGCCCCCGGCTGGGGCGGACAGGTGGAACAGCTCCGCCTTTGGTTCAAACCACAGCTGCCATCCCCGCCTCATGATCCGCTCCGAGAAGTCCGCTTCTTCCAGTAGCGCAGTGCCGGTGTAATTGCGATCAAAGCCGCCCATTCCGGCAATCGCAGTAGCCCGGACACTCATGTTGGCGCCTTTCAAGCTGTGGATGCGGCAAGGCTCCGTCCCGAGGAGATTGATCAGGGTACGCCCGCCAACGGTGATCCGATTAGTCGTCGGGCGCGCATTTTCACGGTTGGTCCGCTCTACCGTCCGCCCGGTCACGCCGCCGATCAACGGATTCTGATAGGCATCCAGATGGCTGCTGAGAAAGTCGTCGTTCAGAAGGATCACGTCATCGTCAAGAAAGACGATGATCTCGTGGCTGGCGCGAACGAGACCTTCGTTCCTGGCATTAGCCACACCACGTGCATCGCATCGCAGGTAGTTGACTCGGTCGTCGCTCATGGCCGCGAGAGCGATGCGGTTTGCCTCCGCTTGCTCGACGTCCGACTGGTCGACAACCCAGAGCTCGAAATCCTGAAAGGACTGCTCGAGCACCTGTGCCACTGTCCGAATGACATATTGGCTTCGGTTGTAGGTTGGAATGATGATCGACAGGCGCGGATCGGTGCTCATACTGTCAGTTCCATCAGTGGTAGCAGCCGGCAGGAGCGACAGGTGTATCCCCGACTGGAGCACAAAGCAGTGTAGATCCTGAGACGGTTCCAATATAATGCGATCGGCCTGACGAGACCCGAAGCACTGCAGGGCGCCTGGTCACTGCGCACCTACCATGCGGTCCACCACCGTGCCCCAGGACGGAACCACCCCAGGCCTACCCTTGCCCCTGTCCAGCGCCGCCTGGATCGCTGGCGGTAGCGACGCAAGATCGCTCGGATTGTAGCCGATCCTTTCCGGTCTTTCGCCGGTCGCGAAATCCGGGCAAACGCTTGGCAGGCCAAAGGCTGCGAACTGGATCAGCTTCATCGAGCTGTCGGCGAGATAGGCCGGCTGGTCCGACTTCCGGTAGGCAGCGATGCCGAGATCGGCGTCGCGGATGAACGGGATCGTCGCCGCATGGGGCATCACCGGATACACGCGCAGGTTTGGTGCAGCCAGGCCGTCGGCGGCGCGGCCGGCGCCGATCACGTGAAAGGTCACGTCGGGAAACATCAGACAGGCCGTCTCGAACACCGTGCGATCAAACAGCATCGAGCCGATCGACACGGCGTGGCGGCCCGGGCCATAGGGCGAGGGGGAGCGGTCATCAAGCAGGCTGGAATCGAAGCCCTGGGGGATCACGACGGCGTTCGGGGTGGATGGGAGCATCGGGACGAGAAGTGCCGAGGGCATCCGGACGCAGTCGAACAGCGAGATGTCGCGGGCGAGACGCTCGCTGAGCGTATGAGCGGCACCGATTGTGCCGAGGTCGTCGGACGCGTTGTAGATCAGCATCGCCTGCGGGTTCCGGCGGTGGGCGAGACGGGTGAGCACAACACCCAGGCCGGACTCGATCACGATCGTGCCCGCAGTGTCGATCCAGTTGTGCAGCGTGCGGGGCAGGAAGCGCTCATAGACGTCGAAGCTCGCGCGCTCGATCGCTCGGGCAGACGGGCGCAGCGAAACG
>CAXTZG010000069.1:0-5143 GCA_964248625.1 uncultured Acetobacteraceae bacterium | reverse complement strand
AGAAAGCATTCGACCCCGCGATGGACCTCGACGCCGTTGGCGAACAGGGACATGCGAGGATCGCCGCCAAGACGGGACAGGTTGGACAGGCCGATCGAGGCAAAGCGGGTCGGGCCGCGCCGGGCCAGCTCGTCGGTCAGGAAGTGGATGTTGGCTCGGGCGGCGCTTCGGTAGTCGTGGCGGGAGATGACGAGGTAGGGTGGCTCGGCTGCCCTGATCATGCGGTATCGTTCGGGCCCTGACGACCGGCACCGCCGGCCAAGACCCACAGCAGGGCGGCCGTCTTGATCGAGGTGAACGAGGCGCTGATCAGAAGCGAGAGCGACATGTAGGTGGCGAGGCCCAGGCGACACCGGGCTTCGGTCGCTGTCGCGGGAGGCGATCCGGCGTAGCGCAGCCAGAGAACGGCCGGCACGATGAGGCCGATCGAGAAGACGAGGTAGGAGTAGCCGCTGTCCATATCGACCGGCACAGGAAACAGGCCGAGCCAGGCGACCGGCCCATGGTCGAGCAGGAAGCTTCCGGAGCCATATAGCCGCCCGCCCACGGTGTTGTCGACGATGCGCGGTGGCGAGGCTCCTGCAAACAGCATGACTGCCGCCATGACGGCGAAGGGAAGAACAGCGGCGGGCCATCGATAGCGCCAAAGGCCGGTGCTTACCACGAGCGCGACAGCGATGCCGGCACTGACGGCAAACCGATCATCGGCAAGAACGCCGAGGACGAACGCAACCGGCACCAGAAACAACGCGAGCCGATCAAGTCGGGCACGCGCCATCACCCAGATCACCAGGATGGTCGCGAAGTTGCCGAGCGCGATGGGCTCGAGAAACACCGAGCCTGCACGGTGCAGGCCGAGAAACGGAAACAGCTGGCGCGCGTCGGGCCGGATGCCGTTCTCGCCCAGCGTGGTGCCGGTGTCGCCGGCATGGGAAACGTCGAGTGCCCCCTTGCCCACGTAGAACTGAAAGATGTTGAAGATCTCTTGGTAGAGGTCGAAGAAGAACCATTCGAACAGCGCCATCCCGAGCACGGTCAGGGCAAGCGTCAGGACCAGGCGGTCGCAGATCGCGTCATCGGCGTGATCGCGGCCAAGGCGGTAGAAGACAAGGATGATTGCGAAGTCGAGCCCGATCTTCGGCGTGATGTCGGGATTGATCAGCAGCAGCGAAACCAGCCAGAGGCCGAACAGGAGAAGACCGGGCAGTGCTTTGTTGAACAGCGAGCGCCACGTCGCGGCTCCCGCGGCACTGATGATCAACGCCTCGGTGCCGGCGACCGCGACCAGCGAAAGATGGACGCCGCGGGTACTGACGAAGCAGAGCGCCATGTTGAACAATGCGGCGGCAAGGACGAAGACATTGACGAGGACCGGTCTGCGCCGCGTCGCATTCGTGCGGCTGTTGCCGATCGAACGCCGCGGTGGCGCCGCCCAGTCGACCGGCACGGTGGTCGCGCCGGGGTGGGGGCCCGGGTGGTGGCTCAGAAGAAACGCTCCAAGATGGTCACAACGTCGCCCGGCTGCAGGAGGCTGTCGGATAGGACTCGACCGGGGGTCACAACGCCGCCGCGGGTACGGACGACCGTTGCGCCGGAGGTGACGCCTCGGTAGGTGAAGCCGCCAGCCAGGGCGACGGCGCTGAGCATGGTCAGACCCGGCTGATAAGGATAGGCACCAGGCTTCTCCACCTCGCCAAGCACATAGATTGGGCGGAATGCGATGATGTCTACGGAGACGCTGGGGTCGACCATCAGCTTGCGGTTACGGAGATCAGCGGCAACCTCGTCCCCGAGCTCTGCGGACGTGCGGTTGGAAGCAGGAATGTTACCTAAAAGGGGCACAGCAATCGTGCCCTGAGGACCCACGAAATAGTTGCTGCTGAGTTGAGTCTGTCCGAACACGGTGACGCGGAGCTCATCGCCGGTTCCGAGCTGGTAGGGACCGAGCGCAGGCTGGCCCAGCAGCGGAAGTCCAGCACCCGGCTGACAAGCAGCCAGCAAGACGCCAAGAAGGACAATCGGAACGGACCAGGAGAAGGCACGAGGCATGCGAGACGGGAGACCTTAGATTAGAGCATTTGACAGTCATTGCGGGACGGCGACAATGCTGTCAATATTAACTGGTGCAGACGGGAGACGCGATCGTTGATCAGGCGCGGCGCCGTTCTGGCCAGCATGATTCTGGTTGCTCTGTCGGCCCCCGCTGAAACCGTGTCCGCAGCCGGTGCCGGAATGCTCGCCGGGGTTAACTTTGCAGGAGCGGAGGACAATCCTGATCGCCCTCGAGCGAAGCTGGGATTCGACTACGTGTATCCGACCGAGGCAGAGATCGCGTGGGCGGCCTTTCACGGGATGACGGCGATCCGGCTACCAGTGGAATGGTCACGCCTGCAGCCGGCACTTGAGGCTCCGCTCGATCCGGCGGAGATGGGCCGGGTGTTGGCCGTGGTCCGCATGGCGGATGCGCACGGCATCCGGGTAGTGCTGGACCTGCACGACTACGGAAGCTGGCGAGGTCTCGAGGTCGGCAGCACCGCCTTGTCGGACCGGGTGTTCGCCGATAGTTGGCGACGGATCGCAATTGTGGCGCGTGGGCAACCAGGAATGGTGCTCGGATTGATGAACGAGCCGCATACAATGCCGGCGGCACGCTGGGAAGCCAGCGCGCAGGCTGCTTTGGACGCGATCTCGGCGACAGGGGCACGCAATCTGGTGCTGATACCGGGTGCGGGCTGGGATGGAGCACATTCCTGGACGGAAGGAGGGAGCGGCTCGAACGCGGCGGCGATGGAGCGGCTATTGGTGCCCCAAGGCGGTCATGCCGCCTTCGAGTTCCACCAGTATTTTGACCGCGATCATTCGGGCACGAAGCCGGACTGCCTAGCGCCGGCAGAAGCGGTAAAGACCCTGGAAGGGGCGACAGCGTGGCTGGCGGCAGGCCGGCACCAGGGGTTCCTGGGTGAGTTTGGCACTGCGGGAACGACAGAATGCCTAGCGACGCTTGACGCTGTGCTGTCGTTTCTGGACGCGCACCAGGCCGAATGGATCGGCTGGACCTACTGGGCAGCCGGTCGCTGGTGGGGGAACTACATGTTCTCGGTCGAGCCGCAGGACGGAAAGGAGAAGCCCCAGATGGCGGTGCTAGCACGGCACCTAAAGTCATCCGGTAAGCAGGCTCAGCGTTGAATGGTGATATTCAGCGTGGCGCTGTTTTGGCTGTAGGAGCGGATGGCATTTAACGGAGTGGTGAAGGCGGCAACCTGGCCAGAAAAGTTGTTGATGTTGTGGTTGTAGTCAAGCTTAAGGGCAATATGTCGATTGACTGTCCATTCACCTTCGAAGCCAAGCGTCGTCAGAAGCTGGCTTGAATTGGCAGACCGGGCGGTTAAGAGCGTGCTGTTGTCGGTGCCATAGTTGCTTGAGCCGACGCTGACGAACCCGCGGAGCTCTACGTTGCGACGGATCGAGTGCTCGATCTCAGCTCGGCCGGAGGTAGTGACCTCAGTGCTGGCAAAAGGGAATGTCGGATCCTGAAACTCGCGGCTGAACCAGAGCAGCACCGTGGTCAGGCGGGTAGGCTGCCAAGTGAGGTCGAGTTCGGCGGTAGGAATGGTGCTCGTCTGGGAGGGCTGGAACCGGAAGTCGCGACTTTCCGCTCCAATCAGAGCACGGATGCCGATGACGGCATTGGCCTGGATGTTGACACCAACAAAGCCGATGACGTCGTTGTAGTCGTTCCGAGAGAACGTGCCGTTACGGACATAATCGGCGCTGGTGCCACGGATCATGGCGACGAGGTTGCGCCCCTTGGACAAAGCGTACACGCCAGTTAGCGCACCGGACCAGATGTCATGGTCGTTCGTCGAGTAGTTCAGTGGGATCGGCGTGAGGAGATTGCTGAAGGAGAACTGCTGGTGCTCGAAGGCAGGCGTCAGCCTAAAGCGCGAGAAAGGAATGTCGACGGTTAGGCGTTCGTCGTCATCGCTGTAAGGAACAGGAGCGGTGATGCCGAGGACACCCAACTCAGTTGGTGCCAAATTCTGGTTGATGTGGTCGTAGCCGAGGCTGACCCTGTCCCGCCCGATATTAAGACTACCCCCTAAGGCGGTGTTCCAGTTTGTATAATTAGCGATTGGGGTACTGGTATAGCGGTGGTCATCAACACCGATTTGGGCACCGATCGCACCCCTGCTCCAGTCGGAGTTGAGTGAGACATTGGCGCCAGTGACCACCGTGGGGCTGCTGCGGCCGAACGATCCGAGCGGCGCACTATCATACCCAACAGCCTCAGAAGCGCTGGTCCCGATCGTCAGCCCATCGACTCGGAAGCCTTGGCCATGCGCGACGCGCGGATCATAATCGGGCATGGGCAACGTGATATCGCTCTCATAAGCAGGCAGGTCGGTCGGGAAGTACTGCTCGACGATCTGGGCTCTGGCAGGATCACTGACAACAATCACAAGCAACGCCGTCCCGAACACTGCGACAGCCGTCATAGATAACTTCATCGAAACGAGTTCCGCTGCCATGCGTCGCGTCGAGCGAAGCATCTTGATTTTGATATGGTGGAGACGGGCCTGCATTCTAACGTCGCATAGCCACCGATTGCTTCGTGTCGACAGTCACTAAGCTGCATCACCTGCTACCGGTCTCCATGTCGGCAATCGCCTGGCCATGGTAACCTTAAGATGACGAGATGCAGCGCCTTATCCACACCATACCAAAGCATTAACCTTTAATTTATGTTTCATCTCACAAAACTTTCTTGATGCTAAGCATCTAGCGGCTATCAGCATATGTCAAAGTCTCAGTGAGCTGCTGCCGGTTCGGTGGACACCCGGTTTAGGGTGTTTGACAGGATCGAGGGTGCGGATGGGACGGCGACAGTTCAGCCGGGAGTTCAAGCTGGAGGCGATCCGGCTGGTAAAGGAATGAGGGGTCGCGGTCGCGCAGGCGAGCCGGGATCTGGATATCGGTGAGAATGTCCTGCGGCGCTGGATCAAGGAGGCCGGTGCCGATCCGGGGCAGGCATTTCCCGGTCAGGGACAGCTTAAGCCAGAGCAGTTGGAGATCGATCGGCTGCGGCGCGAGGTCGCCAAGCTCAAGGCGGAGCGCGACATCCTAAAAAAAGCCGCGGCCTACT
>CAXTZG010000068.1:0-21366 GCA_964248625.1 uncultured Acetobacteraceae bacterium | reverse complement strand
CAGCCCAGGCCGCGGACGGGACGCCGTCGCCGGCAGGACGGCGCACGTATCTGCGGCTGGTCGCGTCCGGCGCCCGGACCGCGCCGGCGCCGAGCCGGGAGCCGCGCGCGCCGGGGCCGAGCCTGTTCGAGATCTTCGTGCGGCGCCTGCCCGACCTGCTGGCGGACGAGCCGCTCAGTCTCTGGCGCATCGCCGACGCCCTGGAGCTGATCGAGCAGCAGGCCGAGACCTGGCTGCGGCGAGCAGAAGCGGACGGGCAGGTCCGACACGACCCCGTGACCCGCCTGTACACGAGCGGTCCGGAGCGATGAAAAACCGCTTCGGATACCCATGTTGCACTGCACAGTAATCGCGTTGACCGGCTGTGCGGCCGGGCGTAGGACGAGCTACGCCAACGAGGGTTCCGGACGTTACGGAGCCGCATCAAGGAAGTAACCAGCGCCCCATGAAGGATGTCCGTGACGCGTCGTTCGTGGCGCAACGCAGCGACGGCGGACTGGTCCGGCGGCCACTTTCCCCGCATCTCGGGATCTACCGCTTCCAGCTCTCCATGGTCCTGTCGATCGGCAACCGCATCTCGGGCGTGGCCAGCTCGTTCGGGACGCTGCTGCTGGTCTGGTGGCTGGTGGCGGCAGCCAGCGGCGCGTCCGCGTTCGCCACCGTGCAGACCGTCGTGGCCAACCCGATCGGCCTCATCGTGCTGTTCGGCTGGACCCTGGCGCTGGTGTTCCACACCGTCGCCGGCCTGCGCCATCTGGCCTGGGATGCGGGCTACGGCTTCGGCAAGGCGGCGCTCAACCGCACCGGTCTCGTGGTCGTCGTCGCCAGCCTGGTGCTGACCCTGCTGATCTGGGCGATCGGCGTCAGCCTGTGGACGCACGGCGTGCCACCCTCCGCGACAGGACGCTAGCTCATGGTCGACAAGGCTCAAGGTGTTGCGGTCATGCGCTCCCAGCTCGGCCGGGTGCGCGGGCTGGGCTCGGCGAAGTCCGGCGTCGAGCACTGGTGGGTCGAGCGGCTGACCGCGATCGCGCTGGTGCCGCTGACGATCTGGTTCGTGGCCTCGGTGCTGGTGCTGATCGGCGCATCGCACGCAACCGTGCTGCATTGGGCGGCGCGACCGGTGAACACCGTCTTGCTGTTGGCGCTGGTGATCCTCACCTTTCATCACTCGCAGCTTGGCCTGCAGGTGGTGATCGACGACTACATCCACGACAAGCGCTCCCATCTCGCCACCTCGCTGCTCAACAAGGGCGCCGCCCTGCTGCTCGGCCTGTTCGCGATCGTGGCAATCCTGAAAATGGCCTTTCTCGCCCCTGCCGCCTGAGTCGAGGACCGTCCGGTTTCATTCCTCGGTCCGCTCCGACCGACTGAATCGAGTACGACATGAACGCGATCACGCTGCCTTCCTCACGCGCCTACACGGTTGTCGACCACGCCTATGACGTGGTCGTGGTGGGGGCGGGCGGCTCCGGCCTGCGCGCCACGCTCGGCATGGTCGCGGCCGGCTTCAAGACCGCCTGCATCACCAAGGTGTTCCCGACCCGCTCCCACACGGTCGCCGCCCAGGGCGGCATCGGCGCCGCGCTGGGCAACATGGCCGAGGATAACTGGCGCTGGCACATGTACGACACCGTGAAGGGGTCGGACTGGCTCGGCGACCAGGACGCCATCGAGTACATGTGCCGCGAGGCGGTGCCGGCGGTCCAGGAGCTCGAGCATTTTGGCGTGCCGTTCTCGCGCACCGAGGATGGCCGCATCTATCAGCGCCCGTTCGGCGGCCACATGTCCGACTACGGCAAGGCGCCGGTGCCGCGCGCCTGCGCTGCCGCCGACCGCACCGGCCATGCCATCCTGCACACGCTGTATCAGCAGAGCCTGAAGCACAACGCCGAGTTCTTTGTCGAGTATTTCGCCCTCGACCTGATCATGGACGAGGACGGCGTCTGCCGGGGCGTGATGGCCTGGTGCCTTGAGGACGGTACCATGCATCGCTTCCGCGCCAACATGGTGGTGCTGGCGACCGGCGGCTACGGCCGCGCCTACATGAGCTGCACCTCGGCGCATACCTGCACCGGCGACGGTGGCGGCATGGCGATGCGCGCCGGCGTCCCGACCCAGGACATGGAGTTCGTGCAGTTCCATCCGACCGGCATCTTCCCGGCCGGCTGCCTGCTGACCGAGGGCTGCCGCGGCGAAGGCGGCTACCTCACCAACGCCGAGGGCGAGCGCTTCATGGAGCGCTATGCGCCGACCGCAAAGGACCTCGCGTCCCGCGACGTGGTGTCGCGCTCGATGACCATCGAGATCAACGAAGGCCGCGGCTGTGGTCCCAACAAGGACCACATCCTGATGCATCTGGAGCATATCGGCACCGACCTGCTGCACGAGCGCCTGCCTGGCATCTCCGAAACCGCGCGCGTCTTCGCCGGCATCGACGTGACCAAGGAGCCGGTGCCGGTGCTGCCGACGGTGCACTACAACATGGGCGGCATTCCCACGAACTATCACGGCGAGGTGCTGCGTCCGACCGCAGCCGACCCGGACGCGGTGGTGCGCGGGCTGATGGCCGTCGGCGAGGCGGCGTGCGTGTCGGTGCACGGCGCCAACCGGCTGGGCACCAACTCGCTGCTCGACCTGGTGGTGTTCGGCCGCGCCGCCGCCCTGCGCGCCGGCGAGATCATGAAGCCCGGCGAGACGTCGCGGCCGCTGCCCGACCGCGCCGGCGAGAAGTCGCTCGACCGCCTCGACCGCATGCGCCATGCCGATGGCGACACCCGCGTCGCCACCATGCGCGAGGAGCTGCAGCGCACGATGCAGGCGCATGCAGCCGTGTTCCGCTCGTCCGCCAGCCTGACCCAGGGCGTCGAGAAGATCGACCGCCTGTGGACCGGCCTGTCCGACGTGTCGGTATCCGACCGGTCGCTGATCTGGAACAGCGACCTGATGGAGGCGCTCGAATACGAGAACCTCATCGCCAACGGCACCGTCACCATGGTCGGCGCGGAAGCGCGCAAGGAAAGCCGCGGCGCGCAGGCGCATGACGACTTTCCCGACCGCGACGACGCCGAATGGATGAAGCACACGGTCTCGTATCTCGGCGACAAGGGCGAGGTGGCGCTGTCCTACCGCCCCGTGCGGATGCAGACGCTCACCAACGACGTGTCGGTGTTCCCACCGAAAAAGCGCGTCTACTGACGATGCGGGGCCTTAGCCCTCATCTGATAAATCGGGTTCCAAGGGCGACTGCCCTTGGCGGGTCCAGGGCAGCGCCCTGGACCGCGAACAAGGGGTAATCCCATGGTTGAGTTTTCGCTGCCAAAGAACAGCAAGGTCGGCAAGGGCCGCACCTTCAAGGCACCGACCGGAGCCAAGAGCGTCAAGGAATTCCGCATCTATCGCTGGAGCCCCGACGACGGCAAGAACCCGGTGATCGACACCTATGAGCTCGATACCGAGCGCATGGGCCCGATGGTGCTGGACGCGCTGATCTACATCAAGAACGAGGTCGACCAGACCCTGACCTTCCGGCGCTCCTGTCGGGAGGGCATCTGCGGGTCGTGCTCGATGAACATCGACGGCGTCAACACGCTGGCCTGCCTGAAGCCGATCGCCGAGGTGAAGAAGGCGATCGCCATCTATCCGCTGCCGCACATGCCGGTGGTCAAGGACCTGATCCCCGACCTGAGCTCGGCCTATGCGCAGCTCCGCTCGATCGAGCCGTGGCTCAAGGCCGACACCAACCCGCCGCCGGACGGCGAGCGCCGCCAGAGCGTGCAGGAGCGGGCCAAGCTCGACGGCATGTGGGAGTGCATCCTGTGCTTCTGTTGCACCACCTCGTGCCCGAGCTACTGGTGGAACGGCGACAAGTATCTCGGTCCGGCAACCCTGCTCGCGGCCTACCGGTGGATCGCCGACAGCCGCGACGAATATACCGGCGAGCGCCTCGACGCGCTCGAGGATCCGCTGAAGCTCTATGCCTGCCGCACCATCATGAACTGCACCCAGACCTGTCCCAAGGGGCTGAACCCGGCAGAGGCGATCGGCAAGATCAAGCAGCTGCAGCTCGAGCGGAAGGGCTGACGCCACTCCGGATCCGGCCATGTTCGACCGCCCCCTGACAACCAGGCCGGCCCGCCGGGCCGCCTGGCGCGACAGCCTGCTTGCCGATCATGCGATCTTCCGTCTGGTCTGGACCAACCTCGCGGCCGTGGTTCCCGGCAAGGTGTATCGCGCCAACCACCCGGCGCCCTTCCATCTCGCCCGGTTCGCCCGACGCCATCATCTGCACACGCTGGTCAATCTGCGCGGCCACCGGCGCTGCGGCTCGGACGCGCTGTCCCGCGAGGCCGCTCCGCGGCTGGGGCTTGCGCATGTCGACATGGCGTTCGAGAGCCGAGGGGCGCCGCATCGGGATCGCATCCTGCGCTTCGCCGAGATCTACCGGAGCGTGGAGTTCCCGATGCTGATGCATTGCAAGTCGGGCGCCGACCGGGCCGGGCTGGCGTCGGGGCTGGTGGTGCTGTTCGAGGGCGGCACCGCGACCGAGGCGCTGGCGCAGCTATCCTGGCGCTACGGCCATTTCAACCGCTCCCGCACCGGGATCCTCGACGCGTTCTTCCGGCACTACCGGGCGGACGCGGAAGGCCGGCTGCCGTTCCTCGACTGGGTGCGCGACGAGTACGACGAGGTTGCGCTCAAGCGCGACTTTGTCGCAAGCAGGCTTTCCAGCTTCGTCACCGACCGCGTGCTGCGCCGGGAATAGGACAGGCTATTCGACCGTCCCGGGTCCCATCGACTTGATCAGGTCGAGCACCCGCTTGCGCACCGGCTGCTCGGTGATGCGGTAATAGGCGCGCACCAGATCGACCGTCTCCTTGCGGCTGAACAGGTCGTCCGGAGCGCCGAAGCCTTCCTGAGCCTCGGCAAATCCGCCTGCCTGCATCATCGGCATGCGGGTGCCGCCGCCGGAGCCGCAGGAGGCCGGCATGTCGTCGAAGAAGAAGCTCACCGGCACGTCGAGCACGCGCGACAGGTTGAACAGCCGCGAGGCGCCCACCCGGTTGGCGCCGCGCTCGTATTTCTGCACCTGCTGGAACGTCAGCCCGAGCGCATCGCCGAGCCGCTCCTGCGACATCTGCAGCAGCGTGCGCCGCAACCGGATACGCCCACCGACATGGATGTCGATCGGGCTGGGCCGCGACTCGCGATCGGCAGGGGCATCATCGAAAGACCGCTTCGTCTCGTCAGCGGCTTCCAGCCTTTTGGCGGCGGTGTGCTTCACCATCAATGCTTTCACTTATTCAGTGCAAATGACCTAGTATCACAACCAGAAATTGTCAAGCTGGCTAAATGTTGACGAGATTCGTCCAGTTGAGGACTTCACTTCGTCATCGTATCGACATCTTTCTCTAAAAGAACTCGTCTTGTCGTGACAAGGGCGGTTGTGCGCCTCGTGCGGGCACCAACCGGCCGCAGCGCAAGCGCTGCCAGCGCCAGGCACAGCAGCAGCGGCACCGGCAGTCCCAGCCGCGCGAACAGGGTCGGCGGCAAGGGCCCTGGCAGCGCCACCACCAGCGCCCCGGCGACGCCCCAGCCGAGTCGGCCGAGCGCATGGCCGGTGCCGTCGTAGCCGGCCGAGATGCCGGTGTTGGCAGCGCGGGCCAGCGGCAGGCCCTCCTCCACCGCCCGCATCCGGGCCGTCGCCAGATGCTGCCGCGGTCCGGACGAGTTGCCGTACCAGGCATCGTTGGTGACGTTCAGCAGCCAGGCCGGACGGTCGTCGCGCTGGACCACCACGCCGGGAAAGATCACCTCGTAGCAGATCAGCGGGCCGATCGGCGCCAGGCCCGGCAGGTGCAGCGTGCGGGGTCCGGGACCGGCGGCGAAGCTGCCGCCCGGCACGATCTGGAACGGCAGGCCCGGCGGCTGATACTCGCCGAACGGCACCAGATGCGCCTTGTCGTAGATGCCGGCGACCTGCCCGTCCGGCAGCACCGCGATCAAGCTGTTGCGCGGCCGCCCGGCGGCATCGAAGCGCACGCTGCCGACCAGCCCCGCCGCCGCCTCGGGCACCGCCTGCATCAGCACCTGCCGGGCCATCGTCTCGCGGTCCAGCAGGCCGGGGAACGCGCTTTCCGGCCAGGCGAACAGGATCGGCCGCGCCGGATCGCCGCCATGGCGCGCATCGGCCGACCGCTGCGCCATGGCCGCGGCCACGCCCTGCTGCGTCAGGCGCACGTACTTGCGGAAGATCAGCACTGCCTGGTCCTGGCTCTGCTTCTCGTCCTCGGGCACGTTGCCCTGCACCATCACCGCCAGCGGCCCGGGCTGGCCTGCCGACGGCGAGACCAGGGCCAGCCGGGCGGCACCGGCCGCGATCCACAGCGCCAGCAGCGCGGCCGCCCCGAGCCAGCCGCGCCGGCCGAGCAGCGGCATCCCGGCCAGCAGCACGGTGAGCAGCGTCAGCCCATGCGCCGAGATCCACGCCGCCGGCTGGATCATCACGTCGCCGGCCAGACCCGGGAACTCCCAGACGCTGCCCCACAGGTTCCACGGGAAGCCCGAGAACACGAACTCCCGGGCGAGATCGGTCAGCGTCCAGACGGCGGCGAACAGCACCACCCGCCGCCATCCCGGCGGCACCCAGCGGACGGCCACGCAGGCGATGGCGGTGAAGCAGGACAGCGGCACGGCGCCGAAGGGCGCTGCCAGCGGCACCGCCCACCAGAACTCGTCCGCCCGGACCAGCACCGCATCGGTCAGCCAGTACAGCCCCAGCATGTGCAGCCCCATGCCGAACACGAAACCGTGGCGCAGCGCCCGGTGCCAGCCTGCGGCGTCGCCGAGCAGCCGCAGCAGCAGCGGCACCGTCAGCAGCAGCACCGGCACCAGATGCAGCGGCGGCAGCGCCAGCGCCGACAGCAGCCCGAGCAGCAGGGCCCTGAGGTCGGCCGGCAGCCGGCTCCAGGAGGAGGCGATCGACGAGGTCATGCGAGGTCCTGGATTGAGCAGCCGGCCGGAGCGGCGGCGACCGCCCTCCGGACGATCAGTAGATGGCTTCGCGCAGCTGGCGCTCATAGTGGCGATAGTACTTGTCGGTGATCAGGTCGGTCTTCACCACCACCGCCACGTCGGTGGTGTTGAACTGCTGGTCGACCACGGCGCCGTCGCCGATGAAGCCGCCCAGGCGCAGGTAGCCCTTGATCAGCGGCGGCAGCGTCTGCTGCGTCCGGCGATGGTCGAAGCTGGCCGGGTCGAGCCGGCGCATCTCCACGTAGCGGCTGGGGATCGCGCGCAGCCGCAGCGCCGGCGGGGCCAGGTGGTTGTGGTAGAGATAGGTGAGCTCGGCCTCGAGCTGTTCCGGATCGGTGCCGGGCAGGCTGGCGCAGCCGAACATCACGTCGATGCGGTGCAGGAACACGTAGGCGGCGATGCCGCGCCACAGCAGCTGCATCGCCGCCCTGCCGCGATATTTCCGGTCGATGCAGGACCGGCCGAGCTCCAGCAGACGGCCGGGAAAGCCGGTGATGGTGCTGATGTCGTACTCGTCGGAGGTGTAGAAGCGGCCGATCTGCTCCGCCGCCTCGTTCTGCACCAGCCGGTAGGTGCCGATGATCGCCTTGGGGCCGGAGCCGATGGCGTGGTCGATGACCAGCAGGTGGTCCGCCACCGCGTCGAACATGTCGACGTCGCGCTGCAGCAGCCGGGCGCGCTCGTCCGGCGTGGCGCCCATCTCGTTGTAGAAGATGCGGTAGCGCAGCGCCTGGGCTGCGTCGCGCTCGGCGTCGGTGACGGCGATCCGCACCCCCAGGTGGCCTGCGCGCAGCTCGCCGAAGCCGGTCATCGAGGCCGATGGCGGCATCATCGGCGCGGTGATCGGGTTGGTGATCGTCACCGGCCGCCTCCGGTGCGGTCGGCCGCGTCCGGCCCCTGGATGCCCGCCTTGGCGGCCGGCGCGTCGGGCCGTCTGCGCGCGAACAGCTCCATGCGGTGCGACACCAGGTCGAAGCCGAGCCGGGCTGCGATCTCGTGCATCAGCCGCTCGTGCTCGGCATCCTCGAACTCGATCACCTTGCCGCTGTCGATATCGATGAGATGATAATGGTGGCCGTGCTCGGTCGCCTCGTAGCGGGCGCGACCGCCGCCGAAGTCGCGCCGCTCCAGGATGCCCTTCTCCTCGAGCAGCCGGACGGTGCGATACACGGTGGCGACCGAGATCCGGCTGTCGAGCCCGGTCGCCCGGCGATACAGCTCCTCGACGTCGGGATGGTCCTCGGCCTCGGACAGCACACGGGCGATCACCCGCCGCTGGCCGGTCATCTTGAGTCCGCGGTCGATGCACAGGCGCTCTATGCGCGATTCCATCGCTTCACCAACAGCGGCCATCTCAGGCGGCGTAGCCGATCAGCACAGCCGTTGTCCAATCCGCGTCCGGCACCTGTTGCGGGCCCGACACAGCCATAGCGCCACAGCCGGCGGATCATGGCGCTGGCGGGATCAGGCCTCGTCGCGCGGCTTGCGGCCCAGCCCGATCTTCTTGGCCAGCGACGAGCGGTGGCTGGCATAGTTCGGCGCCACCATCGGATAGTCGGGCGGCAGGCCCCAGCGCTCGCGATAGGCGTCCGGCGTCATGTCGTAGGCGGTCTTCAGATGCCGCTTCAGCATCTTGAGCTTCTTGCCGTCCTCCAGGCAGACGATGTAGTCCGGGAACACCGATTTCTTGACGGCCACCGCCGGCTGCGGCTTGTCGACCGTCACCGGGCCGCTGCCGATCTCGGACAGGGCCCGGAACACGTCCTGGATCAGCCCGGCGAGCGAGTCCGCCTCGACGGCGTTGTTGGAGACATGCGCAGAAACGATCTGGGCCGTCAGCTCCAGCACATCCACCCCGGTCGCTTCATCAGCCATCGTAATTCCCTGGCACCGTTATTGAGACTGTTTTAATAAAGGCGTCCGCACCCTGCAACCGTTGAAGTTCCCGTCGTCCAATCGAGGTCGCATGACAGATCGTTCGACAGTTCACGACCTCGACGTCACTGCCGAGCTCTGCCCGATGACCTTCGTGCGGACCCGGCTGGCGCTCGATCGGCTGCCGTCCGGATCGTTGCTGCAGGTCCGCCTGCGGGGCGACGAGCCGGTGCGCAACGTGTCCGCCAGCGCGGCAGCGCTCGGCCATGCCGTGCTGGACACCACGCCGCTGCCCGACGGCCTCACCCTGCTGCAGATCAGGCGCCGCTGAGCACCGCCGGGTGGCGCAGCGGCCGCATCAGCACCAGGGCGCTGCTGCCGTCCGGATAGTACTGCCGCCGCCGGCCCACCTCGCCGAAGCCCAGCCGGCGATACAGCGCCAGCGCCGGCGCGTTGCCGACCGACACCTCCAGGAACAGCCGTGCTGCGCCCAGGCCGGCCGCCTCCGCCGCCAGCTCCTCCAGCAGACGCGCGGCAAGCCCCCGGCCACGTGCGGCAGGCAGCACGCCCACGGTCAGCAGCTCCGCCTCGTCGGCGGCCACGCGCGCCAGCGCCAGGGCGTACGGCCGGCCGGGGTCAGTGCCGGCAACGCCGCCGAAGCCGCCCGGCATCGCCAGCACGCTGCCGAACGCCGCCTCGTCCCACCGCTCGCCGGGCGCGAAGCACTGCGCGTGCAGGGCGGCAAGAAGCCCAGAGGACGTGGTCCCGCGCAGGATCATCGCACCCGGGGCGTCATGTCGGCGCCGTCCGGAGCTGCGGCAGCCTGGCTTCCGGTGGGTCGACATAGAGCGGCTGCACGGCACGCGGCGGCAGCAGGCCCCGCAGGCGCGACAGCGACGCGTCGGCGATCGCTGCCATCGGCACCGCAGCCAGCCCCGATCGCCGCACGGCGACACCGTGCGCCGCCAGCGCGTCCGCGACCAGCGCCGCCGCATCGCCGCCGACCAGCACCGAGCCGCCAGGCTCCGGCAGTGCTGCCAGCATCGCAGCCTCCGCCTGCCACGCCGTTCCATGCAGGCGTTCGACGAACACGCGGTCGCGCCGGGCCTGGCTGACGCACCAGATCGCTTCTCCGGATGCCTCGGCCTGCAGCAGCGGCCCCAGCGTCTCGCCGACCGTCACCCCGACCAGCCGGGCGGTTCCGGCGAGCGCCAGCCCGTGCGCCAGGGACAGGCTGGCCCGCAGTCCGGTGAAGCTGCCCGGACCGACCACCACGGCGATCATCCCGAGGCTGGCTGCCGTCCAGCCGACGGCCCGCAGCCGGTCGGCCAGCAGGGAAGGCAGCCGTTCGGCGCCGTCGCGGCCGGGCGCCGTCTCGTCCGCCACCAGCTCGATGATCCCGCCCGACAGCGTCAGCAGCCCGAACCCCGCCCCGGTCGCCCCGGACGCGCCGTTCAGGGCCAGGATGCGCGTCACAGCAGCATGCAGGCTTCGTCGAATGTCAGCCGGGGCGCCCGCGGCCCGGCCGCAGTGCCCTCGGCATAGCCCAGATTGACCAGGAAGTTCGATCGCCAGCCGCTGCCGGCCAGGAAGATCTCGTCCACCACCTGGTTGTCGAAGCCCGACATGGGAGCCGCGTCCAGCCCGAGCGCGCGCGCCGCCAGCACCAGATAGCCGCCCTGCAGGGTGGCGTTGCGGAACGCCGTCTGCTCGGCGAGCTCCAGATCGGCCGCGAACCAGGAGCGGGCCTCCTCGGACGGGTAGAGCCGCGGCATCTGCTCGAAGAACAGCGGGTCCTGCGCCACGATCACCGTGACCGCGGCGGTCATCGTCTTCTCGATGTTGCCCACCGACAGCGCCGGCCGCAGCCGCTCCCGGCTGTCCCGGCTGGCCAGGAACACGAAGCGGCCCGGCGAGCAGTTGCCGGAGGTCGGCGGCAGCTTCAGCAGGTCGTAGAGGGCGCGCAGCGTGTCCTCCTCGACCGGCGCGCCGGTCCAGAGCGTCGGCGTGCGGGCTGTGCGGAACACGGCGTCGAGCGCCGCTGCATCGACCGTCATGACGGGAACCGTGGCGTCGGGGGCCTAGGCCTCGACCTGCTCCACCGACAGCACCTCCGGCACGTAATGGCGCAGCATGTTCTCCACCCCGTGCTTCAGCGTGGCGCGCGAGGACGGGCAGCCGGCGCAGGCGCCCTGCATGTGCAGGCGCACCACCCCGTCGCGATAGCCGCGGAACACGATGTCGCCGCCGTCGCCCGCCACCGCCGGACGCACCCGGGTGTCGAGCAGCTCCTTGATCTGGTCGACGATCTCCTGGTCGCCCGGCGCCACCTCGTCCTCGTCCGCCGCATCGGCCTGGACGTCGACGATCGGGCGGCCGGACACGAACTGGTCGACGATCACCGACAGCACCTGCGGCTTGAGCTCGCTCCAGGCCACGTCCTCGGACTTGGTGACGGCGATGAAGTCGCTGCCCAGGAACACCCGCGCCACGCCCGCCTCGGCGAACAGCGCCGACGCCAGCGAGGAGCGCTCCGCCGCCTGGGCGTTGGTGAAGTCCACCGTGCCGGTTCCCATGACGTCGCGGCCGGGCAGGAACTTCAGCGTCGCTGGGTTGGGGGTATCCTCGGTCTCGATGAACATGACGGCTCGCATCCTGCTGTGGGACCACGCGCTCGAATGCGGACGCGTCCGGTCCTGTCGCACCCACATGTGGCAAGACCGACGCGCGAGGCAAGAGGCCGCGTCGCCCCCGGCCGGGCGCCGAATTAGCCGTTGACACGCAACGCTCCGGTCTGGCCATCCATGACGCCCGGCCGCAACGCCGCATCCAGGCGGACCGTCGCGGCCACAGCGCAACCCACCCGAACGAGCCGGTGCGATCCATGAGCAGACACCCCTTCGCCCGCTTCTGCGCCGCCGTCCTGGTCCTGGGCGCCGCCAGCGCGGGACTGGCACCGGCGCAGGCCGCCGGCATCGCCTTCGTGCTCAACTCCGCCGACGCCTCGATCAGCGAGTTCGACACCGCCACCCATAAGGAGATCCGCCGCATCCCGGTGCTGCGCGAGCCGCACCACATGGCGCTGACCCCGGACGGGCGCTCGCTGGTGGTCGGCGACACCGCCGGCAACGCCGCCTTCTTTCTCGACGCCCAGACCGGCGTCCTGCAGCGGCACGTGCCGATGTCCGACCCCTACCAGCTGCAATACAGCCCCGACGGCCATTACCTGACCGTGGCCGGGCTCGCGCGCGACCAGGTCGACATCTACGACGCCGCCACCCTGACGCTGCTGCATCGGGTGCCGGCCGCCTCGATGCCGAGCCACATCAACTACGCGCCCGACTCGTCGGTGGCGTATGTGAGCCTGCAGGACACCGGCAAGCTGATCGCCATCGAGACCGCCACCGGGCGCGTGCTCTGGACCACGGCCGTCGGCAGCACGCCCGCCGGCGTGCTGTGGCACAACAACAAGCTCCTGGTCGGGCTGATGGGCGAGACCTATGTCGCCGAGGTCAATCCGGCCGACGGGCATCTGGATGCGAAGCTCCAGATGGCGCCGGGCCCGCACAACCTGTTCGTCTCCCCGAGCCGCCGCCTGCTCTACGTCACCTGCCGGGTTTCCGGCACCATCGAGCAGCTCGACTGGAACAGCCTGGCAATCCTCAAGACGTTCCATGTGCCGGGCGGCCCGGACGACATCGTCATCGCCCCGGACGGCAAGCTGTGGGCGACGCTGCGCTGGCGCCAGAAGGTGGCGATCATCGACCCGGCGACGTCGGCGGTGTCCTTCATCCCGACGGGCCGCAGCCCGCACGGGATCTGGCTGAACACGACGGTGGCGGCGCCGCGCCAGGTCAGCATGCGCTAGACCGATCTCAGGCGTTCCGCCCTCGCATCCTATTAAAGGGCCTTGGCCCCTTGAGCCCATTTTTCCTTGCCCAGGGTTCTCTCCCTCCCTACGGGTCTCCTTGCAGACGTTGGCCCTCGGTCAAGTACCAGTTGATCGGGGGCCGCTACCGATACGTCGAAGGGACCGCCCCCGATGGAACGAAAGCGGCCCCAGCCCCGGATTACGGGACGTGATGCATGGTGAGGGTCACTACGAGAGTAGCCACCCCTAAGACGACCATACAGACGCGATAGGCATTACCAGACATAGCTGGGTCTCCTTCGGCGAACCGCAGGATTGCCCGGGCGAGGTACCAGCCCGTCCGGATGCGGCCGCCCGAGCACCATAAGTTCCGCACCATGCAGGCGGAACAAGACCAGAGTATGAACGAAAATACTCGGTGCCAAGCAAGCGAGATGACATGGTCATCCACGCGCAACGCACCCGAGCCGCCTTTTCCTGGCTGACCCGGCGTTTGCCCGGGGCCTGATCTACGGGCCCCGGGCCGGCGCGTCACCGCTCAGAAACGCGCGGTGACCGTGAAGGTGATCGCCGCCGGCTCGCCGGGCAGGCCGTCCTGGAACTGCGGCGTGCAGGTGTAGTTGTTGACTGCCTGGCCCGCGAAGCCGGGCTTGGCAGTCGACGGGAAGGTGCCGCACGCGGCGGGCGACACCTGCCGGTAGAAGTACTGGAAGTAGTGCGTGTTGAAGATGTTCAGCACGTTGAGGTCGAAGCTGACCGTCTTCAGCGGTCCGGCGTTGCGCACGGGCAGCTTGTAGTTCAGGTCGAGATTGAAGATCGCGAACGGCGAGATGCCGCCATGCGGATCATAGGTCGTGCTGCCGGCGAGCGCGTTGTAGTACGCGTAGCTGCCGGGCTGGGCGCCGGGGACCGAGCTCAGCGGCCCGACATTCTCGAAGCCGTTCAGGTCGTAGGTGGTCTGCTGCTTGCCGGTATACTGCCCCTCGAAGCGCACATTGACCTCGTCGCCCCGGAGCAGCGTGCCGTGGCGGTCATAGTCGACGCCGAAGGTCGAGAGCCAGTCGGGAACGCCGCTGATCGGCGTGCCGCGGATGCCGACGCCGTACTGGTCCTCCTGCACGGTGACATAGGCGAGCGAGGTCGCCAGGTATTTCGCCAGCGTGTGGGAAACGTTGCCGAACAGCTGCCATTGCGGCGTGACCTGCCAGATACCGGCGGCCTCGAAGCCCTTGAACTCGCGCTGGCCGTTGTTGCTGTAGGACGAGACGCCCTGCAGCGCGCCGGACTGGTAGCTGAAGAAACCGAAATCGCGTTCCACGTGCTGATAGAAGTAGTCGATCGACAGCACCAGGTTGGAGCGGTTGTACTTCAGACCGCCCTCGTACATGTGCACGATCGAGGCGCCCGGCGGCGGGCCGGCGGTGTTCGGGCCGAAATCCGAGACCGGCGCGAACAGCGCCGAGGTTCCGGCACTGCCATAGACCGACACGCCGCGCAGCGCCGGCACCACCTTGTCGAGATCGTAGGAGACGTTGGCGAACGGCAGCCACTCGCGGTCCCACTTGTGCTGCTTGAAGTTGCCGTAGAGGCAGGGATTGCCGGCCTGGCAGTAGGGCGTGGCGAGCAGGCTGGCAGACGGCTGGCCCAGAAAGATCTTGCTGCCGAGCAGGCTGGAATCGGTGCCCTCGAGCGTGACGCCCGGCGTGAAGTGCAGCGTGTTGTCGAGGAAGTCGATCTTGTCCTGCAGGTAGCCCTGGTAGATCGTGCGCTGCACGCCGCCATCGATGCCGGTGTTGCCACCGTTGGCGCCCAGCGCGCCGGCCGTCGCGTTCGCGGCCGTGTGCGCGTACTCGCTGTCGACGCCGAAATAGGCGGGCGTCGCCGGCTCGGTCTCCTTGGCCAGCAGGCCGCCGAACTTGACCGTGTTCTGGATCCCCCAGACCGTGGGCGGCGTGAAGGTGACGCGCGGCTGCAGGCCGTACGTGTCGTTGTGGATCGCCTGGTAGACGGCGTTGTAGCCGCACGGGCTCGGGCCGTTGCCGGCCCACTGCGCCAGCACGCTGGCCGGACAGGCCGCCTTGGAGCCGTCATAGGGATAGGCCTGCGGGTCGTAGAACGGGCCGCCTGGGCCGAACGCGCTCTGCGCGCCGAAGCCCGCCGTGGTCTGGTTGAACGGGCTGGCGCCGTTGACCGTCACCGAGCCCGGCTCGCCGGCCGGCGCAAAGATGGACGGGTTGCCGTAGCTCTGGGTGTAGCTGTCGGAATACAGGTAGAAGGTGGTCAGGCCGGCGCTGACATAGTCGTTGATGTAGGTGTCGTTCTTGAGGATCAGCGTCAGGTAGTCGTTGGACTGCCGCTGGAATTCCTGGTCTGGCGAATAGTTGCTGAACAGGCCGTTCTGGTTGAGGTAGGGCAGCGGCACCGGCTCGGGCGTGGTGAGGCCGCTGCCGGTGTTGTAGTTCACCGTCGCCTGGAACAGCGACTGCCCCTGGTCGTACGGCTTGTCGAAGGCGAACTCCATGTTGTTGTAGCGGGCGGGCGTGTAGTCGATATAGCCCTTGGTCTGCAGGTTCGAGTATTTCAGCATCATCTTCGGCGCGTCGACGCCGGTGCCGAGCGGGCCGTCCATGCGGCCGGAATTGACGTCGAAGCCCTCGTTCCAGGTGCCGAACGAGCCTACCGATCCGAACAGGTCGGCATGCGCATCGTTGCTGGGGCGCAGGCTGGTGTAGGCGACGGTGCCGCCGATGGTGCCGAACGTGCTCTTGTCCGGGTAGGCGACACCCGGATAGATCGAGACGCCGCTGATCTGGTCGAGATTGAAGTGGCCGCCGAGGATGCCGTTCAGGTAGGAGCCGGCGCCGCCGAACAGCAGGTCCTGCATCGGCACGCCGTCATAGGTCTGCGCGACCTCCAGCCCGCGCGTGCCGCGGATCGACAGCACCGGCTCGTTGTTGCCGATGCCCTGCTGGTAGACATAGACCGAGGGTGCGGCCCGCAGCAGCGTCGCGACGGAGCCCTGCACGCCGGTCTGCGCGATCTGCGCCGGGCCGAGCTCGGTGACGGCACTCGGCGAGTTCTTCTCGCGCAGCAGCCGGCGCTGCGCCCTCACGGTGATGCTCTCGCTGTTGCCGGCGGTGTTGCCGGTGGCGGTGTCGGGGGCGGCGTTGCCGACATTCTTCGGGATCGCACTCGGGATGGTCGTGCTGGGAACCTGGGCGCGCGCTGCCGTTCCCAGCATCACCAACGCCGTCGCACCCAGAAGCGCGTGTCGACGGTTGCACCGACTGATCCTGCGCATGTTCGATCTCCCCGAAGCGGTCTGGGCAGATCCACGCAAGTTGCAGGCCAGTTTGCGACGAACTGTGTCGCCTCGGGTCGTTCCGGAACCGGCTGTGCCTGATCCATCACAGCTGTGTTACAATCCAGCCGGCCGGGGATCAGCCGGTCGGCCGCGGCCGGTCGCGAAGCGTCACCTCCACCCTGAGCCCGCCCGCCGGCCGATTCGCCAGCACCAGCACGCCGCCGTCGCGCAGCACCTCGCGCTGCACGATCGCCAGCCCCAGCCCCAGTCCGCCGGTGGCCCGGCTGCGCGATCCCTCCAGGCGGTAGAACGGCGCCAGCACCCGCTCGAGCTCGAGCTCCGGAATGCCCGGTCCGTCATCCTCGATGCACACATGCGCGCCATCGGGCCCGCCGCCCAGCGTGACGACGACATTGCCCGCATAGTCGAGCGCGTTCGACACCAGGTTGATCAGCACGCGCTTCATCGCCAGCGGGCGCAGCCGCACCGGCAGATGATCGGGCCCGACATAACGGGCGTCGCGTCCGGCATCGCTCGCCTCGTCCACCAGCGTCGCCAGCAGGGCCGCCAGATCGATCGTGCGCGCGGCCTCGGCGTCGGTCTCGCCGGCGAGATAGGACAGCACCGAGCCGACCATCGCCTCCATCTCGTCCAGATCCGCCTCGATCGGCGCCTGCGCCTCGGCATCGTCGAGAAACCCGACCCGCAGCCTGAGCCGGCCCAGCGGCGTGCGCAGGTCGTGCGAGACCGCCGCCAGCGCCTCGGTGCGGTCGGAAATCAGGCGATCGATGCGCTCCTGCATCGCATTCATCGCGCGCGCCAGGTGACGCACCTCGCGCGGCCCGCTTTCCGCCACCGGCACCCGCGGCCCGCGCCCGATCGCATTGGCCACATCGACCAGCGCCCGCAGCGGCAGGCTCAGCGTCCGCACCAGCATGACCGCCGCCAGCAGCACGCAGCCGGCCAGGATCGCCGCCGACAGCAGGCCGCGCGTCACCGCATGCCGCGCCAGCAGTCCGGGTGCGGTGAAATGCAGCAGGCTTGCATCCGCGAGCGGCAGCACGCCCGACAGGTCGCCTGCCCGCGCCGGCTGCTCCAGCCTGAGGCCGCTGCGGCCGAACCGGGCCAGCCGGTTGCCGAGCCGGCGATGCAGGGAATGCAGACGCTGCAGCTCGGGCGGCGCCTGCGCTGCCGGCAGCCAGACCAGGCGCAGGTCGCTGGTGGACAGCATGCCGGCGACCCGGCCTCTGCGGTCGGCCGGGGTGACGTCCAGCAGCCGCATGTCGGTGGCGATCTGCTCGGCCGTGCGCGCGAGACGGCTGTTGTCGGCGATGTAGGTCTCGGCCTGCTCGTAGAACATCGTGCTGCCGGTGAACTCGAGCAGCACCGCCGCCAGCAGCACCAGCGTCATCCGGCCGACCAGGCCGCGCGGCCACAGCCCGACGATGGGCAAGGCCGGAGCGGGCCCGCTCCGCCGGCGCTCAGCCCTGCTCGACATCCGCGGTGAAGATGTAGCCGAGCCCGCGCACGGTCCGGATCAGCGCATCGGACTCCGCACCCAGCTTGCGGCGCAGCCGGCTGACCAGCACGTCGACGCTGCGGTCCGACACGTCGCCGAGCCGGGTGCGCGACAGCTCCAGCAGGCGGTCGCGGCCGATCACCCGCTGCGGGTTCTCCAGGAAGCTCGCCAGCAGGTCATGCTCGGCGCCCGACAGCTCGACCGCAGCACCCTGGCGATCATTCAGCTCGCGCCGGCGCAGATCCAGGCTCCAGCCGTCGAAGCGCAGCACCTCGCGTCGGGGGCCGGCCTCGGCCGACGGGCCGGAGGCGGCACTGCGGCGCAGCACCGCCCGCACCCGCGCCAGCAGCTCCTTCTGGCCGAACGGCTTGGCGACATAGTCGTCGGCGCCGAGCTCCAGCCCGGCGACCCGGTCGAGCTCCTCGCCGCGCGCGCTGACCATGATCACCGGCACCTGGCTCCTGGCGCGGAGCGCGCGGCAGAGCTCAAGGCCGCTGGTGCCGGGCAGCATGACGTCGAGAATGACCAGGTCGAACGGCGATGCGTCGAGCGCCTGCCACATCTCCTGCCCGTCCTGCGCGCCGCGCGCGGTGAAGCCGTTCGCCTGCAGCACGCGCAGGATCAGCATGCGCATGCCGGGATCGTCCTCGACGACGAGGAGGCGGGCGGGGGAGTTGGTGGCAGACATCAGCTCCATGATGCCCTGCCCGGGCACCCTGGATATTTTCAAAGTACGTCCCGGCGGACCCGGGCGTCAGCGTCGGTTGATCTGCAGGATCCAGAGCTGCGCCAGATTTGCGGCCCCGTCGGTGCCGCCCACGGTCCTGAGGGTCTGGATCGCGGCCGGCTTCATGCCGGCATCCATCTGCGCCAGCCCCAGATGCAGCCTGGCATCGTCCAGCGACACCAGTTGGCCCTTGGCGATGCCCTCCTGCATCAGCGCCAGCCCTGCCGCCGGCTGTCCGAGATCGACGGTGTTGTATCCGACCGTGATCAGCGCGTTGCCGTCGGGTGCTGCCCTGGCCGCTGCCTGATCCTGCGGCAGGCTCGCCTTCTTGGCCGCCGCCGTCTGGTCGATCAGCGCCTTCAGCCGGGCCTCGCGCGGAGCACCCGCATCCTTGCCCAGCGCGCCGCTGGCATAGCCCGCCGCCATCACCTTCTGGGCCTGCACCGGGAAGCCGATCTGCACCGCAGATTCCGCCATCTCCATGAAGTCCGAGGTGGAGGTCAGCAGCCCGACCGCAAGCCGGATGCGCGACACGTCGTACTGCAGCCGCTCGGGGATGTTCGGGTTGGTGCGAAGCCCGTGCACCAGGTTCGCCCAGTAGTCAGGCTTGGGGTAGTCCTGCACCAGCTTGACCATGGTGGCGTTGAAGCCGTCCAGGTCGCGCGACTGCTGCTGCACGGCCGCGAGCAGCTGCAGCTGGTTCTCGGTCGGCTTCTGGCCGGCATGCTCCTCCATCGCGATCTGGCGCTGCTGCGCCTTCGCGGCGTTCGGATAGTCCTTCTGCAGGTAGTAGGACTGGATCAGCAGCGTGTGCATCGAGGCATCGTTGCCGCCGGCCTTGAAGTAGCGCTCCAGGGCGGTGATCGCGCGGGGATAGTCATGCGCGGTGTAGGTGAGACCGGCTTCCGCCATCAGCAGCCTGACCTTCTCGGCACCCGCGGTGCGGGGGGAGGCGATCAGCACGTCGTCGGCGCTGATCGAGCCGTTGACGTCGCCTGCCGACTGCGCCACCGCAGCCCGCATCTGCGCCACCACGTACGCCTCGTTCGGCGTCTTGTTGCGCACGGCGTCGGCCGCGTTCACCGCCGCCATCGCCTGCGGGAACTGCCGCTTGCGCAGGGCCACCTGTGCCTGCTGCAGCGGCCGGCCGACCTCGGGCCGAAGCGCGTCCGAGTTCTGGGCGGGCGCCGGAGCCGGGGCTGCGGCGGCTGCGGTCGCTGCGAGAACCGAACCTGACAGCAGGGCGGCGCGGAGAAGGCGAGACTTCATGTGCTTCTTATTGTCCCATGAACTGTTCGTTGCCGACGATGCCGAGCTTGGTCATGCCCAGGCGCTGCGCGTCGGCCAGCACGTGCGCCACGTACTTGTAGTTGGCGAGCTTGTTCGGCCGCAGATGGATCTCGGGCTGGTCCGGCAGAGCGGCGGCGGACGCGAAGTGCGACAGCAGCGACGGCTCGTCGGGGATCGTCTCGCCGTTCCAAGAGATCGTGCCGTCGAAATCGACGTCGATCGTCACCACCGTCGGCGGCGTCAGCGGCGGCGGCGGGTTGCCCTGCGGCAGGTCGAGCTTCACCGCATGCGTCTGGATCGGGATGGTGATGATCAGCATGATCAGCAGCACCAGCATCACGTCGATCAGCGGCGTGGTGTTGACGTCGACCATCACCTCCGGATCGGCATTGGGATCGGCCGAGGACCCGACATTCATGGACATGGCGGTGGCTTCCTGTTGCGCCGGCAGCGCCGGGGGCGGCGGTCGGCGGCGGCGTCTGGGAGGGCGGGACAGGCGGGCCGGACGACGACGTCCGGCCCGGACGGGAACGGGTGAGCCGAGCTAGCCGCCGTGCGGCGGCGGCTGGGTGATGAAGCCGACCTTGGAAATGCCGGCCTGTTGGCAGGCGAACACCACCTTGCCGACGCTCTCGTAGCGGGCCATGGCGTCGCCGCGGATCTGCACCTCGGGCTGCGGCTGCTTCACCGCCGCCTGCTCGAGCCGGTGCAGCAGATCCGGGGTGCCGGTCACCGGGATCGAGTCCCAGAAGATCTGCCCGGCCTCGTTCACCGCGATGGTGACGTTGTCGGGCTTGGTCTGGGCCTCCTGGTTCGCGTCCTTCGGCAGGGTGACCTTCACCGTATGCGTCACCACCGGAATGGTGATCAGGAAGATGATCAGCAGCACCAACATCACGTCGACGAGCGGCGTGGTGTTGATGGCCGAAACGACTTCGTCCTCGTCGCCCGAGGACCCGACATTCATCGACATGGATCAGGCGACCCGGGTCACGCCGGCGGTCGTCGTCATCGGAACGGCGGACGGGGCTGCCAGCGACTGGTTGCCGACGCGGACGCCGCCCAGCAGGATCGAATGCAGGTCGGACGAGAAGTTGCGCACCCGCTCGGTGGCGCCCTTGTTGCGGCGGACCAGCCAGTTATAGCCGAGCACGGCCGGCACCGCGGTGGCCAGACCGATGGCGGTCATGATCAGCGCCTCGCCGACGGGGCCGGCGACCTTGTCGATCGAGGCCTGACCGGCGATGCCGATCGCGGTCAGCGCGTGATAGATGCCCCAGACGGTGCCGAACAGGCCGACGAACGGCGCGGTCGAGCCGACGGTGGCGAGGAACGCCAGGCCGCCCTGCAGGCGCGAGGTGATGGTCTCGACCGCGCGCTGGATCGACATGGTGACCCACTCGTTCAGGTCGATGCTCTGGGTGAGCGTGCCTTCATGGTGCTCGGTGGCGGCGATGCCGGTATCGGCGATGTAGCGGAACGGCGAGGAGGTCTTCAGCGAGCGCGCGCCCTCGGCGATGGTCGGCTTGGTCCAGAACTCCTTGGTCGCGGCCCGGTTGGCGGCGAACAGGCGGGCCTGCTCGAAGTACTTGGTGATCATGATGTACCAGGTGCCCAGCGACATGATCACCAGGATGATCAGCACGCTGCGCGAGATGAAGTCGCCGCCGAGCCACAGCGCGTTCAGGCCGTAGGGGTTGGCGACGCTCTCCGTCGGCGTGGTGGCCCCCGGAACCGGCGCATTG
>CAXTZG010000067.1:2030-21492 GCA_964248625.1 uncultured Acetobacteraceae bacterium | reverse complement strand
GCAGCGTCAGGTTGGCAGAGACCGCACGCACCTCCCGCCAGGCAAGGGCCTCGTCAAGCACGTCATGAGCAGGGGCCGGCCGGTGCAGATCCTTCGCATTGGCAGGCAGCCGGGCGAAGCGGGCGTTGTAGGACGCGATGAAGCCCGGCAACCAGGCGTTCGCCGCCTCCATCGTGCCGATCCCAGCCAGCCGCAGCTCCTTGACCAGCCGATCCTGCAACGTGCCGAACGCTCGCTCCACGCGCCCCTTGGCCTGCGGGCTGTTGGCGCAGATGATGTCGATGTTCAACTCGCACAGGCCGTGGCCGAACTGCGTGATCTCGTCGCCTGTCGCCGTCTTGCGGTTGACGCGAAAGATGCCGTGCTTGTCCGAGTAGAACGCAACCGGCTTGCCATGCGCCTCAACGTAGGCGCGGGTCGCGGTGAAATACGAGAACGCCGACTCACTCACCACGAAGCGCAGCAGCATGAGCCGGCTGGTCGCGTCATCGACGAAAGCAAGCAGGGTGCAGGTCGGCCCACGGCTCTCGAACCAGGCATGCTCGGAGCCGTCGATCTGGACCAGCTCGCCCAGACAATCTCGCCGCCGTCGGGGCTGGTGCGGCGAGGGCAGGCGGTGTCGCCGGTCGGTCCAGATCCCGTCAGCCATCATCCACTGGCGCAGCGTCTCCCGAGACACTTTGCACCCGTGCAGCTCAGCCAATTTCTCCGCCGCCAGCGTGGGCCCAAAGTCACAATAGCGCTCGCGCACCAGTGTCACCGCCAGCTGGCGGACCGCGTCAGGCTGCCGATGGTTGCCTGGGCGGCCTCGACGCCGCGACATCAGGCTCGGAGCGCCATCATCCCGCAAGCCCTGCAGCAGGCGGAACACCTGCCGTCGGCTCAAACCGATCAGGGTGCAGGCATCCTCAACGCGAAGCCGGCCAGCCTGCACACCAAGCAGCACCTCGAGCCGATCGAACTCCAGCTTGCTCATCGAGACCATCACCACGGCCCAGCTCCCGCATGCCCCAAGCGCAGGAGGGTGCCATCTGTATCTGGCAGAGGGGTGACATCTCTATATTGCTGCTACATCCGGTGTTGCAACCAAGCTGAAATGTCCGACGGTGTGCAAAGCTGAAATGTCCCGTAGCCCTGGTTTACCCTGCGGAGCCGTAGGTTGAACAGGGTAAACCAGGGACGCATTTGTTCATTCTGCCGCCGTCGGGAGAATCGCCCCGGCAGCAGGGTTGCGACCCCTTCGCCGGTAGCCCACTGCCTCGCTGTTGGTCTTGATCTTCGGTGCCGGCACCTCGGCGTCCCGCTGGGCCTTGATGAAGGCGAGCGCCGCCCCAAGCCGCTTGTTCTCTACGATCGCCGCATGGCTCACCCGCTGATCCTTGTCGAACACGGTGTAGGGCAGGGACACGCCCTTCCATCGGACATCCAGCCGGCCGTCTGCAAAGTCGTAGATATCGACATACTGCTCGGCCGCCCGCTCCGTGACGGCATTGCGCTCCACAATGATCAGCCTGCGCTCGTAGGAAAGGCTGAGCTGCTGGCCGAGATAGCGCTGCTCGCGACGACAGAGGATGTCGCGCAGGCGGTCTGGCTGCACCGTCAGCGCCCGATGCAGGTTGTCCTGGCAAGCCGCGACCACAGAAAATCGGGCATTGAAGCGCTCGATGAAGCCCGGCAGGAACCCATTGCCATCCTCCATGCTCGACACGCCGGCAAGGCGCAGTTCCTTGACCAGACGGTCCTGAAGCGTCCGGTTGACGCGCTCCACACGGCCCTTGGCCTGGCTGGAGTTGGCGCAGATGATCTCGATGTTCAGCTCCGCCAGCGCACGGCCAAACTGCGTCATTCCCTGGCCGCCCTTGGCCTCCGGCTTGGAAACGCGGAACACCGAATGCTTGTCCGAGTAGAACGCGACCGGGCAGCCGTGCGTCTCCAGGTAGCCGCGCAGCGTATCGAAGTAGGATGCCGTGCTTTCGCTGCTCACGAACCGCAGCTGCATCAGCCGGCTGGTGGCGTCGTCGATGAACACCAGAAGCGTGCAGGGGTCGCCGCGGCTCTCAAACCAGCGATGCTCGCTGCCGTCGATCTGGATCAGCTCTCCAAGCGCCTCACGACGCAGGCGAGGCTGATGGAACGTCCGGCGCTGCCGGCGCGACAGCCAGATGCCAGCCTCGACCATCCATTTGCGGAGCGTCTCCCTCGAGACCGTCAGGGCGTGGTGCTGCGCCAGCATCTCGGCCGCCAGGGTCGGCCCGAAGTCCGCGTAATTCTCTCGCACCAGGGCCATGGCGTAGCCCTGGATGCCGACCTGGATCTTGTTGTTGGGCGGCCGACCACGCGCCTGGTGGGCAAGGGCTGCGCCACCGCCAGCCTCAAGCCGCCCGAGCAGACGGTGGACATGCCGGCTGCTTACCGCCAGCAGCGACGCCGCGGAGGCGGCAGAACGCCTCCCAGACACGACCTCGGACAGGATCCCAATGCGATGCAGATCGCGCTCGCTCATTACCACCCAGCCCAAAATGCGCCTCCAAACCGATCTAACGGGACGGGAAGGCTGACATTTCTGGTTTGCTCAAGGCGGACATTCTAGCTTTGCGCCTACATCCGGACACCGTATAATAGATATTATGCCAACTCAGATTGATCAGGTGCTGGAACGTGGTGGCGATGCCAGGTGCGTCGCCAGCACAGTCTCGCTCTGGCGGTCGATCTCCAGCAGCTTGACCTCGTAGCCCCAAAGGTCGGCGAGCTGCCGCAGCGACGCTCGGGCGTCCTTCTCGTCGAGCAGATGCCCCGGGCTGGTCTTGTGCTGCAATCTTAGGCAACGGTCGCCGCTGAGATCGACGTCGACGATCTCGACGTCCAGATAGTACGTGCTCGGATCGTACGACCGCGCCACGCTGCGCCTGATGTCGCGATAGCCCTGTTGATCATGGATCGCGTCGACCAGCAGATAAGGTTTCTCCGCATCATCGCGCAGCCTGAACAGCCGGAACTGCCGCATCACCGCGGGCGACAGGAACTGCTGGATGAAGCTCTCGTCGCGATACTCCGCCCAGGCGTGCTTCAGCGTGCCGATGGCGTCGCCGTTGCCGGCGAGGTCCGGGAACCAGGCGCGGTCTTCGTCGTTCGGCGCCTCGCAGACCCGCGCGATGTCGGTCATCATCGCGTAGCCGAGCGCATAGGGATTGAAGTTCGGACCGCCGCCGGTGTCGAAGCCGGGCTGGCTGATAACGTTGGTCGTCGAATGGATCGTCTCCAAAAATGCGGCGTCGTCGATCTGCTCCTGCTCGTGCAGCCGCGACATGATCTTGTAATGCACCCAGGTGGCGCAGCCCTCGTTCATCATCTTGGCTTGCGGCTGCGGATAGAAATACTGCGCGATCAGCCGGACGATCCGGATGATCTCCCGCTCCCACGGCGCCAGCTTGGGCGCATTCTTCTCAATGAAATAAAGCAGGTTTTCTTCCGGAAGCCCGAGCCTGCGCCGACGTTCGTCGGCATTGTCGAGGCTCTTCTCGGTCTTTGCGCCGGGTACCGTTCGCCACAGATCGTTGAACACCCGATCGGCGTGATCGCGACGGTCTCGATCGCGCTGCTGTTCGGCCTTGAGGTCCATCACCCGCGCGCCGCTGTGACGGTGAACCCCCTGGTTCTGCAGCGCATGCGCTGCATCCAGAACCCGCTCCACCGCCCGGATGCCATACCGATCCTCGCAGCGTGCGATATAGCCTCGGGCGAACTCGAGATAGTCGAGAATGCCCGACGGTTCAGTCCATTCGCGGAACAGCCTGTTGTTCTTGAAGAAATGATTATGGCCGAACGCCGCGTGCGCGATCACCAGCGCCTGCATGGTGGCGCTGTTCTCCTCCATCAGGTAGCTGATGCAGGGGTTGGAGTTGATCACCACCTCGTAGGCCAGGCCCATCAGGCCGCGCTTGTAGGCGTTCTCGTGGCCCACGAAGCGCTTGCCGAACGACCAGTGCTTGTAGATCAGCGGCATGCCATGGGACGTGTAGACGTCGAGCATCTGCTCTGACGTGATCACCTCGATCCGGTTGGGATAGACATCGAGCTTCAGCTCGTCGAGCGCCACCCGCTCGATGGCATCGTAGGAGCGACGCAGGATGTCGAAATCCCAGTCCGATCCGCTGTAAAGCAGGCTCGGACCTGGACCCACGGAGGGCGATGTCGAGCGGGCGACGTCGAGCAGACTCATGCCGTCTCCGTCCTTCTGGCAAACAGGTCCCGGAAGACCGGAAAGATGTCCCTCTTGTCGGCAACTTGGCGCATCGTCAGCCGGTCGTTGACCTCCGCGACCGCGCGGTAGCCGCGCCAGAGATCGGTTTCGCCCCGTATGACGGCCCCGGACCCGACAATTTCGATATAGGCGTAGTACTGCACCAGCGACAGGATCTGCTCACGCAGCAGCGCGCAGGAGCGCGGGGTGTCGGAACCGGAATTGTCCCCGTCCGAGGCCTGGGCGACGTAGATGTTCCAGCTGTCGGCCGCGTAGCGATCCTTCTGCACGCGCAGCAGCTCGAGCAGGGCCGAGGAGACGATCGTGCCGCCGGTCCGCGGATCGTGGAAGAACACGTCCTCGTCGACCTCCTCCGCCACTTCCGCATGCCGGATGAAGACCACGTCGACGCGCTTGTATCGGCGCTCGAGAAACACGTGCAGGAGCAGGAAGAACTGCTTGGCGAGGTCCTTCATGCGCTCGGTCATCGAGCCCGACACGTCCATCAGGCAGAACATCACCGCCCGGGTGGATGGCGTCGGGACCACGTTGAAGCGGCGGTAGCGCAGATCAACCGGATCGATCCACGGGACGCGGTGCATGCGCCGCAGCGCGATCTGCAGCTCGGACTGCAGGGCGAGCAGCATCTCACCGTCGCCGACCGGATCCTCCTGCTCCAGGGCGGCGATCCGGTGCTCGAGCTCCACCACCGCATCGGGCTTCGGCCGCCGCAGACCGATCCGGCGTGCCATCGAGTGACGCATCGTGCGGCTGAGATCGAGCTGGGACGGCGAGCCGTCATTGCTGAGCCCGGCGCGCGACACGCTGGTGGTGTCGGTGGTGGCGATCTGCCGCTTCACCAGATCGGGCAGCTCCAGATCGTCGAAGAACAGGTCGAGGAACTCGTCGCGGCTGAGCACGAAGCGGAAGCTGTCCTCGCCGCCGCCCTCCTGCCCGCCCTCACCCGCGCCGCCGCCACCGCGTCCCGCGCCGGACGGCGGCCGCTGGATGCGGTCCCCGGGCGAGAACACCTTGTTGCCGGAAAGCACGATGTCGCGCGTTCCGCTGGAAAAGACACGGTGCAGGCTCGGCTCATGCAGGACATCGGACGGTATCGACACGGCACCGCCCTGCCCCACGTCGCGAAGTTTCCCCGAGGCGACGGCGTCGCGTGCCGCTCGCTGTACCGCGTCTCGCGCCCGAACCAGGACCCGCCTGCGGTTCTCGATGTTCTTGCCGTGCGGATTGGGACGTCTGTCGATGATATCCACGCGTCAGGTCACCACCGGTCAGGCCGACTGCTTGACGCGCATGTACCATTCGACGAGGCGCCGCACCTGGCGTTCCGTGTAGCCGCGCGAGACCATGCGTTCGACGAACTGTCCGTGCTTGGTCTCGGTGTCGCCGTCCTTCTTCGAGCCGAAGCTGATCACCGGAAGCAGATCCTCGACCTGGCTGAACATCCGCTTCTCGATGACGTCGCGTATCTTCTCGTAGGACGTCCAGGACGGGTTGCAGCCGCTGTTGTTGGCACGCGCGCGCAGCGAGAACTTGACCACCTCGTTGCGGAAGTCCTTCGGGTTGGCGATCCCCGCCGGCTTCTCGATCTTGGTGAGCTCGGCGTTCAGCAGATCGCGGCTCAGCATCTGCCCGGTATCGGGATCCTTGAAGTCCTGATCCTCGATCCACGCATCGGCGTAGTCGAGATAACGGTCGAACAGGTTCTGGCCGTAGTCGTTGTAGCTTTCGAGGTAGGCTTTCTGGATCTCGTTGCCGACGAACTCGGCATAGCGGCTGGCGAGCTCCGACTTCAGCGCCGCCAGGTAGCTTGCCTCGATCTCGGCGGGAAACTGCTCGCGCCGGATCGCCTGCTCGAGCACATACATCAGATGGACCGGATCGGCGGCAACCTCGGACGGATCGTGGTTGAACGTCGCAGACAGCACCTTGAAGGCGAACCGGGTGGAGATCCCGTCCATGCCCTCGTCGACGCCGGCAGCGTCGCGATACTCCTGCATGGTCTTCGCCTTGGGATCGGTCTCGCGGATGTTCTCGCCGTCATAGACACGCATCTTGGCGAACTGCGACGAGTTCGGATGCGCCTTCAGGCGGGACAGCACGGCAAAGCGCGCCAGCATCTCGAAGGTGTTGGGCGCGCACGGCGCGTTGCCGAGTGCCGAGCCGCTGATCAGCTTCTCGTAGATGCGGGTCTCCTCGGTTGCGCGCAGGCAGTACGGCACCTTGATCACGCAGACCCGGTCGAGAAACGCCTCGTTGGTGCGATTGTTGCGGAAGCTCTGCCATTCCGCCTCGTTGGAATGGGCCAGGATCATGCCCGTGAACGGGATGGAGCCGATATTCTCGGTCCCGACATAGTTGCCTTCCTGCGTCGCCGTGAGCAGCGGATGCAGCATCTTGATCGGCGCCTTGAACATCTCGACGAACTCGAGCATGCCCTGGTTGGCGCGGTTGAGGCCGCCGGAGAAGCCGTAGGCGTCCGGATCGTTCTGGCTGTGGCTTTCGAGCTGGCGGATATCGACCTTGCCGACGAGTGCCGAGACATCCTGGTTGTTGTCGTCGCCCGGCTCGGTCTTAGCGACCGCGATCTGGCGCAGCTTCGACGGGTGCAGCTTCACCACCCGGAAGCGCGAGATGTCGCCGTCGAACTCCTCGAGCCGCTTCAAGGCCCAGGGGCTGGCGATGCCCGTCAACACACGCCTGGGGATGCCATAGCGCTGCGACAGGCTCGGGCCCATGCGCTCGATATCGAACAGGCCCAGCGGGCTTTCGAACACCGGGCTGAGATGCCGACCGGCCTTCAGCACATAGATCGGCTCGCGCTCCATGAGCGACTTCAGCCTCTCGCCCAGCGAGGACTTGCCCCCTCCGACCGGTCCCAGCAGGTAGAGGATCTGCTTGCGCTCCTCAAGCCCCTGGGCCGCATGCCGGAAGAAGCCGACGATCCGCTCGACGGTCTCCTCCATGCCGTGGAAATCGGCGAAGGCCGGGTAGCGCCGGATGGTCCGGTTCATGAAGACCCGCGCCTGGCGGGCATCCTTCGAGGTATCGATGGTTTCGGGCTCGCCGATCGCCTTCAGCATGCGCTCCGCGGCCGTCGCGTAGCAGGACGGGTCCGTCGCACAAAGCTCGAGATAGTCCGCGAGGCTCATCTCGGTTTCCCGGCGTTCGTCCCGCATCGCGGTTGCCAGGGTGAACACGTCGTCGAGCGGCGCCATAGCATATTCCCCCAAATGCTGAGTCCGTCGGCCTGATCGAGGCGTCGGTTGATCGTCGCAGATCATCCAGACCTGATGATCTCCTGATGCCGGCCCTTGATCAGATCCTGCTTCCCGAAAGCCGGTGAATGACGCCCGCTTCCGGCATCGTCATCCAGGATCGAGATGAACGTCAGCTCCCCTCCTGCGACGGACGACCAGTCCGCCATTCGGGAAGGCTATCGCTGCCCCAGCGCGTGTTTCAACTAAATTGCATCCCTGCCCTGCACTGCGATCGTGGCACCGGTGCCTCGGCACCATCACGATGATCGTGCAGCTAGATGGGCAGGATCATGCCGTCGTAGGCCGCCTCGAGACCCGGCGGCAGGTTCTCGGCCATCCAGGCCCAGTCCAGATCGGTGCCCATATGGGTCAGGATCGTGCGCTGGATGCCGAGCCGGGCCGACCAGCGGACGACCAGGTCCAGACTGGCATGGGCCGGATGCGGATCGCGCTGGAAGCAGTCGACCAGCCAGGTGTGGGTGCCAGCGATCGCCGCCATCGCGGTGTCGTCGATCCGGACGACATCGGTCGAATAGCTGAAGTTGTTGATCCGGAAGCCGAGCGTGGTGCCGCCGCCATGGATCTGCTCGAACAGCATCAGGCGGATGCCGTCGATCTCGACCACCTCGCCGGCCCCCACTGCCCGAGGGATCAGGACCGGACGATAGAAGCCGGGGGGCGACCAGGGTCGGAAGGCATACTGGAAGCGTCGGGCCAGCTCCGCCAGCACGTCGGCCGTGGCATGCACCTCGATCGGCCGGCCGAGAATGCGGTTGAGGCTGCGCACGTCGTCGAGGCCTGCAACATGATCGGCGTGAGCATGGGTGTAGAAGATGCCGTCGATCCGGCCGATTCCGGCAGCCAGCAGCTGCTCCTTGAGATCGGGCGAGGTGTCGACGAGCACCCGGCGATCATCGTCGCCATGGATGACGATCGAGGAGCGACTGCGCCGGTTGCGCGGCTCGGCCGGATCGCACGCCCCCCAGTCGCCGCGCCCGTCGGGGCCGCCCAGCATCGGCACGCCAGCCGAGCCGCCGCATCCCAGCACCGTTATGTGCAAGAGGGCCGCGCCTTGCTGAACAGCCGGAAGAAATTGTCGGTGGTGAGGTTGCGCAGCGCGTCGTCGGGGAGGCCGCGCACATGCGCCAGGACTGCCGCGGTATGGGCCACGAAGGCAGGCTCGTTGCGCCTGCCCCGCTTCGGAACCGGCGCGAGGAACGGCGCGTCGGTCTCGACCAGCAGCCGATCGGCGGGGAGGTCGCGGGCAATCTCGCGCAGCATCTGCGATTTCGGAAAGGTCAGGATGCCGGAGACGCTGATGAAGCCGCCGAGCGCGATGGCGGTCTCGGCCAGCGCGCGACCGGAACTGAAGCAGTGCAGCACGAACCGGAACGGTCCACCGACAGCGTGCTCCTGCTGCAGGATGGCGGCGATGTCGTCATCCGCCTCCCTGGCATGGATCACCAGCGGGAGGTCGGCGAGCCGGGCCGCACGCAGATGCGCGCGGAAGCTGACTTGCTGCAAGGCGCGGATGTCGGCCTGGCCGTGGACGTAGTCGAGGCCCGACTCGCCGATGCCGACGACGCCGGGTGCCCCCGCCATGGCTGCGAGCGCCTCGGGCTCCGGAAGCGCCTCGTCGTCCACATGGTCGGGATGCGTGCCGATGGTGCACCAGACCGGCAAGGCCGGCCGCGCATGCCGGGTCAGGGCGCGGCCGTTCGACGCCTGGGACAGACGCGTGCCGATCGTCACCAGACCGCCCAGCCCGGCGGCCTGTGCCCGGTCGAGCAGATCCGTCATCTCGTCCGGCTGGACGTGGTCCAGATGGCAGTGGCTGTCGATCAGCATGCGCGAGATCAGTTGGTCGCCGTGACCGGCTCGGCATGGCGCGGAAAGATGCCCTGCGGCGCCGGCAGCGTCAGCCCGGGCGGGAGCGGTGCTGGCAGATCGCCGAACGCGCGCGCATCGAGCGGAACGCCGAGCTGATCAAGCAGCCGTGCCATGCTGCCTGGCATGAAGGGCTGCAACACGATGCCAATGCAGCGCAGCACGTCGGCCAGCACGCGAAGCACCGATCCCATCCGATCGAGATCCGTCTTCCTCAAGGCCCACGGGGCTTGCCGATCGATATAGACGTTGCTGGCGCGCACCAGCTTCCAGACCGCTTCCAGCGCCTCGTGCAGCGCCTGGCGGTCGATCAGGCCGCGCAGGCGATCCGGCAGCTCCTCGGCCAGCGCGAGCAGGCTTGCGTCGTCCTCCGCCAGCGGGCCGCGCGGCGGCAGCCTGTTGTCGCAGTTCCGGGCGATCTGCGAGAGCGTCCGCTGAGCCAGGTTGCCGAGGTCGTTGGCCAGCTCGACGTTCAAGCGCGAGATCAGGGTGCGGCGGCTGAAATCGCCGTCGCCGCCGAACGGGATCTCGCGCAACAGGAAGTAGCGGACCGCGTCGACGCCGAACTCCTCTGCCAGCGCGCGCGGCTCGACGACGTTGCCGGTCGACTTGCTCATCTTCTGGCCATCCGCGGTCCACCAGCCATTGGCGAAGACGCGATGCGGCGGCTCGATCCCGGCTGCCATCAGGAAGGCAGGCCAGAAGACGGCATGGAAGCGGATGATCTCCTTGCCGACCAGGTGCAGATCAGCCGGCCAGAAGCGCCACAAGGGCGCCGTCTGGTCCGGGTAGCCGGCGGCCGTGATGTAGTTCACCAGCGCGTCCCACCAGACATACATGACGTGGTCGGGATCGCCCGGCACCGGCACCCCCCAGCGGAAGCTGGTCCGGCTGATGGACAGATCCTTCAACCCCTGGCGGACGAAACTGAGCACCTCGTTGCGGCGACCTGGCGGACCGATGAAGTCGGGATGCTCGTCATAGAAGGCGAGCAGCCGGTCCTGCCACTCGGACAGCCGGAAGAAGTAGGACGGCTCGGTCACCCACTCCACCGGAGCGCCGCTCGGCGCCACGCGGATGCCGTCGGGCCGCAGCAGGAGCTCGTCCTCGCCGTAGAAGCTCTCGTCGCGTGTCGCATACCAGCCTTCATAGGCGCCAAGATAGATCTGGCCGGCCTCCTGCAGGCGACGCCACAGCGCGCCGCAGGCCAGGATGTGACGCGGCTCGGTCGTCCGGATGAAGTCGTCGAACGACACGTTCATCACCCGCGCCATGTCGCGGAAGTCTGCCGAGACACGGTCGACGAAGTCCTGCGGATCGACGCCGGCAGCCAGGGCTGCCTGCTCCACCTTCTGGCCATGCTCGTCGGTGCCGGTCAGGAAGAACACGTCGTAACCGTCGAGACGCTTCCAGCGCGCCATGACGTCGGCCGCGATCGAGGTGTAGGCGTGCCCGATATGCGGGGCTCCGTTCACGTAATAGATCGGCGTGGTGATGGCATAGCGTTTGGTCATTGTCCGCCCAGCAGGCTGAGGCTCGATAGCAGCGCCTGCCTCTTATCCAGATTAAACCGCTCCGTCTCGTCCCGTATGCGCCGGAGGTCCTGCCAGACGGTGGTCCGGTCGACGCCGGCGACCCGATCGGATGCTGGCGTCCGGCCACTGCGGGCGGCATCACGTATACCGCCTGATATGGCATCGGCGAGCAGCGTTAGGAAGGTCGCAAATCCCTGTTCCTTCCGCAGGATGATGTCGGCAAGGACGTAGGCGCGCCCGTCGGACGGCGGCGCGTCCGCCAGCACCTCGCGCACGAGGCCCTCCAGCGCGATGCCGTCCTCCGTGGCGATCGCCACCGACCGGCCGGGCGATCCATGGCCCAGCCGGGCCAGCAGCCGACGGTCGGCCTCATCCTGCTCAGGCAGCAGCCGGGCGAGAACTGTCATCATCTCCGGCATGTCGAGCGGTTCGAGCCGAAGCAGGCGGCAGCGGCTGCGGATGGTGGGCAGCAATCGCCCGGGCACGCTGCTGACCAGGATGAGGACGGCCCGCGGCGGCGGCTCTTCGAGAAGCTTGAGGAGCGCGTTGGCGGCGCTGCGGTTCAACAGGTCGGCATCGTCGAGGATCACGACCCGCCAGCCGGCTTCCGCCGCGGTCCGGTGCAGGAAGTCGCCGATCGGACGCACGTCGTCGGCGACGATCTCGGTCCGGAAACGCTGACGCTTCTCGTCATAGCCGCAGGCGATCGTCATCAGGTCGGCATGGGTGCCGGCCGCGATGCGGCGAAAGAGCGGGTCGCTGGCCGACATCGAGAGGCCGCCCGGCTTCTGTCCGGCCAGCATCCAACGGGCAAAGCGGAAAGCCAGCGTGGCCTTGCCGATGCCGGGCGGGCCGGTCAACAGCCAAGCATGATGCAGCCGGCCTGCCGACGCACCCGACATCAGGGCCTGCTCGGCCGCCTCGTGTCCGACCAGCCAGTCCTGCTCACGCGCGGCTGCCGAGCCGATCACTGAGGAATACGCTGTTCAACCTCGTGGAGGAGCGTACGCAGGACCTGATCGACGTCGCGGTCTGCCGAGACAACGGTGATGCGATCAGGAGCGTCCTGGGCGATCCGTCGAAAACCATCCGCCACGCGCTGATGGAACGCCTCGTCCAGTCGCTCGTAACGGTCGGCGTCGGTGTTGCGTCCGGCCAGTCGGAGTCGTGCGGCATCCCGCGGCAGGTCAAGCAAAAGTGTCAGATCGGGCACCAGCGGGGTCAGTTCGATCAAACGCCGGATAAAAGCCAGAATCGCCGGGTTGCCGCACCCCAGGCCATAGCCCTGATAGGCAAGTGTCGAGTCGACGAAGCGATCGCAGATGACGAGCTGTCCGTCGGCAAGTGCTGGCGCGATGGTCCGCTCAATATGATCAAACCGTGACGCGAAATGCATCAGGATCTCGGCGTGCAGGCTCAACCCATGCTCGCCAGCCAGAAGCAGCGCCCGCAACCGCTCCGCGCCAGGAGATCCCCCCGGCTCGCGCGTATGCAGGAGCCGGTAGCCCTTGGCAGCCAGGCGGTCGGCCAGCAGACCGGACTGCGTCGATTTGCCCGCGCCTTCGCCGCCTTCCAGCGTGATGAAGATCCCGCTCACTGTCCGCCGACGAAGTGTTCGAGAACAGCAACGGCCCGGCCGGGCAAGCTCTTGCGTGCGACCGACTCGCCAGCGATCAGCGGGATATGGAGATCGCTCATTGAGGCGCCGGTGACGGTCACCTGACCAACTGTCTGGCCGGCGGCCACCGGCGTGGGGATCGGCGACTGGTAGTCAAGCGCGACCTTGATACGGTTTTGCCAGCCGTGCGGCACCGTCACCGTCAGGTCGGAGCCTGCAGACAAAACGACGGTCGGCCGCACGCCGAGCCAGGTCGGAGCAGTCTGCAGCGTTTCGTTCAAGCTCAGCAGTTTGACGAGCTCGAAGTTCGAGAACGCCCAGCTCAGCAGGCGCTCGCCTTCCGACGCCCTGGCCTGTGAGGATGGCAGTCCATTGACCACCATGATGATGCGATGGCCCGCGCGATCTGAGCTTGCACAGAGACCAAAGCCACCAGCGTCCGTGTGGCCGGTCTTCAACCCGTCCGCCAGCCCCTTATCGACCAGGACATTGCGATTACCCTGATTGATGTTGTTGAACTTGTAATCCTTCTCGGAGAAGAAGTGATAATATTCGGGATAGTCCGCGATGATGTGCTGCGCGAGCGTCGCGACGTCATGCGCCGACATGTAGTGGTCCGGATCCGGCCAACCGGTCACGTTCCTGAACTGCGAGTTGGTCAGGCCGACCGTCTTGACGGCCGCGTTCATCTTGGAGACGAACTGCTCCTCCGACCCTGAAGCTCCTTCCGCCAGCACGATGCAGGCGTCGTTTCCGGACTGGATAAGCATGCCGCGAATCAGGTCGGCGACCGGGATCTGGCTGCCCAGGGGCACGAACATCTTCGAGCCCTGCATGCGCCAGGCTTTCTCGCTGACTGGAAGCGTCTGATCCAGGCGAAGGCGGCCCTGCTTGAGCAGGCCGAAGACGATGTAGGCGGTCATCATCTTGGTCAGGGACGAAGGCGGCATCCGTTCGTCCGCAGCTTTTTGCAGAAGAACCGCTCCGGTGTGAAAATCCGTGATGAACGCCCAGCGGGCCTCGGTGTCGAGCGGACCGACCGGCGTATCGGCAGGCGTATCGGCAGGCGCAGAAGACGCCGTCGCCCCGTTTGCGGGCACTCCGGCTGCGGCACCGTTACGAAGCGCGGACGCCCGATGACCCCGCGGCACCGCGTAGCCGATCATGGAAGAGGAGGAGGACAGCGCAATGCCTCCGGCACCGGTGAGCAAGACCCTTCTGCTAGGCACGTCGATCCCTATTCAACGATGATACGTGCTCCGGTTACTCCGGCTAGGCGGGCGCGGTCCAGAGCGGCGTCGGCGTCGGACGTGCGCTGGAACGGCCCGAGCCGGACCAGGTAGGACGTTTGACGACCTTGTCCCTGGCTGCGAACCGTTCCGTCAATGCCAGCGGCGACCTTATCGGCATAGGACCGCTGCTGGAATTGTCCTCCGTCAATCCACAGGGCGCCGGGGGCTGGCGTGGTGGGTTGCGCAGTTTCGGCAAGATGCCGGTCTGTCGGTTCATGCGGATCCGACATCGGGTCCGATGGTTGGCTTAAACTCGATCCAGATGTCGTGCCGCCGGCAGAACCGACCGGGCCAAGCGATTGTTGCTGGACGTCTTCCACCGGCGCCGCGGCGATCGCGATCTGTGGGCCGCCGCCATCAATGGCTTGACTGCGGTCGAGGTCCAGATCGATCGCGACCCGTGTCGGCACTCCTGGTTGCATCCCCAGACCTGCAGCAGCGGCAGGCGTGACTGCGAGCACCCTGCCCTGTTCGTCCGGCCCGCGGTCGTTCAGGCGCAAGAACAGCTGACGGCCGTTTTCCAGGTTGGTGACCCGCACGATCGAAGGAAGCTGCAGCGTCTGATGTGCGGCTGCTGACAGATGAGGATCGTAAGCCTCCCCATCTGCGGTCAGTGGCTGCGGATGGGTGGTCTCAACCACGGCAAGCCCGGTCGTATGATAGGTAACCTGCTCGCGCGGATAGAACCAGACGCCGTTTCTGCCTTGCCATGGGGCACCGACGAGGTGGTGAGGTGTTGATCCCGGATGCGGCACTTCCTTTCGGTGACATCCGGACATGGCCAGGATCTCGCAGAACAAGATCAGCCCTCCGACGGTGCCCAACCAGCGAGGACGTATCTGTGTCACGTCGCTGCGTTGCCGATGAGCCCAACTGCCAGAGCGTAGAAATCCGACGGGTTGTATCGCCTGATGACATTGAAGTTCGTGTACACCATGAATGCGTCGCCCGCTGGCCCGTCGGGAGTCAGCAACGCTCCCTTGACGTCGAGACGCGATAGCCGTGAGCCATCACTATGGCGAACGCCGAGCCTGTCCCAGGATGATAGGGGCCGGACTGACTGGCGACCGGTGTCACCAGGGTCGACCGGCCGGGTCAACATCACCTGCTGTCCCCACGGCTCCCCAGGCACCCAGCCGCATCGGCCAAGATAGTTGGCGATCGAGGCAAAAACATCTGATCGACTTGTCCAGATGTCCCGTCGACCATCCCCCTGATAATCAACTGCGTAGCGGAGATAAGAGGTCGGCATGAACTGGGGCTGGCCCATCGCGCCAGCATAGCTGCCGATCATTCCGGATGGGGAGACATCGCCATGAGCGAGGATGCGCAGTGAGGCCATCAACTCTGAACGAAAGAAGCTCGTCCTGCGGCCGTCATATGCCAGTGTCGCCAAGGCATCGACGACATTGAACGTGCCGATGCGACTGCCGAAATTCGATTCGAGCCCCCAGATACCGACAACCACGCGAGGATCGACACGATATCGTCGCCAGATGTCTGTCAGCAACGACAGATTTTCCTGATAGCTTTGCGATGCATTCCGCTCGCGTTGCAACGAGACGACCCGTGCCTTGTACTCCGCCCACGTCAGGGTAAATTCCGGCTGATGGTGATCTAACTGCAACACGTGCGCATTCGGACCGCTTAGGGCGAGTGCACGCTCCACGATTGCGGAAGACATTCCCTGTCGAAGCGCCTCGCTGCGTACGCCATCCAGGAATCGAGCAAAAGATCCGTCCTGCGGGACACGGGCAATCTGGCGGCCTCGGACTGCAGCCACGGCGGGACAGGACCCAGATGCCAGCGCCAGTCCCAGCATATGCGTCATATGGCGGCGGGTCGTCATGCCGTTGCCTGTGCCACAAGCTGAAGCTCTTAACAACAGCTGCAGGCGAGGCTTAGGCATTCATAGAGTGAACGGCGCGACAAAAATGCGCGGTTGCGGCAGTCAGGGCCGCGGCTTCCGTCCTTCTCGCGCACCATAGAAAAGGTAGTGCAGGAAAGGGTTCATCTTCGAAGCGGCTACGTCCGCGTTTGCGGACAGATACCAACTAGTCTCGAAGTGCCTGTTCGGATTTCTTCCTTCTCTGGCTCCGTTGTCAAAGAAATGTCTGACCGGATCAAGGCCTGCTGCTACAACATCAGGATAATTTATACAGTACCAATCAGGATCAAACAGCAATGAGGCCGGATCAACATTGCGCCAGTGACGCTCTCTGCAATCACGTCCGTTGATACCTGAGGCAAAATCGCGGTTGGGGGTGGTATGACGCTCTTGGCTGCTCTATCGACGCCTGGTGCAATCCCGGGCTGTGCAACCGTTACCGGCTCAGGCTTTTCTGACCGACGGCGCAGGTTCGATGCAGCCTTGCCATTCTTTCCAGAAAGTTTCGCTTTTTCGACTGTCACCACATGATCCGCATCAAGGCAATTAATGTATTTGATTAATCACAAAAGTTTTACAAGACATCGATTTTACGCGGTTATGCCTTAACTGGCTAGAGTCTAAGGACGCCTCGTGCGGGAGGCCTACATATCCTAACATGCGATAGGCGGTGACGCGGACACCATGTGCTGACGCGATGAAGCTTACGCCATGTTATGCTTGCATCGTAATGCAGCGCCAACATCGACGACGGATGGAATAAATATAGATACGCTAAATTCACACCTTATTCTCTCCTATCTGTATCGATCAGACTATAAATATCAGTAGAAGCTCAGCTGGACACATCTCCAGCATGATTAATTGCCGTTTCGGATGAGGAGGTAGCGTAGATCTTCACGAATACCTAGCAAATGGCAAAAGTTGTTAAGATATACTTTCATACGGATCGTTGTCGTTAGTTTAACCCAGGTGATCCTCGGCGGCTAGATACCAGAAAAAGGATGACGCAACCCGGCTTGGGCAGTATGCCACCGCACTCCAGGTTGCTGGCTGTGCGCAGTCGAGACCCGCAATGTGGCTCGCCATCCGGAGACAGTCCTCAATGCCAAGCCTATCTGCGTCAGTCATGCCTTGGACATCCTGAAGCGTGTTCTCGATTTCGCTCTCTAGCCTCCTCAAGTCAGCGGGCGCTCATCCATTCTTGCAGGCAGCAGCCATCGTTCTCGGAACTTTTGTTCTGGAAGATGCGGCGACCGTGCTAGCGGCTATGCAGGTGCAGGACGGCAAGATTAACTGGCTGCTGGCATTGGCGGCCCTCTATATCGGCATTGTCCTCGGAGATTTTGGCCTCTACGGCATGGGTAGCCTCGCCGGGCGTGTACCATTGTTTCGTCGTCTGCTGCCTGACAGCCGTCGTATCCATGGCAAAGCCTGGATCGAGCAGCGGGTTTTCCGCGTCGTCTTTGTCAGTCGCTTCATTCCAGGAGCAAGGCTCCCAACATATACAACCTGCGGTTATTTACGAGCGAGCTTCAGTCGCTTTGCGGTTGCTGCCATACTTGCCACCTCGGTTTGGACAACCTTCCTGTTTGTCTTATCTAGACATGTCGGGCAGTTCCTCATCGCGAATTTAGGAACCTGGCGGTGGGTAGGCGCAGTTGTCTTTGCGATCGTCATCGTGCTCATGGGTTGGCTTGCCAGTCGCCTGCAGAAAGACTCCGAATGATAACAGCTGTGACATCCAGACCATTGACCTCGTCCAGACAAATTTCCGCATTTGAGTTCTGGCCAGGCTGGCTGTTTTATACCCCGGTAGTGATCTTCTGGATTTTGCTGGGCATCCGCTACCGGAGTTTTACCCTACCGACCGCTGCTAATCCTCGGGTTGAAACCGGTGGGCTCTGTGGTGAGCGTAAGAGCACCATTCTTGACGACGCCGGCCCTGACGCGGCACCTTGGATTGCGCCCTACGTTATCTTGACTACGGGAGATGATGACCTTGCAAGGCTACTGCGACTCCTGGCTGCGGCCCAGATAAGCCTTCCCCTCGTAGTTAAGCCAAACATCGGCTGTAATGGAACAGGTGTTCGTCTGGTTGAGACGATCAAATCACTTAACTCGACGCTGGAAGCATTCCCGCGTGCGGTTGAGCTCATGGTTCAGGAACTTGTTGCTTTCGAAGGCGAAGCCGGCATCTTCTACATTCGAGATCCTGAAGCTGCTTCGGGTCGGATCACCTCGCTGACCTTGAAGCACGCGCCTATCTTGATCGGAAACGGCTATTCGACCGTGCAAGAACTCATGTTGCAGGACGAACGCACGCGGCAAATACCGGAAATCTATGCTCCACGCCTGAAAGATCATCTTGACCGAGTTCTGTCACCCGGTGAGGCACTACGACTGGTTTTCGCGGGTAACCACTGCAAAGGGTCCATATTCAGCAACGGCAATGATGATATCACATCGGCGCTGACTGCAAGGATCGACACTATCATTCGGGATCTACCGGACTTCCACTTCGGCCGTCTAGATGTCCGATTTCAAAGTCGCGCGGCCTTACGGGCCGGAAAGGACTTCCGCATCATCGAGATTAATGGTGTCGGTTCCGAAGCAACTCATATATGGGATCGAAACACTCGCCTATGGGCCGCTTATAACGATCAATTCCAACATTATCGCGCGGCATTTCGTATCGGTGCACAAATGCGTAAACACGGCGTGAAACCGACAAGCGTAAGAGAATTATTCGCGTTTTGGCAAACGCAACGTCGTCTCATGGCCTCTTATCCATTGAATGACTAGCTGCAAATACCGTCAAATCTACTACTAGCTTCCGCAGCCAGATGATGTTCCGCCAGCACCAAAAATATACTGGCTGATCTGCTGCTCCAAGCTGGTGAGTTCGCAGGTCTGGGTGATTACAGCGCCAGTTGCAAGACGCTGATGAGATACGCCCGGGGTGACGATCAGGGCGTTTCCCGATGTGAGCGTACTGCTTCCGATCGAGAGCCGCGTGTCGACGGGTAGCTGAAGATTTTGCTGCACTGAAAAAACCACGTGAGACAGCATCGAACGCTCGTCGAGATTAATCGAGGTGACCGTTCCCACTTGAACGCCAGCGAGTACGACGTCTGCTCCGGAATGAAGCCCATTTGAGGACAGAAAGGTCGCATTCAGATTATAGCCCGACTGTGGAAGGCTGGCACCGCGCGTCAGCGCATACCCAAAGAAGGTGAAGCTGATTGCCAGGACACTTGCGCTGGATGCGATGGCTGCAAAGCCGTGCCGTCGGCCATGTTTGGCCACTATAGTGTCACTCATCAGGTCACAATCTAGCTACTTTTTGTCTCAAGTCAATCTGTATAAGCCTTGCCCGTCGTGGAAATCTACGGCAACAGAGAGCAACTGCTTCTATGGGTTTGCTATGACAACGATCCAAGCATTCTTGATCGCGCTTATCCAAGGGATAACCGAACTCTTTCCGGTTAGCAGCTTGGGTCATGCGGTCATCGTACCAGCACTCCTCCATTGGAGCTTAGATGAAAAAGGCGTGACTTTTTTGCCCTTCCTCGTCATGCTTCATGTCGGTACTGCTGCAGCCTTACTACTGTTTTTCTGGCGTGATTGGAGCGCGTTGGCCTTCGGTTCGTTGGGCGCCAGCACTTCAGCGCATGTTCGAGAATGCCGGCACATCCTTAGCCTGGTCGTTGTGGCAACGATT
>CAXTZG010000067.1:0-2020 GCA_964248625.1 uncultured Acetobacteraceae bacterium | reverse complement strand
CCGCGGTGGTGATTGGCTACCTCTTTGAAAGCGCGCTTCGTCAGCTTTTCGGGTCGCCAGAGATCGCGGCAGTTTTTCTAGTTGTCAACGGCGGTATTCTTCTAGCTGCAGACCGTCTGCGTGCTCGGTTCCCGGCAAGTTCAAACCGGCCGATTGCCAGCTTGACGGTAACGGATGCGTTTCTAGTTGGCTGTTGGCAGTGTCTTGCATTTTTGCCGGGCGTTTCTCGATCTGGCGTGACAATGACTGGTGGTCTGCTGCGAGGTATTGATCACCAGACCGCTGCCCGCTTCTCTTTTCTTATTGCACTTCCTGTAATTCTTGCAGCAACGGTATCACAAGCGCTGCGGCTGCATCATATTCATGTTGGTTCGGCAGCGTTAAAGCCTGCTATCATAGGCGCGGTTGTCGCCGGAATCACCGCTTGGCTTAGCACTGCATTCCTAATGCGATATTTTCGCGATCACGAATCACGCGCGCTTACGCCGTTCGCGATCTACAGCATTGTTGCCGGAGCGTGCAGCTTTGCGATCCTTCGGTTTCTTTAGGCATGATATTATGGGAGCGACATCTCAAAAGAACACGGCAGGCAACATGGGTCATCTTCATGTTTAGAGACTTTAATAACCGGCGAGCTTGTTGCTCAATAACCCACAAACCTGCTCAAATCATTTTCTTGAGCGTTACTATTTTATATGTTTTCTGCGTTTCTGCGATTGCGGCCCCTCAAAACATCGCGATGACGCCCGTTTCTCGTCTTGATCAGGCCTGGTGGCACAGACGCTTTGATCAAAAAGCACAGGAACTGCGTTCTATTCCGGTCAATTTGTTATGGCTTGGTGATTCGATAACTCAGAATTGGGAACTTGACGGCCCAGAGTCATGGCGTAACTTCGCGCCAATATGGAAGCGCTTCTATGGGGATCGTCGTGCAATAAATCTTGGTTTCAAGGGAGACAGCACGTGTCATTTGCTTTGGCGTCTCCAACACGGCGAGCTTTCAGGCGTTACACCGAAAGGAATTATATTACTTATTGGTGCAAATAATTTTGGTCACATCCATACGAATGCCGCGGAGACAGCGGCTGGTATAAGAGTGATTATAGATGAAATCCATGAGAGACTTCCGATGGCTCACATCTTGCTGTTGAGCGTCCTTCCATCAATTCGGTCAAACTGGATATCTTATAACACTGTTCGTCTTGATCTAACGTTACCGCAGTTGGTAGCTCATCAACGTTCCTACATAACATATGTTGATCTAAGCTCACTTTTCTTACATAACGGTAAGGTAGACAAGACAAAATTTTTAGATCCTAAGTTGGTTCCACCTGAACCACCCCTTCATCCGACAGCTCAAACTCAAGAGCAGATAGCTATCGCAATTGAGCCGCTTGTTGCTCGGATGTTAGGAGACAACATCCATCATTAAGATATTGCTCATAAATCTGCGAAGTCTGTCTTCCGTTCAGCAGCCTTCTCAAAGAGTTCGGATGGAAGCGTCTGGGTGATGCTTGTGTTTACGTCGGAATGATGATGTTGAACTTGGTTGGTGATGCCGTAAGCTTAATTTGTCCAGGGTTATAGTAAGTGTTCCTCGTTGTAGTGGGTCCTCGCTCCGGCCCGGAGCGCCCACTAGGAATAGGACCTAGAGGCGTTCTCAGTTGGCTTACCTAGCCGGTGACCCTGCCCCCTACGTGCCCTCGTTCATAAGCAGAATCCTATTTTCTCTATGCCGCTGCTGGCGGCGAGTTGCAAAGGTTGCTGGGGTGAGCCCGTTCAGGCTCGTGTGTGGGCGGTTGTGGTTGTAGTCGATCCTCCATGCCTCGATGATCCAGCGAGCTGCAGCGAGGCTCCTGAACAGGTGCTCGTTCAGGCATTCGTCGCGGAACCGCCCGTTGAAGCTCTCCACGAACCCATTCTGCTGCGGCTTACCGGGTGCGATGTAGTGCCACAGCACACCACGCTCCTCCTGCCAGCGCAGGATGGCGTGCGACGTCAGCTCGGTGCCGTTGTCGCT
>CAXTZG010000066.1:0-21510 GCA_964248625.1 uncultured Acetobacteraceae bacterium | reverse complement strand
CGACGCGGCCCTGCACGAGGCCGAGCGGCTGCGCGACGCCGCCCTCGCGGCCCATGGCGCGCTGCTGGCCCCGGACGCCGACCGTGAGCACGCGGCGGAGATGCTGCGGCAGGCCGAGTTCGATCGCCGCGACCGCGCCGCCGACTGCGCCCGCCTGTCCGCCGAGCAGGCGGCTGCCGAGCAGGCCGAGTCCGCCGATGCCCTGGGCGGGCGCCTGCGCGGGGCGCAGGAGGATCTGTCCGCGCGACGCCAGGCACTGTCGGCGCTGTCCGCTTCCGCGCCGGAGGGCACGCCCGAGATGGCCGACGCCACCATCCGGCGCCTGGAAGAGGTCCAGTCCAACCGGCGCGCCCGGATCGGCGCGCTGCGCGTCGAGCTCGCGCGGCTGGAAAGCCGCATCGCGCAGGAGGAGGGCGTAGGGCTGGACGAGCAGATCGAGGCGGCGATCCGGCTGCGCGACACCGCGGCGCGCGAGCACGCGCATCATCGCCGCGAGGCCGCGATCCTGCTGCTGCTGCGCGACACGCTGCTGCAGGCCGACCGCGAGGCGCGGGAGCGTTATCTGGCGCCGCTGATGACCCGCCTGAGCCCCTACCTGCAGGCGCTGTTCCCGCGCGCCCGCCTGTCGCTGCGCGACGACTTCCAGATCACCGGCCTGTCCCGCCTGGACGCGGTCGCCATCGGCCAGGAACCGGACGACGAGACCTTCGACTCGCTGTCGTACGGCACGCGCGAGCAGATCGCGATCCTGGCCCGGCTCGCCTTTGCCGACATGCTGCTGCAGAGCGGCCGCCCGGCCTTCCTGGTGCTCGACGACGCGCTGGCCTTTGCCGATCACCGGCGCATGGAGCGCATGTTCGACATCCTGACCGATGCCGGCCGCCGCATGCAGATCCTCGTGCTCACCTGCCGCGAGGACCTCGCCACCGGCCTGGGCGGCACCCGCGTCACCCTGCGCGAGGCAGCGCCCGCCGGGTGAAGCGGACCGGGCGCCCCGTTGCCGTCCCCGGCCCGTCGCGCGCTCACATCTGCATGTGATCCATCGCTGGCGGCGCAGGCAGGGCATGCTGCCTGATGTCGCCGATGTCCGCGCGGAGACGTAGCATGTCGCGGTCCGCCTGGCCGGTCGCCGGCAGGACCGCCCGGAGCCGTCCGTCGGCATCGATCAGGAACTGGACGCCCGGAAGATCACGCTCGCCGATGCCGGCGACAACCGAATAGGCGGCCAGGATCGTCTGGTCGTCGACGATGCAGCGCGCGGCATCCGGACGCGCGGCCGGGTCGGCCGTCGCCTCGACCGTCACGACGCCGGCTTCCGGCAGGGCGGCCGCCCTGCCGATCACCAGCCGGACGATCCGACCGCGCAGATCGGCCAGCGTCGTTTCCCGGCCATCCGCGCAGGCGGCCTGGAACGACGGCGCCTGGACCTGTATCGGCCATGTTCCGGAGGATCGCCTGACCAGACCCGCATTGCGCGCACGGATGAAGTCGATCAGGGCCCAGCGGTCGTCCGGCGTCAGGACCGACGCGAAGCCCGGCATGGCCATCCCGCCCAGCGGCGCCTCGATCCCATGCGTCAGCCACCAGAACATCTCGCCGTCGCTGTGCATCCAGAGATGGCTGGCGGTGAGATCGGCCGGCGGCACCGGCAGCCCCGATGCGAGGGGGCCGTCGCCATGGCCGCCTGCGCCGTGACAGGCCGCGCAATGCCCGGGATACAGCGCGCCGCCCCGCACGATGCTCGCCGTCGAGAAGTCGGTCGGCGAATGGAAGAAGCTGGTCGGCGTCGCCTCGACGAGCAGCAGGTCGAGATGCGGGACCGCCAGCACGCAGACCAGTGCCGCGACGCACAGTGCCGCGACGCGACGCCAGCGGCGCAGGCGGAGTCCCAGCCCCGCCAGCACGATCGCCCCGGCGATCGCCAGGGTCGCGACCTGCACCTCCCGAAGGAAGCCTGCATCCTCGCGAACCGTCGTCAGGCTGAACTGCCGGCTGAACGGCCAGATCGCCTGGCTGTGCATGCCGGGCGGCAGGCTGCTCAGCACGCCGGCGGCCAGCAGCACCGCGAGGCCGAAGCCGCTCTGCACGCCGATGCTGGTCACCAGCCGGCCCCGGGCCGGCTCCGGCGCCTTTCCCATCAGCGCCGGCGCCAGCCGATAGCGGTTGAGGCAGGCAAAGCCCAGCAGCACGCCGAAGATCAGCAGCTTGATGCAGACCGTCCAGCCATAGGCGGTGCCGACCAGGGCCGGGATCGAGCCGACCAGGATCCAGCCCTGGAAGGCGGCGCTGACCGCCATCAGCCCGACGCACCACTTGCCGAGCACCGAAAAGGAGCGCGAGGCGGTGGCGCCGGCGCGGGGCGGCGTGATCCGCACCGTGAGCAGCAGCGGCAGCAGCCCGCCGAGCCAGGCGCCGCCGGCCAGCAGGTGGACCGCGGTCGACAGCAGCAGCAGGCTGGGACCGTCTTGCATCGACATGGCGTGGCCATGCCCGGCCTGCAGCAGCAGCGCGCCGGCCGCCAGCGACAGCGAGAGCGTCCGCCGGTCCGCCCGGCCGCCGCCGCCGAGCGCCGATGCGGCCGCGGCCAGGGCCGCGGCCTGGAGCACCAGCAGGTGGCCGAACCGGGTCGAGGCCACCACGCTCGGCACGGCGCGGAGCGCCTGCGCGGTGCCATCGGCATCGGCCATCAGCCCGGACTGGATCGCCAGCCAGCCCAGGCCGGCAAGCCAGGCGACGATCAGGCTGACCCGGACCACCGCCAGCAGGCGCCGATCCAGCGCGGCCTGCGCCTCGGGCGGCGTCCGCGCGGAAGCGAGCGGCAGCACCCGCGTCCAGAACAGCAGGGTCCCGAAGGTGGAGAACAGGGCCGCGTCGAACAGCCCGCGCGCTGCAGCCAAAGGCAGCCCGCCGGTGATCTCGAAGCCCGGCACCGCCCCGTTCAGCATCATCGGGGCGCGACGGTGAAGCTGAACGTCCCCTGGGTGCGGTGGGTGTCGGTGGCGATGGCGTGCCAGCTCACCGTGTAGCGGCCGGGTGCCAGCGGCTTCAGCCCGACCGCGAGATGCGTGTCGCCCGCTTCGAGATGCGCCGTTCCGTTGTCGACCTGCGCGCCGTGCGCGTCCGTCACCTTGATGGTGCTGAAGCTCGGCTCCACGCCTTCGGTGAAGTCGATCCGGACTTCGGCGGGCATGGTCGTGATCGTGCTGCCGACGGCGGGCGTCGCGGTTTTCAGGAACGCGTGCGCGAAGGCTGCCGCAGGGGCTGCGGTGACGGCGGCAATGCACAGGAGTGCCGCCGCCGCGGGACGGTTGGTCATGCTGATATCCTCGAGCGTACGGGTCAGTTGAAGATCGGCTTGCCGAGCGTGTGCGGCAGCAGGTCGTCGAGAAAGAAATGCACCAGGGCGACTGCACCGACGGTGGTGCCGGCCGCCTTGTTGGCGGGGATCAGCGCCTCGACGCCGACCTCGCCCCACCCGGCCAGGTAGATCACGCCGGGTGCGATGGTCCACGTCGTGCCCTGGCTGCTTGGCGAGGATGCCGGCGAACCCCAGCCCACCTCGACAACCGGGATCAGGTTGGCGAGGAACCCCGGCAGCCCGTAATCGTGCACCTGGGTCTGCAGGTAGGGGATGCTGTACTGGACCGAGAACGAGCCGGCCCAGGCATTGTTGTTGCCGGTGTTGAACTGGCTGATGACACCCTCTCCGGATGCCGCGTTGGCGCCGGCGAGGGCGCTCGCCTGGGGGGCGAACATCTTCAGCCCCTTGTCGGCGATCGTGTAGGAGAGCTCGCCGGTCACCGCGAACGGCCGCAGGAAACTCGCCGGCAGATCGCCCAGGCCCTTGCCGAAATACAGGTTCGGCGTGGTCGAGCCGTAATGGTCGGCGCCGATATGGTCGGTGCCGGAGCCGCCGATCTCGCGGGTGATGCCGAGCGAGACCACGAGCTCGTGCGGCGCGTTGGTGATCGCCTGCCACTTGCCGGTGATGAACAGGTTCTCGAAGCCGGCCTGTGTCTTCGAGCCGTTGGTCTGGATCACGTCGTAGCCGTCATTGAGGATCAGCGCCGTGGTGGGCGTGATCGTCTTGTCGAACTCGAAGCCGAAATCGTACTCGTGGCTCGGGCCGGTGCCGCCATCGGCGCCGCCGCGCGAGTAGTTGAACGCAGGCGCCGACACCTCGTCGCCGACGCCGGGATCGTCGAAGGTGAGGGTCACGGGAAACACGCGTGCCCCGGCGACGACATGCGCCTGCACGGTGGCGGACGCAGACAGCAGGCCGGCGCACCCGAAGGTGGCGGCAGCAAGACGTCTTTTCATTGATTGGTCCTGGCGGAAGAAAAGCCGATGGCGCCCGCACGTCGTGCCGGCGCCGGATGACGGTTTTCAGGCCAGGTTGGGTGGATCCCGCGCGCGCTGGGTCCATCGGAGGGCGCTCGGCGGCGCGCGGGCCGGCGGCAGGGTTGTCATCCGGGCAACAATCGGCAGGCGTGCCGGCGGCATGGTGACGGTCGGGGTCAGGATGACCGCGGGCAGCTCCAGGGCCATCTCGAGCGGGCAGCACGTTTCCGGGCCTGGGTGCTGCCGCTGATGATGCGGCGATGGCGTCCGGGCGGACGCGCCGCTCCCGCACAGCACCATCGCCGCGCGGAGCGTGGCCAGGGGCCTGGCGTCTGCCCGGTCCGGCAGCACCAGCGATCCGAGCACGATCTGGCTGACGAGTGCCACGATCGCCAGCACCGCCCGCAAGGCAGGAACCGTCGATCGGCCCGGGGTGGAAACGACGGACATCGAGGCGAGACTAGCAGGTCGTATCGGCTCGCCAACCCTTTGTCAGATGACCGGACGCGCGATGCTGTAGTACAGCATGCGGATCGGCAGGGTGAGCGGCGTCTCCAGGAGCCGGGGACATCAGGCGACGAGGGGCGATCGGCGTGGCCAGGCGGGAGGATCGGCGCCGCGAGGCGATCAGGCGGCGCGACCGCCGCGGGCTTCTCGCCGTAGTCACCGGCGTGGGGCTTCTGCTGGCTGGCGCCACGGGCTACCGAACGCTGCTCGGACCAGGACCGTCCGTCGCGGTCGGCGGTCCGTTCACCCTCGTCGACAGCCAGGGACGCACACGCAGCGACAACAGCTTCCGCGGCCGCTACCTGCTGATCTTCTTCGGCTACACGGGCTGCCTGGACGTGTGTCCGCAGACCCTGACCGAGATGTCCGAGGCGCTCGACCGGATCGATCCGGACGCCAGGCGGATCCAGCCGCTGTTCATCACGGTGGACCCCAAGCACGACACGCTGCAGCGCCTGCACCAGTATACCCGGGCCTTCTCGCCCAACCTGATCGGCCTGACCGGGACCGCAGCACAGCTCGGCGAGGTCGAGCGCCGGTTCCATGTCGTGGTCGAGCCGGACGGCAGCGGCGGCAAGCAGGATCTCGACCACAGCGCCGTGATCTACCTGCTCGGGCCGGACGGCAGCTTCATCGCGCCGATCCCGGCGGATGCCGACAGGACGGCCCTGCAGGTCGCCCTGCGCCGCTACCTGCCCCCGTCGGCCATCGGCCGCAGCTGAGGTCGCCGGCAGCCCGACCGGGGTGCGCTAGTTGGTCCTGGTCCAGACGGTCTGCGCGTTGACGAACTCGCGGATGCCGAAATGCGAGAGCTCGCGGCCGTAGCCGCTGTTCTTCACGCCGCCGACCGGGGTGCGCGGGTTGGAGGCCGTGAAGCCGTTGATGAACACGCCGCCTGCCTCGATGCGGCGGGCGAGCCGTTGCGCCCGGGCGATGTCGGCGGTCCACAGGTTGCTGCTCAGCCCGTACTCGCTGGTGTTGGCGAGTTCGATCGCATGCGCCTCGTCGCGCGCCACGACCAGGGCGGCGACGGGGCCGAACACCTCCTCGTCGAACGCGGCCATGCCGGGCGTCACGCAGCCCAGCACCGTGGGCTCGTAGAAGAAGCCCGGCCCTTCCACCATGCGGCCTCCCGCCAGCAGGCGGGCGCCGGCCCCGATCGAGCGGGTCACCTGGTCGTGCACGCCGTGGCGCAGGTCGTCGCGCGCGATCGGGCCGATGGTGGTGGCCTCGTCGGTGGGGTCGCCCGCCCTGACCTCGCGCACGGCTGCGAGAAAGCGCTCGGTGAAGCGCTCCGCGATCGCGGCCTCGAGGATCAGCCGCTTGGCCGCGAGGCACACCTGTCCGGCATTGGCGAAGCGCCCGGTGACGGCGGACGCCACCGCCCGCCCGATGTCGGCGTCGGCGAGCACGATGAACGGATCGATGCCGCCCAGCTCCAGCACCGACTTCTTGAGGTGCCTGCCCGCGATCGCCGCCACCGCGGAGCCGGCCCGCATGCTGCCGGTGAGCGTCACGCCTGCGATGCGCCGGTCGCCGATCACCGCCTCGATGGCGTCGGTGTCGACGTTGAGCACCGAGAACACGCCGCGCGGCAGGCCGGCCTGCTCCCACATGTCGCGCATCAGGAAGGCGCAGCGCATGACGTTGGGCGAATGCTTCAGCATGAACCCGTTGCCCGACAGCATGATCGGCACGGCCGCGCGGACCGTCTGCCAGAGCGGCAGGTTCCACGGCATGATGCCGAGAATGGTGCCGATCGGCAGAAAGGAGACGTGGACCCGGTCCTGTCCGTCGACGTCCACCGGCTCGTCGACCAGCATCGCCGGGCCGTGCTCGGCATACCATGCCGCCGTCGCCGCGCATTTCTCGATCTCCGCGCGCGCCTCGCGCAGCGTCTTGCCCATCTCGCGCGTGATGACGGGCGCTGCCTCGTCCACGCGGTCGCGCAGGATGTCGGCCAGCCGCCCATAGACCGAAGCGCGTTGCTCGACGGGGGTGGCGCGCCAGTCGCGGAAGGCCGCATCGGCGTCGGCGAGCAGCCGCTCGGTCTCGTTTGCGGTCTGGAACGCGAAGCGCTCGATCTCCTCGCCGGTGGCGGGATTGCGCGAGATGGCAGCTTGATCGGGCATGTCGAGGATCTCCTGTCGGGCCGCGCCGGGCGCCCTCTCGCTCCAGGCGCCGACCGGCGGCTGCGACGCCGCTCCTTCAACGAGGCAGGTGGGGACAAGGTGCCATGGGACGAGCGCCCGTCGCCCTGGCATGCAGAGGGTGCGGGACTTTCCCCGAGCCTCGCATGGAAGCGGCTGCGTTCCGCGGCTACATGCGGGCGTCATCCCTGCGAGGACGGTCATGCCCGCGACGCCCAAGCCCCTGCTGCCGCTGTTCCTCGACCTCGACGGCCGCTACGCCCTGGTGCTGGGCGACGGCGAGGCGGCGGAGCGGCGGGCGGCCACCTTGCAGAACTGCGGCGCCCTGGTCCGGCATTTCCCCGCAACGTTCGAGCCGTGGATGCTGGACGGCTGCACGATCGCCGTCGGCGCCGAGGCGCCGGACGAGGCGCTGCTGGCGATGACCCAGGAGGCCCGGCGACGCGGCATCCCATTCAACGTGGTCGACCGGCCGGCGCTGTCCGGTTACGCCACGCCGGCGGTGGTGTCGCGGGCGCCGCTGCAGATCGCGATCTCGTCCGGCGGCGCCGCTCCCGTGCTGGCCCGGTTGCTGCGGGCCCGGATCGAGGCGCTGGTGCCGCCGGGCTTCGGCAGGCTGGCCGCACTTGCCGACCGCATGCAGGCCGAGACCCGTCGCCGCCTGCCCGACGTGCTCAGGCGGCGGCGGATGCTCGAGGCAGCACTCGGCGGCCGGCCGGCCGAGCTCATGCTCGCCGGCCGCGAGGACGATGCCGAGGCTGCCTATCGCGAGGCGCTGGCGACGGCCGAGCAGCTGTCGGCGCGTCCCGAGCAGGGCATCGTGTATCTGGTCGATCCCGGGCCGGGCGAGAGCGACCTCGTGACGCTCAGGGCGCTGCGGCTGCTGGGGGAGGCGGATGTGGTGGTGCATGAGGCGTCGGCAAGCGCTGCGGTGCTGGAGCTCGCCCGGCGGGATGCCTCGCGCCTGCTGGTGACGCAAGGCGACGCGGTGGCGCGGCTGGGGGCGCTGGCGGCGGGGGGCGCCAAACTGGTCCGGCTGTCGCCGCGTCCCGGCGAGGCGACGGCGCTGCGGGCTGCCGGTCACGTCTGCGTCGAGGTGCCGGGCGTTCGGGGTGCTGTGGATTGACGTGCGCTGCGCTGCGTTGCTGATGTCGTCGCCATGTCACGTCTTGATCCCGCCCGCCGCTTCCTGCCCGTCCGCATCGCCGTGCTGACGATCTCCGACACCCGCACCAGCGCCAACGACACGTCCGGCGACATCCTGGCCGCCCGCGTGTCCGCCGCCGGCCATGTGCTGGCCGATCGGGCGATCGAGCCGGACGAGGCCGGGCGGATCGCCGACCGGTTGCGCGGCTGGATCGCCGATCCGGAGGTGGATGTGGTGATCAGCACCGGCGGCACCGGCGTGACCGGTCGCGACGTGACGCCGGAGGCCTTCGACCGGGTGGTCGAGAAGAAGATCGAGGGGTTCGGCGAGCTGTTCCGGATGCTCAGCTACGCCAAGATCGGCACCTCGACGATCCAGTCGCGCGCGATCGCGGGGGTGGCCAACGGCACCTACCTGTTCGCGCTGCCCGGCAGCACCGGCGCGGTCAAGGATGGCTGGGACGACATCCTGGTCTGGCAGCTCGACAGCCGCCACAGCCCCTGCAACTTCGTCGAGCTGATGCCCCGCCTGAAGGAGCACATGCGCTGAACCCATGGATTCCAAAGGCTCCGCCTTTGGCAGGGTCCGCTTCACAGGCAGCGCTGAAGATACCGCACCGTCTTTGCCCCGTCCTGCCATGTGGCGCGTCCGATCTCGGCGAACCCCATCCGGGCATGGAACGCGTCCGAGCCGGGATTGGGCGGATCGAGATTGACCTCGCACAGGATGCGGTCGTGTCCCGCCGCGGCCGCGCGCGCGAACAGGTCGCGATACAGCCGCGAGGCATGTCCCAGCCCGCGCGACTGTGGTGCCGTGACGATCCTGTCGACATAAACGAAGCGGGAATGGCGGGCGCGCAGCCAAAGGAAGTTGGGGCTGTCATAGTCGGCCGCCTGGTCGAAGGCGATCAGGAAGGCGTCGAGCTCGCCGATCGCCGCCACATGGAAGGCCGTCGCCAGCATGTGGCGGAGGCGGGCCGCGTCGAGCAGCGAGGTCTGCTCGGCGTGGACATTGTTCAGCGCCAGCAGCGTGTCCGGATTGACCATCGGCGAGCCGCCTCGTTCTATCGGTCATAGCAGGAGGGCAGGACCCCATGACCACGCGCCTGGAACTGACCGAGAAGATCGTCCGGATCAAGATCGAACAGGAGCTGAGCTGGACCGAGCTGGCCGAGCTCGCGGACGATCTGTCGAAGGAATTTGTCACCGCGGGCCTGCTCGGGCAGATGACGCTGCCGAAGCAGGCGGCGGAGGCGATCGGCGACCGGCTCGGCCTCGACCCGTACGAGATCAGGCTGCTGCAGGTGCCGCCGTATCGCGGCTCGCTGCCGACCGCGGTGCCGACCGATCCGCTGATCTACCGCTTCTACGAGCTGGTGTCGGTGTATGGCACCACCTTCAAGGCGCTGATCCACGAGGAGTTCGGCGACGGGATCATGAGCGCCATCGACTTCCGCATGGACCTGCAGCGCGAGCCGAACAACGCCGGCGACCGCGTCGCCATCACGATGAGCGGCAAGTTCCTGCCCTACAAACCCTACTGACGAGGATGACGGCCATCATGACCACCACACGGCGTTCCGCTGCTCTGCTCGCCTGCACGCTGCTCGGCGCCGCTTCCGCCGCGATGCTGCCGGTGACGCAGGCGCAGGCGCAGGCGACCGGGAGCTACACGGTGTCCAGGATCACCTTCCAGGGCAACGTCTTGGTGCCGACCAGCGAGCTGGAGGCGGCGCTGCCGGTCCAGGTCGGCCAGACGGTCGACCAGGACGGGCTGCAGGCCAACGTGGCGGCGATCGGGCAGGTGTATCGCAAGCACAATGTGGGCACCGACATCACCCAGCGCCTGTCGACGCTGCACAAGAAGGCGATGATCACCTACATCATGGCCGAGAAGGCGCCGGTGGCGCCGACCGTCACCCATGTCGGCATCACCGCCGACCATGTCACGGTCACCGGCAATGCCCGCATCAAGACGCCGGCCATCCTGGCGGCCGCGAACGTCAGGCCCGGCGACGCCCTCACCAACGACAAGATCAAGGCGGCGCAGGATGCGATCAGCGCGCTGTACAAGAAGGCCAATATCGGCTCCACGGTCTCGACCGACTGGACCAACACCGCCACGCCGCAGCATGTCGACCTGGTCTTCAAGATCGTCGAGAAGGCGGACGACTAGCCTGCCCGCTTGAGGCTCAGCGCCGGAGCAGGCGGGCGGCCTCGGTGCGGCGCCGGTCCCAGCCCGCTCGTTCCAGTTCCGGGGTGTCGTCCTCGGCCTGCGGGTAGCCCAGGCAGAAATAGCCGATGAACAGCCAGGCGGGCGGGACTTCCAGGGCGGCTGCCACCGCGGCGGGATCGAGGATCGAGACCCAGCCGAGGCCGAGGCCGGCCGCGCGGGCGGCGAGCCACAGCGTATGGACGGCCATCACCGCCGAATAGGCGGTGGTTTCCGGCATGGTGGCGCGACCCAGCCCGTGCCCCTGGTCCGGCTCCGGCTCGGCGAACACGGCGAGATGGCAGGGGGCGTCGTCGAGGCCGGCCAGCTTCAGGCGCGCATAGGCGGCCATCTGATCGGCCGGCTGTGTCGCGAGCGCGCGGGCGTTGCAGGCCGAAAAGCTCGCGCGCACGGCGTCGCGGCGGGACGGATCGTCGACGGCGACAAAGCGCCAGGGCTCGCTGAGCCCGACCGACGGGGCGAGGCAGGCGAGCTCGAGCAGCGCCTCCAGCATCCCGGCCGGCAGCGCGTCCGGCCGGAAGCGCCTGACGTCGCGGCGCCACCGGAACAGTTCGGCCAGCCGGTCGCGAAAGGCGCCGTCGAAGGTCGGGCCGGACGAAGCGGCGGCGGAAGGCGTCATGGACGGGGTTCTACAACAGCCGGGACAAGGCCGGCAGCCCCGGCGGCTCTTGTTCCAGGGCGCGTTGGAGGCACTACTGCGCTGGCCCATCGCCAGCCGGATACCCGCCATGCCCCATCTCCCCCTGTGTCACGCGACGACCCTCCTGCTCGGCATCGGCCTGTCGCTGCCGTGCTGCCTGCCGACCCGGGGGCAGGCGGCCGAGGGATGCTTCGAGACGCTGGCCGCGACGCGGAGCTACACGCTGGGCCTGCCGTCGCACGCGGTGCCGACGCCGGACGGCCGGTCGGTGCTGTTCCTGCGCTCCGGACCGCGCGACACCGCACTCGGGCTGTTCCGGTTCGACCTGGCGACGGGGACCGAGACCGAGCTGGCGCGGCCGGATGCGGCGCCCGAGCAGCTGTCGGTGGAGGAAAAGGCGCGTCGCGAGCGGGCGCGGATGACGCTGTCCGGCATCACCGACTTCGCGGTGTCGCGCGACGGGGCGATCGTGCTGGTGAGCCAGGGCGACCGGCTGAGCCGCCTGACGCTTGCGGACGGGCGCAGCACGCCGGTGCCGGAAACGGGATGGATCGCGCCGCGCCTGTCGCCGGACGGCCGCTTCGTGGCGGCGGTGCGCGACAACGACCTGCATGTGGTCGACCTCGCCAGCGGCCAGGACCGGCAGCTCACCACCGGCGGCAGCGCGACGCTGACGCACGGGCTGGCCGAGTTCGCCGCCGCCGAGGAGCTCGACCGGGCGGACGGCGCCTGGTGGTCGCCCGACGGCGGCACGCTGCTCTTTGAGGAAGCGGACACCTCCGGCGTCGAGCGGCACTTCATCGCCGATCCCGTGCATCCCGACCGGGCGCCGGTGGAGTTCCGCTACCCGCGCGCCGGCACCGCCAACGCGGTGCTCCGGCTCGGGCTGATCGGACGGGACGGCGGGCCGACGCGGTGGGTGGACTGGGACGGTGCCGCGTTCCCCTATCTCGCCCGGGTGGTGTGGCCCGAGCGGGGCGGCCGGCTGTCGCTGGTGGTGCTGAACCGGGCGCAGACCGAGGAGCGGCTGCTGTCGGTCGATCCGGCGACCGGGCATGCGACCACCCTGCTGCGCGAGACCGATCCCGCCTGGATCGACCTGACGCCGGGAATCGGCCAGGCCGGGCTGTCGCTGCCGCGCTGGCTGCCGGATGGATCGGGCTTCCTGTGGGCAGCCGAGCGTGGAAATCGCTGGCAGCTGGAGCTGCATCACGCCGACGGGTCGCTGGATCATGCGGTGACCGGGCCCGACCTGCCGTTCCTCGCCCTCGAGGACCTGGATGATCGTGCCGGAACGGCCACCGTGCGGGCCAATCCCGACCGGCTCGGCGAGGCGCTCTACCGGGTGTCGCTGAAGACTGGTGCGGCCCAGCCGGTCGCCCGGGAGCCCGGCCTGCACGAGGCGAGCTTCGACGAGGACGGGCATGCGATCTTCGCCGACCGCTTCAGCGGCGCCGACGGCTCCGCCGCCACGCTGGTGCGCGACGCCGGCGGCCGCGTGCTGGCCACGCTGCGCAGCGTGGCGGAGGTGCCGGCGTCGCTGCCCCGGCCCTCCTTCATGACGGTGGGGGCGGCCGGGATGGACGCGATGGTCGTGCGCCCGAAGGGGTTCGTGGCGGGCCGGCGCTATCCGGTGGTGCTGTGGGTCTATGCGGGGCCGACGCTGAAGATGGTGCAGCGCTCGCCGCGCCTGTATCTCGAGGACCAGTGCCTGGCGGATCGCGGCTTCATCGTCGCCAGCATCGACGGACGCGGCACGCCGGGGCGCGGGCGCGACTGGGAGCGGGCGACCCGGGACAACCTGATCGACCTGCCGCTTGCCGACCAGGTCGACGGGCTGAAGGGGCTGGCGGCGCGGGTGCCGGAAATGGATCTCACCCGCGTCGGCGTCACCGGCTGGTCGTTCGGCGGCTACTTCACGGCCATGGCGACGATCCGGCGGCCGGACGTGTTCAAGGTGGGTGTCGCCGGCGCGCCGGTGGTGGACTTCGCCGACTACGACACGGCCTATACCGAGCGCTATCTCGGCACGCCGCAGGCCGATCCCGCCGGCTACCGCGCCAGCGACGTGCTGACCTACGCGGGCGCACTGGCGCGGCCGCTGCTGCTGATGCACGGGCTCACCGACGACAACGTGTATTTCGAGAACACGGTGAAGCTGACCCAGGCGCTGATCGCGGCAGGCAAGCCGTATCAGCTGCTGCTGCTGCCGGGCACGCACCTGCTGCCAGATCCGGCGATCAGGGCGCGGGTGTCGGAGGTGCGGGCGGGGTTTCTGGGGGACCACCTGAAGTAAGACGCAGGGGCTCTGCCCCTGCACCCCGGCAAAGGCGGAGCCTTTGCAATCCGCTTTCTAGTCGTAGGGGGTGGCGGAGGAGGGGCGGCCGAGCATCGACAGCAGCTCCTTGCGGGTGTCGGAGTTGGTGCGGAACACGCCGAGCATGCGGCTGGTGACCATCGACACGCCAGGGCGATGCACGCCGCGGGTGGTCATGCACTGGTGGCCGGCCTCCAGGATCACGGCGACGCCATGCGGCTGCAGCACGTCGTTGATGGTGTTGGCGATCTGCGCGGTCAGGCGCTCCTGGATCTGCAGCCGCCTGGCATAGACGTCGACCACGCGAGCGAGCTTGCTGATGCCGACCACGCGACGGGCCGGCAGGTAGGCGACATGCGCCCGGCCGATGATCGGCACCATGTGGTGCTCGCAATGGCTCTCGAAGCGGATGTCGCGCAGCAGCACGATCTCGTCATAGTCCTCGACCTCGGCGAAGGTGCGGTTGAGCATCGCCACCGGATCGTCGGCATAGCCCTGGTAGAACTCCTCGTAGGATCGCACCACCCGCCTGGGGGTATCGTGCAGCCCTTCGCGCGTCGGGTCCTCGCCCGCCCAGCGCAGCAGCGTCCGCACCGCGTCCTCGGCTTCCTGCCGGCTCGGCCGCTGCACGCCGGCCGCCCCCACCTCGACATGATCCATCAGCGCATCGCCCTGGCACCGGGGCCCTAGTGCACGATTCCCGGCTGGTGCGGGCTGTCGAGGCTGAAGGCCGGGATCGCCACGTCGAACCGCTCTCCAGACACCGTGGCGATCATGTGATACGCGCCCGACATGAAGCCCGACGGCGTTTCCAGCGGCGTGCCGGACGTGTATTCGAACGCCTCGCCGGGATCGAGCTGCGGCTGCTCGCCGACCACTCCCTCGCCCTGCACGTGCTGGATGCGGCCGGCGGCGTCGGTGATCTGCCAGGTGCGGCGCAGCAGCCGGACGTTCTCGCGGCCGTGATTCTCGATGCGGATGCGGTAGGCCCACAGATACTGCCGGTCGTCCGGCTGCGACTGGTCCTCGAGGAAGACGGTGCGGACGCTCACCCGGATGCCGCGGGTGGTGGTGGTGTAGTCGCCCGCCTCGCCGCCGTCCCCGGCCGCGATCAGGTCGGAATCGATCGCCAGGCTGACCGGCATGCGTCCCTTGTCCTTCATGGCGCTGTTCCCTTGCCCCCGCTTCGCGATGCCGATGCTATTCCGCAGCCCGGCGGCTGGCCACGTCGCCGTCGCGCAGGGCCGCGATGCCGCGCGACAGGTCGTCGGTCAGGTCGCGGACATCCTCCAGCCCGACCGACAGGCGGATCACGCCGTCGGTGATGCCAAGGCGCGCCCGCTCGGCGGCGCCGATCTTCATATGGGTGGTGGTGGCCGGATGGGTGACCATCGAACGGCTGTCGCCCAGGTTGTTGGACACCACGATCAGGCGCAGCGCATTCATCAGCCGGAAGGCGCCCGCCTTGCCGCCCGTCGCCTCGAAGGTGACCAGGGTGCCGCCCTGGCTCATCTGGCGCATGGCCAGCGCGTGCTGCGGGTGGTCGGGGCGGGCAGGGAACCAGACTCGGCTGATCCCGGGCGAGGCGGCCAGGAAGGCGGCGACCGCCTCGGCGCTGCGGCTCATGGCGTCGACGCGCAGCGCCAACGTTTCCAGCCCCTTGAGCAGCACCCAGGCGTTGAAGGGCGACATCGCCGGACCGGTGTTGCGGATGAAGGGCTGCAGCGTGGTCTCGATCCAGTGCTTGGTGCCGAGCACCGCGCCGCCCAGCACCCGGCCCTGCCCGTCCATGTGCTTGGTGCAGGAATACACCACCACGTCGGCGCCGAACTGCAGCGGCTTCTGCAGCAGCGGGGTGGCGAACACGTTGTCGACCACCACGACGGCGCCGGCCCGGTGCGCCATGTCGCACACCGCAGCCAGGTCGACGATGTCGAGCATCGGGTTCGACGGCGTTTCCAGCAGCACGCACGCGGCAGGCGTCGCCAGCGCCGCCGCCCAGGCCTTGAGGTCGCCGCCATCGACGAACACGCTCTCGATGCCGTAGCGCGGCAGCAGGTTGGCCACGATCCAGTAGCAGGAGCCGAACAGCGCGCGGGCGGCGACGATGCGGTCGCCGGCCTTGAGGTGGCTCAGCAGGGCTGAGCTGACGGCCGCCATGCCGGTAGCGGTGGCACGGCAGTCCTCGGCTCCTTCCAGCGCTGCCAGGCGCCGTTCCAGCGCGGCCACGGTCGGGTTGCCGAAGCGGCTGTACTGGTAGTGCGTGGCCTGGCCGAGAAAGGTCGCCTCCGCCTGCTCGGCATCGTCGTAGACGAAGCCCGAGGTGAGGAACATCGCCTCGCTGGTCTCGCCGTACGGCGTGCGCTCGGTGCCGGCATGGACCAGCAGGGTGGCGGGGCGGAAGGCGGCGGTCTCGTCGGTCATCTGGCGTCCCCGTGGGGTCGAAGGCGGCGGCGTAGGCCGCTGTCTTCCGGGAGGGTGGCGGAAGCCGAACCTGGATGCCGAGACGGATTGCATGGTGCGAGCCAGCCGTCAGGGCCTCTTTAGCGCGCTTGTTTCACCTCGCCGCAATCCGGACAAATCACGAGGAATACCGTCGGCCGCCTGCGCGACTGGTGGGGATCACCACGATCTCTACGAGTGGAAGCGGTCTTGCGTCAACAGCAAGCGCCGTTGCGGAGCCGTGGCCTGGACCCTATAAGGTCGGGACCGCGTTCCGGCTGCGTCGCAGGCGGACTCCGGGCGGGTGTAGTTCAATGGTAGAACGGCAGCTTCCCAAGCTGCATACGAGGGTTCGATTCCCTTCACCCGCTCCACGCGCGCAGCTCGGACATCACTGGCCCGTCGGCGGCTGCGTCGTCGCCTGCCGCTCGCGGACGCGTTCCTGGTGACGCTCGACCGAGCGCCTGAGGTTGCCGATCGGCGCTGCCGGCAGGGTGTCGTGATAGGTGTCGCCCGCCCAGACCCAGCGATCCTTGTCGCCCACCACCAGGTCGTGCATGCCGCCGGCCGACGTCGGCAGTACCTTGATCGGGCCGCTGACAGAATCCAGCACCTTGATCCAGTCGCCGCCATGCTTGAGGTAGACCGAGGTCGAGCAGCCGGCCGAGCCGCACAGGCTGGCGGACTGCACCTGCACGAACAGGGCGGTCTCGCCGTGCCGGGCCGACAGCGGCGCCGAGCCGATCAGCACCACCGGGGTTTCGCGGCGCTTGGCAGCACTCGCCAGATCGTCGGCATTGAGCTGGCGCGCGGCCAGGTCGAGCGCGCTGCCCGGCTGCTGGGTCAGGATCACCGGGGCGGCGCCGGGGCCTGAGGCCGTCGCGTGGCCATGATGATGGCGGGCGGCGTCGGCCGGCCGGGCCAGCAGGAGCGGCAGCAGAAGCAGAAGCGGCGAGGGACCGGTCGGGCGGCGGATCATGGTCTGGGTTCCGTGCGGCATCGCCGAGGTGCGGGGAAGCGGATCATACCCGGAACAAGCAAGGGCGACGAGGGGAACAGGATGGCGGTCATGCAGCCGGAGCCGGGATCGTACCGGCACTACAAGGGCGGGCTCTACACGGTGGTCTGCGTGGGCCGGCACAGCGAGACCGAGGAGTGGCTGGTCGTCTACCGGGCCGAGGCGGACGGCACCGTCTGGATCAGGCCGCTGGCGATGTGGGCCGAGACGGTGCCGCATGGCGGGGCCCGGGTGCCGCGCTTCGCCTTTCTCGGGCCGGCACCGGACTGAGCGGCGAGGCCGGCACGGGCTGCCGCCGGACGCGCGGCCGCAGCATCTGCCCGCCCGTCTTCCTGCTTGGCCGTCCGACGGACGCGTGCCGCTCGAGAATGGCGGCTTCAGCCTGACGCTGCGACGCGGCGCCAAGGAGATCGCCGTCGCCTTCAGCGACAACCTCCCGAGCGGCGTCGGCCATGGCGGCGCGATCTTCAGGGCGTGCGGGCCGGCCGCGACCGAGGCCGCGGGTCCCCGCTCAGGGGATCAGCCGGTCGGCGCGCAGCCGGGCGAACAGCGCGAAGAAGGCGTCGTCGGTCGGCTGGTAGCCGGTGAAGCCGAGGCGCCGGCTCTTGGACATGTCGGTCACCACCTCGATCGGCCGGCCGAGATCGGCGTCGGTGTGCCAGGGCGAGGCAAGGCGGGCGAGGTCGGGCTCGGCCAGGCCCTGGCGCTCGGCCAGCCGGCGCCAGACCGGCGCGTCGTCCGCCATCTGCTGCTCCAGCGGCTGCACCGTGCCGTCGAAGGGTGCCGGATCGAGGCCGAACCAGCCGGCGATCCGGCCCCACATCCAGCTCCAGCGGAAGATGTCGCCGTTGACGATGTTGAAGTCCTGGTTTGCGGCATCCGGGGTGGTCGCCGCCCACAGCAGCTGGCGGGCGAGCTGGCCGGCATCGGTCATGTCGGTGAGGCCGTGCCACTGCGCGGCCGAGCCGGGGAAGCGGAACGGCCGGCCGGTCTCGCGGCACAGCGTGGCGTAGGCGGCGAGCGTGGTTCCCATGTTCATGGCGCTGCCCACCGACTCGCCGATCACGGTGTGCGGCCGGTGCACGCTCCAGGTGAAGCCGTCGCGGGCGCTGGCGGCGAACACCTCGTCCTCCTGCGCGTAGTAGAAATTCTCGACGTCGAGCCGGCCCTGCTCCTCGCGGAACGGCGTCTGCGGCAGCGCGCCCTTCCCGTATGCCTCGAACGGCCCGAGATAGTGCTTCAGCCCGGTCACGAGTGCTACGTGCCGGGTGCTGCCGCCGCTCCGCAGGCCGTCGAGCAGGTTGCGCACCATGGCGGAGTTGACGCGGATGTTCTCCGCCTCGCTGTCCTGGCGCAGCCAGGTGGTGACGAACACCGCGTCGGGTTTCACGTCGGCCAGCGCCGCTGCCGTGCCGGCCGCATTTTGCAGGTCGGCGGCGACGGGCAGCAGGCCGGGCTGGGCGGTGGGACGGCGCGCCAGGCCATGCACGGTCCAGCCCCGCTCCAGCAGCAGCGACGCAATGGCGCTCCCGACGATGCCGCTGGCACCCACCACCAGTGCTGTTCCCGCCATGACATGCTCCCTGTCGGTCCGGAGAAGGAACTAGGCTGCGCGATGCCAGACGTCCAGGCGGCGCCGGACAAAGCCATGCAAAGCCGGGTGCGATCAGCGAGGCGGGGGTCCGGCGGCCGGGACGGGATGGCGGGCGCAGGAACGAGCGGGTGGCCGGGTGCGCGCGGGGGTTTGCTGGCAGGTGCTGGATGATACCGGTATGTTGCCCTGCCCGACCTTCGTTGCCGACCGTGCGCAGTGATCAGATCGGCCGCACCAGGAGCATCCCGCCACGTCGCCCGAGAAGCGCCCGCGCCTGGTCCTGCTCGCCCTTGCCCTCGGCGCGTTCGCGTTCGGCACGACCGAGTTCGCGGCAATGAGCCTGCTGCCCTACCTGGCCCACGGCCTGCACGTCCCGGAGCCGACGGCAGCGCGCGTCGTCAGCGCCTATGCGTTGGGAGTCGTGATCGGCGCTCCGGTGATCACCGTGCTGGCTGCACGCGTCTCGCGCCGTGGGCTGCTGCTGTCGCTGATGGGGCTGTTCACGCTTGCCAACGGCCTCAGCGCCGCAGCGCCGAGCTACGGGTGGATGCTGCTGTTCCGCTTCCTCAGCGGTCTGCCGCATGGAGCCTATCTCGGCATCGCCGCCCTGGTGGCCGCAGCCCAGTTTCCGCAGGATCGGAAGGCCTGGGCGGTATCCAGGGTGTTCCTGGGCCTGACGACCGCAACGCTCGTCGGCGTTCCGATCGCCAGCTGGCTCGGCCAGGGTCTTGGCTGGCGATGGGGCTTCGGGATGGTGGCGGCGCTGGCGCTGCTCGCCATGCTGCTCCTGCTGCTGTTCGTGCCGGACGACGGACCGGTTCCGCAGGCAAGCGCGCTGCGCGAGCTTGGCGCCCTCAGGCGCGGCCAGGTGTGGCTGACGCTCGGGATCGGCGCCTGCGGCTTCGGCGGGATCTTCGCAGTCTATGCCTATCTTGCCTCGACGCTGCTGGCCGTGACGAGGCTGCCGCCCGGTCTGGTGCCGCTGGCGTTCTGCGTGTTCGGCGCCGGGCTGACCGCCGGCAACCTGCTGGCGCCGGTATTCGCCGACCGGGCGCTCATGCCCACGGCGGGCGGCGTCCTGGTATGGAGCATGGTGACGCTGCTCGCCTATCCGTTCGCGGCCCGCAACGTCTGGACCATCGACGTCGACATCTTCCTGATCGGATGCGGACAGGCGCTGGGAACGGTGCTGCAGGCCCGGCTGATGGAGGTGGCGCGCGATGCCCAGGCGCTGGCCGCGGCACTGAACCACTCGGCATTCAACGTCGCCAACGCGATCGGTCCCTGGCTCGGCGGGCTGGCGATCTCGGCGGGCTACGGCTGGACCTCGACCGGGCCGGTCGGCGCGGCTCTGGCGGCTGGCGGGCTTGTCGTCTGGTTTGTCTCGTTTGTTCTCGATCGCCGGAGCGGGGCGGGAGTGCCGCGGCGCGCGTAGCCCGACCGGCTTCGCCCGGGGTCGCTGGCGGTCACTCCCCCGCGAGCTTGAGGCCGAACTGCTGGGCGAGCTGGGCGCGGTAGGCGCGCTGGCGGGAGCGGTCGGCGTCGAGCACCATCGGCTGCTTGCCGATCAGGCGGTGGATGCGCGCGACCTCGCCCAGGTGCTTCTGCGCCGCCAGCCGGTGGGTGCTGCTGCTGGCGTGGCGGCGATGGATGTTCAGCGGGTCGGCGACATAGGCCACCTGCGCGCCCTCCTGGCGCAGCAGCTCGATATAGAGCCGCCAGTCGCCGGCGATGCGAAAGCTGGTGAGCTCGTCGCCGCAGCGGGCCAGGGCTGCGCGCAGGGCGGCGCGGTTGAACAGCACCCCGCTCGCATTGAGGATCAGGTTGCGCTCGCTGAGGCAGGCCTGCACGAAGGCCGGTCCCTCATGCAGCCCGTCCGCTTCCAGGATCGTGCCGGCGGTGGTGGCGTAATATGGCTTGTAGCTGTCGGACACGGTGAGGCCCTCGGAGTCCACCGCCCGGCTGTCGCAGAACGCCATCACCGCGCGCGGTGCGGCATCGAGCGCCTGCACCAGCGTTTCCAGCAGACGCGGGTCGGCGGCGTCGTCGGCTTCGGCGATCCAGACCCAGTCGCCCTTGGCTTCCGCCACCGCGCGCTGCCACTGGCGGAACACCGAGCCCGAGTTGCGGGTCTGCGCCACGATGCGGAGCTCGCGGTCCCAGTCCAGGGCGGCCGCGCGCGCTTCCGACACGCTGTCGTCGCTCGACGCGTCGTCGAGCACGATCACCTCCAGCACCGGATGGCCTTGCGCGAAGATCGAGGCCAGGCGCTGGCGCATGTAGCGGGCGTAGTTGTAGCTCGGCACCACCACCGAGATGCGCCGCATCGCCGGCTGCGCCAGGGCGAGCAGCCCGGACACGTAGCGGTCGAAGCAGAGCTGCCTGGCGACCTGGCGGCCCGAGCGCGTGCGCTCGCTCATAGGCGCGTCATGGCAGGCCTGCGCCAGTCCGAGCGCGTGGCGCGCCATCCCGGCCACGTCGCCCAGCATGACCAGCGCGCCGGCCTGGAACCGGCGCAGCAGCTCGGGAATGCCGCCGCTCTTCTCGAAGGCGACCACCGGCAGCCCGCTCGCCATTGCCTCCATCACCACGCTCGGCAGCGGATCCTCGCGCGAGGTGAGCACGAACGCCGGTGTTATGTAGCACCCGCCACCACGCGGGATCTTCTTCTACATCAACCGGTCACATACGTAATGGCTGCCTGGAGGGCAGCAAAAGTGTTGTGGCGTAGGCACGTTGCCGTGTGGTCAATCTTGATATTCATAGTCGGGATCGTCCACAACGCGGAATCTAGAACTGGTTACGTCCCACCAGCGCAAGAAGCCCATACGTCTACGCGTCCCATTGTCATCCAAGTAGGAAATTTTTCCATAAGCATAAACGATGTAGTCTCCAAGATCTATAGACAAGAAGCTATTTTGTGTTTCCGGAGAAGAGTATTCTATCCCTGCCATTTGCCCGCTGACCAAAACAACTTCAGATTCATTAACTTTATCCGTGGGTATCCCGATTGCTCCATCAATCCGGTTCGACTTGTGGAGAACGAACAGCTTTATCGAAACTTCCATTACTTTAGCCGAACTGTCGCCGACATTGACTATGGCACAGCCAATTCCAATAGG
>CAXTZG010000065.1:16764-21813 GCA_964248625.1 uncultured Acetobacteraceae bacterium | reverse complement strand
GAAGCGGCGCCAAGGCGAGCCCGCTGTCGGACTGCGCCAGCCGCTCCAGCGCCGGACCGCCCGGCCAGCCGAGCCCGAGCATCTTCGCCACCTTGTCGAAGGCCTCGCCGGCGGCGTCGTCGATGGTGCCGCCAAGCCGGCGATACCGGCCGAGCCCCTCCACCGCGACGCACTGGCAGTGGCCGCCCGACACCAGCAGCAGCAGATAAGGGAAGGGTGCTCCCAGCGGCGTCACCCCCGGCAGGCGCGCCGTCAGCGCATGCGCCTCCAGATGATTGACCGCCTTGAACGGCACGCCGAGCCGCAGCGCCATCCCCTTGGCCAGGCCGCTGCCGACGATCAGCCCGCCGACCAGGCCGGGACCGCAGCTCGCCGCCACCGCGCCGAGGCCGGCCGGATCGAGCCCGGCCTCGTCCAGGACCCGGCGTGCCAGCGCCGGCAGGTGCGCCAGATGCGCCCGCGCCGCGATCTCCGGCACCACGCCGCCGAACGGCAGATGCTCCTGCTGGCTCAGCACCTGCTCGGCCAGAACGGTGCCGTCGCCGGCCAGGATGGCCGCCGCGGTCTCGTCGCAGGACGACTCGATGGCGAGCACCGGGCCGCCCGTCCAGCTCATGCCCGCCCGTGCATCCGCCATCCGCATCTTTCCATCGCGCGAAGCGGGTAATAGGACACCAGCATGCCTTCCGCCCAGCCCGACCCCGAACCCGGTTCCCCGACGCCGGCCATCCAGACGACCGGCGCCCCCGCGCCGTCGGCCGCCCTGCAGGAGGCGGCGCGCGCGGCGGCGGCGCGGCAGGCCTCGACGGCCGTCAGCCACCGGCGGACGCTGCCGCTGCGCGTCGGCACGCGCGGCTCGCCGCTGGCGCTGGTGCAGACGCGCGCCTTTCTGACCATGCTGACCCGCTTCTGCCCGCTGCTGCGCGACATGGGCGCGTTCGAGGAGCATGCGATCAACACCACCGGCGACATGGTGCAGAACCGGCTGCTCGCCGAGATCGGCGGCAAGGGCCTGTTCGCCAAGGAGATCCACGAGGCGCTGGCCGACGGCCGCATCGACTTCGCGGTGCACAGCCTGAAGGATCTGGAAACCGCGCTGCCGCCCGGGCTGGTGCTGGCCTGCACGCTGAGGCGCGAGGACGCGCGCGACGTGCTGGTGCTGCGTCCGGGCCTGTTCCCCGCCGATCCGGCGACGCCGCTGGCAGCGCTGCCGCAGGGTGCGGTGATCGGCACCGCCTCGGTCCGCCGCCAGGCGCAGCTGCTGCATGCCCGTCCCGACCTCAAGGCGGTGATGCTGCGCGGCAACGTGCAGACCCGGCTGGACAAGGTGTCGCAGCGCCTGTGCGATGCCAGCCTGCTGGCGCTGGCGGGCCTGCGCCGCCTCGGCATGGAGGACCGCGCGAGCGTGATCCTGGAGCCCGAGGTGATGGTGCCGTCCGCAGGCCAGGGCATCGTCGGCGTCACCGTGCGCGAGAACGACATCGAGCTGCGCGAGCTGCTGGGTGCCATCGAGGATCACGAGGCCCGCGCCGTGTCCACCGCCGAGCGCGCGCTGCTGGCCGAGCTGGACGGCTCCTGCCGCACCCCGATCGGCGGCTATGCGCGGCTGCTGCCGGGCGGCCCCGGCGAGGCATCGCGGCTGCACCTGACCGGACTGGTGGCGCGCGCCGACGGCTCCTTCCTGCTCCGGCGCATGATCAGCGGCCTGCCCGCCGATGCGGCCCGTCTCGGCCACGAGCTCGGTGCCTCGCTGCGCGCCGACAGCCCGCCCAACCTGTTCGCATGAGCGGTCCGCGCGGCCGCCGGTGACCGCGCGCGGCGAGGTGCTGGTCACCCGGCCCGAGCCGGGGCTCACGGAAACGATGCGAGCACTGGCGGATCTGGGCTACCGGGCGGTGGCGGCGCCGCTGCTGATCGTGCGCACCCGTCCGCTGCTGCTGAGCCGCCCGGTGCAGGCGGTGCTGCTGACCAGCGGCCAGGCGATCGGCCCGCTCTGCGGGCACAGGGCCGCGCTGCGGGACTGCGCGGTGCTGGCGGTCGGCGACAGCACCGCCGTTCGCGCCCGCGCCGCCGGCTTCGGCCGTGTGGACAGCGCCGCCGGCACTGCAACGCAGCTGGCCGAGCTGGCAATCGCCTCGCTGCGGCCGCAGGACGGTCCGCTGCTGCTGGCCTGTGGGCTGGGGCAGGGGGCGCCGCTGGCGCTGAGGCTGCGCGAGGCAGGTTTCCGGGTGGTCAGGCGCTGCGTCTATGAGGCGCTGCCCGTGCCGGCGATGCCCGGCAGCGCGATCCGGGCGATCGAGGCGGGACGCGTCGAGGCGGCGCTGTTCTTTTCCCGCGACACGGCGGCGACATTCGCGCGGCTGCTGCCGGACCGCCTGCGGCCGGCGCTGGCGGACGTGCGGGCGCTCGCGATCAGCGCGCCGACGGCCGTGCCGCTGCGCGCGCTGCCGTGGCGCCGCGTCGTGGCGGCGCCGGTGCCTGACGCCGCCTCGGTGCTGTCGCTGCTGGACGCCGCCTGATCAGGCGTTGCCGGCAGGCACGCCCATGTCCGGCACGCCCGCGCCCTGGGCGCGCTTGGCCTGCCAAAGGGCCACGAAGTCGATCGGCTGCAGCACCACCGGCGGGAAGCCGCCGTCGCGCGTCACCTCGCTGACGATGTTGCGCGCATACGGGAAGATCAGCCGCGGAACCTCCACCAGCAGCAGCGGCTCGAACATGGTTTCCGGCGTGTCGCCGAGCGTCACGATCGCGGCATAAGCGAGCTCGGCGATGAACACGGTGCGGCCGCTTGAGGCGGATGCGGCGCTGCCCGCTTCGCCGGCGGGCTCGGTCGCCTCGGCCTTGATCGCCAGCACCACCTCGAACACGTTCTGTTCCTGCTGCAGCCGGTTCGCCTGCACGTCGATGTTGACGGCGATCTGCGGATTGGCGCGGAGCGTGGCGAAGATCTCGGCGCCGGCCGGCACCTCGAACGACAGGTCCTTGGTGTATTGCAGGTTCATGGTCAGCGGCAGCGCCGGCGGACCCGATTGCGGGGCGGGAAGGGTGTCGGACATGGACGCGTCTCCTGGTTCGGATCCGTGCCGCCGCTAGCACGCCGCGCCGCGCCGCGCCAGAACCGTGCCGGAAGCCCGGCGGCGGCCGCTCAATGCTTCCAGACGATCGGATCGCGCAACGGGCTGGTGGGGTCGAGCCGCAGCCAGCGTCCGTTCTCGATGCTGCGGCCGCTGAGCGCCAGCAGGAAGCCCCAGTGCGACACCACCAGCGCGCCGGTCCAGTCCGCCGTCGCCGCCATCTGCGTCCGGAAGCGGCCGGCCCGCTCGATGACGCTGTCCTCGCTTTCGCGCGCCGGCGCGCCGGCCTCGTCGAGGCTGCCATCGTGCCACCAGATCTCGTCCAGGCCGGAGAAGTCGATCCCCGGCCAGTCGCGCTCCAGCGCCGAGCGCGGCGAGCCCACGTCGCAAACAAAGGCGTAGCGCTCGCGGATCAGGCTGGTCACGCCGAGCGTCAGGCCGAGCCGGGCCGCGATCGGGGCGGCGGTCTGCAACGCGCGGCGATAGGGCGAGACGATGATGCGGCTGATGCCGCAGGCGACGGCCGTCTCGCCGCCGCAGATCTCGGTCGCGGCGGCGGCGGCCTGCGCCAGCCCTTCCGGTGTCAGAGCGGGGTCGACGATGCCAGGATCGCATCGCGTGCGCGTGAAGTGGAGGTTGAACTCGCTTTGGCAGTGCCGCAACAGGATCATCCGCAGGCGATACGCTTCCGGCACGCCTGCGGCAATCGCCGGTTCGGGGCAACGCCTGATTGTCTCTGCGGTCCTGCGCGCCTATCTCTGCTGGGTCATGCCCCTGTGCAAGGCAGCCGACGCCGATCTGCCGATCCGGGACAGGGCCCTCAAGCGCATCGAGATCCTCCATGCAATTCCTTGCGGGCAACTTTCCGGTCGATCTGGTCCTGCTCGGCCTGTTCGCTGCCTTCCTGGTGTTGCGCCTGCGGAGCATCCTGGGCAAGCGGACCGGACTGGAACGCCCTGCCGCCCCGCCGCCGGGCCTGCGCGGCGCCGGCCCGATCATCGAGACGCGCGCCGAGCCGATGCCCGCCGCCTCGGAGCGCAAGCTGCCCGACCCGGCGAGCCCGGTCGGCGTCACGCTGATCCGGATCCGCGAGCGCGAGCGCGGCTTCGACCCGACCGCCTTTCTGGCGCAGGCGGAGGCGTCCTTCCGGCGGATCGTGCAGGCCTTCGCGGAAGGCGACCGCACCACGCTGCGCGGCTCGCTGACGCCGGATGCTTATGGCGCGTTCGAGGCCGCGATCGCCGCACGCGAGGAGGCCGGGCAAACCCAGCGCGCCGAGATCCGCGCGATCACCCAGGTGCAGATCGTCGATGCCGTGCTGTCGCAGGTCGACGGCGTCTGGCAGGCGACGCTGGAGGTGCGTTTCGTGTCCGACCAGGTCAGCGTGCTGCTGGCGCGCGACGGACTGCCGGTGTCCGGTGCGGACGCCGTCACCGAGCTTGCCGATCTGTGGACGTTTGAACGCTGGATCGGCGGCCCAAAGGCGTCGGACGCCGGCGCTCCTCCCTGGCGTCTCGCCGCCGCGCGCAGCGCCTGATGCGGCAAGCCCCGTCGCCGGCTCCGGCCGACGGCTGAACCGCGGGATCGCGCGCGTCGGCGCCGGACCATGATGCCCGGTTGACCCGATCGCGACGGCGTTTAGTAACGCCGCATGACGTGTCTGATCCGATCCGCCCTGCTGGCGGCGATGCTTGGTTCCGGCCTCGGCGGCTGTGCCGACCGGTCCGGTCCACCCGCACTGGCGCTGCGGCCCGTCGCCTTTTCCGACATCGCCGGCTGGCCGCAGGACCCGGTCGGCCAGATCATGCCGCCGCTGCTGGCCGAGTGCGAGCGCCTGGGCCGGCTCGCCCCGGAGACCAGGCTGGGCGGCCAGGGCGAGGCCGAGGCGGCAGCGGGACGCGCCGGGCTCTACGGGCCGGCCTGCCGCGCGGCGCGCGCGCTGCCCTCCAACGACGATGCCGGCGTGCGGCGCTAT
>CAXTZG010000065.1:4407-16723 GCA_964248625.1 uncultured Acetobacteraceae bacterium | reverse complement strand
GGACGCGAGCCTGACCGGCTATTACGAGCCGGAGTTTTCCGGCGCGCTGAGCCGCGGTCCGCAGAATCCGGTGCCGGTCTATGGACGGCCGCCGGACCTCGCGACCGTGCCGGGCCCCCGGGCCGGGCAGGCCGCGGCGACCGGCCGGGTGCAGGCGGGCCGGCTGGTGCCGTACTGGACCCGCGCGCAGATCGACCGCGGCGCCCTTGGCGGCCGCAACCTCGAGATCCTGTGGCTGCACAGCCCGGTCGACCTGTTCTTCCTGCAGGTCCAGGGCTCGGGCCGGGTCCGGCTGCCGAGCGGCCAGATCGTCCGGCTGGGCTATGCCGGCCGCAACGGCCAGCCCTATGTCCCGCTCGGCCGCAAGCTGATCGAGCAGGGCCAGCTGGCGCCGGACATGGTCAGCATGCAGTCGGTCCGCGACTGGCTGACGACCCATCCGGCGCAGGCGCAGGCGCTGATGGAGCAGAACCCGAACTACGTGTTCTTTCGCGTCCTGGACGATCTGGCGCCGAGCCAGGGCGCGCCCGGCGCGCTGGGCATCGGCCTGACGCCGCTGCGCTCGGCGGCGGTGGATCGCGGCTTCCTGCCGCTGGGCGTGCCGATCTTCGTCGAAACCACCCGGCCGGACGGCACGGCGCTGGACCGCCTGATGCTGGCGCAGGATCTGGGCACCGACATCACCGGCCCGTTGCGGGCCGACCTGTTCTTCGGCTGGCGGAACGCGGCCGCACGCGATGCGGGCGGCATGCGGGCGGCGGGCCGCCTCGTCGTGCTGCTGCCACGCCAGCCGGCGGGAGAGGCGCTGCGCGCGAAACCCGGCGCCTGACATGAAGCCGGGTCGATAACACGTTGAGGTGGTGCAATCTTGCGCTTTGCAACGTGTTGAGGCTGGCCGGATCGTCGGCGTCCTGGCGATACTGACCACCATGGCGCCTCTCGACTCGCTGAACACCGATTCGGTCGTTCATCATCCCGTCCCATCCCGCCCGGCGACGCCGATCGAACCTGCTGTCAGGCGAAACGCGATCGGTCGTCATCTGCTTTATCGCGGCGACTGCCTGGTCGTGATGGACCGGCTGGCGGCGGAGTCCGTCGACGTGGTGGTGACGTCGCCGCCCTACAATATCGGGTTGTCCTACCGCAGCTACGCCGATCGGCGGGCGGAGGAGGATTATCTCGATTGGATGACATCGATCGCAACCGGCATACGACGCGTCATGCGGCCGGACGCCTCTTTCTTTTTGAACATCACCGGATCGGCCGCGATGCCGTGGCTGCCGTTCGAGCTGATCGTGCGGCTGCGAAGTCTGTTCCGTCTGCAGAACCATATCACCTGGGTGAAGTCGATCTCGATCGGCAACGACTCCGTCGGGCATTTCAAGCCGATCAACAGCGACCGCTTCCTGCACCGCAACCACGAGCACATCTTCCACCTGACCCTGAACGGCTCGGTGCCGCTGAAGCGGCTGGCGATCGGCGTGCCGTTCAAGGACAAGTCCAACATCACGCGACGGCGTCATGCGCAGGATCTGCGCTGCCGCGGCGACAGCTGGTTCATTCCCTACGACACGGTCCGGACCAAGGCGCAGAAGTTCGATCATCCGGGCACCTTTCCGGTCATGCTGCCGCGCATGTGCATGCGCCTGCATGGCAAGCCGGCGCCGGTGGTGCTGGACCCGTTCATGGGCAGCGGCACCACGCTGCTGGCGGCGGAAGAGGAGGGCGGCCGCGGCATCGGCATCGATCTCGACGCGACCTATGTCGCCATCGCCAGGACACGGCTGCTGGCCTCGATCAAGGCCTCGCGGATGTCCTGACGCGGTCCGGCAGGCGGCCGGGGCGTCGTGCCGCAGATGGACCGGGTTCGGGGCCGGACGCCGTGCCGCGTGCTGTCGGGGCTGCTCGTTTGTTCGCACGTCGCCATGCTGTGCTGTCTCCAGACGGGAGGCCAGCGGTTTGTGTGCGTAACGACCGCCGCCGGCTGCGGCGCCGGACTGTCTTGCTGGAAGACATGACAATCCGCGCCAACAAGTGGCGGATCACAGCACAGGTTCCGAAGCCGCAATGTGCGCTTCGATAAGTTATGAAGTAATTTCAATGTCTTGACCTCTTCGCAATCTGTTCGGCTCCTGGCATGTAACCTGCTGGGTGACGGGCGAAGGTTGCTGCGCCATCCGTTGCGGCTGCGATGAGGAACCATGCCCGAGCCAGCTGCGCCGACCCCTTCATGCCGGGAACGATCGACACGGTTCGCCTGGGCGGTGGTGGCATCGACCCTGGCGGCCGGCGTCGGCGGCTGCGCCGTTGGTCCCGATTTCCACCGTCCGGCGATCGACACGCCCGCCCGCGTCGGCGAAACGGCGCCGCTTGCGGTCACCGCCGCCTCGGACGTTGCCGGCGGGAACGCGCAGCGGCTGCTGATCGGGCGCGACATCCCCGGCGACTGGTGGGCGCTGTTCCGGTCGCCGGACCTCGTCGGCCTGATACAGACCGCGCTGCGCGACAGCCCGACCATCGAGGCGGCCAACGCCGCCCTGCGGCAGGCGCAGGAGCAGGAGCTGTCGCAGGAAGGCACGCTGTTTCCGACCATCGCCGGCACCGCCGGGCGATCGCGCCAGGAGGTGCCGCTGTCCAGCGAGGGCGGCCAGACGCCGCCGCTGCTCTACAGCAGCTACGTCGCCAGGCTCGACCTGTCCTACACGCTCGACTTCTGGGGCGGCCTGCGCCGGGCCATCGAGCAGACCGGCGCGCAGGTCGACTATCAGCGCTACCAGCTCGAGGCGGCCTATCTGAGCCTGAGTGCGGGCGTCGCCAACAGCGCGGTGCTGGCCGCCTCGCTGCAGGACCAGATCGACGTGCAGACCCAGCTGATCGGCTTCGAGCAGAAGCAGCTCGACACCGTGCGCCAGCAGTTCACGCTCGGCGGCGCCACCGGCACCGACGTGGCCACGCAGCAGGCGCAGGTGGCGCAGGCGCAGACCGTGCTGGTGCCGCTGCAGACGCAGCTGACGCAGACCCGCGACCAGCTCGCCGCCTATCTGGGACGCGCGCCTGCCGAGGTGGCGATCCCGCGCATCGATCTCGACCGGCTGACGCTGCCGGGCGAGGTGCCGGTCAGCATCCCGTCGGCGCTGCTGTCGCAGCGTCCCGACATCCTGGCGGCCGAGGCGCTGCTGCACCAGCAGACCGCGGCACTCGGCGTCGCCATCGCCCAGCGCCTGCCCAACGTGACCCTGACCGCGTCGGTGGGCTCGGACGCCGCCAACACCCACCAGCTGTTCAGCCCGACCAACGGCCTGTGGTCGCTGGTCAACCAGGCGGTGCAGCCGATCTTCGATGCCGGCCAACTGCTGCACAAGCAGCGCGCGCAGCGGGCGGCGATGGTGCAGGCGGCGGCCCAGTGGCGCAGCACCGTGGTGAGCGCGTTCCAGAACGTGGCCGACGTCCTGGTCGCGGTGCAGAACGACGCGCTCACCCTGAACTTCGCGACCGTGGCGCAGACCGCCGCCGCGCGCGGCCTGTCGCTGGCCAGCCTGCAATACAAGCTCGGCGGCGTGTCGTATCTGAGCGTGCTGAACGCCCAGCAGATCTACCAGAACACCGTCATCACCCTGATCCGCGCCCGGGCCGCCCGCTACACCGACACGATCGCGCTGTTCCAGGCGCTGGGCGGCGGCTGGTGGCACCGCGACGACCTGCCGCCGCCGCCGCCCGCACTGCTGAGCTCGCCCCTGCCATGAGCAACACCCAAGCCCCGCGACGGAGCGCCGACATGACGCGGACACGTGCCTGGATCCTCCTGCTGCTGGTGGTGGCGGTCGCGTGCTACCCCGCCTGGCACATCTGGCGCCGCGCCGCCGCGCCGGCGGCAACGCCGCAGGCGGGCGAGCCGGCGCAGACCGTGTCCGACGCCGTGGTGCGCGCCCAGCCCTGGCAGAGCCGCTTCAAGGCCTACGGGCAGGTGAGGGCGGTGCAGGGGGCCGAGCTGTCGGCGCAGGTGCCGGGCATCGTCGACGAGATCGACTTCCAGTCCGGCCAGGACGTGAAGGCGGGCACCGTGCTGCTGCGGCTGCGCATGTACGACGACCCGGCCAAGCTGCAGCAGCTCGAGGCCGAAGTCAGCCTGTATTCCGCCAACCTGGCGCGCGACCAGAAGCAGTTCGAGGCGCAGGCGATCAGCCGGGCCACGCTCGACCTGGATACCGCCAACCTGCGCAACTACCAGGCGCAGGTGGCCGCCCAGACGCAGGCGATGGACGAGAAGATCGTGCGCGCCCCGTTCAACGGGCGGCTGGGCATCCGCCTGGTCGATCTCGGCCAGTACCTGCCGCCCGGCACCGCGGTCACCACGCTGCAGGCGCTCGACCCGATCTATGTCGACTTCTCGGTGCCGCAGCAGCAGGTCGGCGACGTCAGGCCGGGCCAGGCGGTCGATGTCAGCGTCGACACCTATCCCGGCCGCGTCTTCCACGCCCGGGTGCAGGCGCTCGACAGCCGCGTCGACGCGCAGAGCCGGATGGCGTCGGTGCGGGCGAGCCTCGACAATCCCGACCATGCGCTGCTGCCGGGCATGTTCGCGATCGCCCGTCTTGATCTCGGCGCCTCCAGGCAGGTGGTGGCGGTGCCGCAGGCGGCGATCAGCTTCAATCCCTATGGCGACTTCGTTTACGTGCTGACGCCAAAGCGCGACGCCGGGCAGAGTGCGTCGGGCGACGCGCCGCTGGTCGCCACCTCGCGGGTGGTGACGCTGGGCGAGACGCAGGGCGACCGGGTGGTGGTGCTGGCCGGGCTGAAGGCGGGCGAGACGGTGGTCACTGCGGGCCAGCTCAAGCTGCGCAGCGGCTCGCTCGTGGTGATCGACAATCGGGTGCAGCCGGCAAATGCTCTGAACCCCGAGCCGCCGGAAGAATGAGGAGCCAGCCATGCGCCTGACCGACCTGTTCATCCAACGCGTCGTGCTGTCCTGCGTGGTCTCGATCCTGGTGCTGGTGTTCGGTCTGCGCGCCGAGCAGGCGATGCCGATCGAGAAGTTCCCGCACATCATCAGCGGTGTCATCGAGATCCAGACGGCCTATTACGGCGCCGATCCGGCCACCGTCGCGGGCTTCGTCACCACCCCGCTCGAAGGCAAGATCAGCCAGGCGCAGGGCATCGACTACATGACCTCGACCTCCTCGCTCGGCTCCTCCGACATCGTGGTCAAGCTCAAGCTGAACTATGATCCCGCCCGTGCGCTGGCCGAGGTGCAGTCCTACGTCACGGCGGCGACCGCCCAGTTCCCGCCAGGCGTGCAGGCCTCCTCGATCACCGTGTACTCGTCCGGCGGCGGCATCATGGACCTCGCCATCGACAGCGACGTGCTGCCGTCCTCGAAGGTCAGCGACTACGTGCAGCGGACCGTGGCACCGCGTCTGCAGGCGGTGGCCGGCGTGCAGAGCATCAACATCCAGGGCAGTCCGAACCTGGTCATGCGGGTCTGGCTCGACCCGGAGCGGCTGGCGAGCTACGGGCTGACGCCGGGCGATGTCTACACGGCACTCGGCAGCAACAACTTCGTCACCGGCGTCGGCAGCACGCTTGGCAGCACCGTGAGCGTCAATCTCGACATCAACTCGAGCCTGCACAGCGCCGACCAGTTCCGCGAGCTGGTGATCCGGCAGACCAGCCTGCACATCATCCGCCTCGGCGACGTCGCCCGCGTCGAGTTCGGCAGCGACCCGGACAACTTCCAGGCGATCGCCAACGACCGGTCCGGGATCTACATCGAGGTCAAGCCGACGCCGACGGCGAACGCGCTCGCGGTGTCGCGCGACCTGCAGGCGCAGATCGCCTCGCTTCGCCGGCAGCTGCCGCCGGCCATCCGCATCACCGTTCTGGACGACGATGGCGACTACATACGCAGCTCGATCCACGAGGTCGTGGTCACGCTGGGCGAGTCGCTGCTGATCGTGGGGCTGGTGGTGTTCGCGTTTCTGGGCTCGCCGCGCTCGGTGCTGGTGCCGCTGGTGACGATCCCGCTGTCGCTGATCGGGACGTTCGCGATGATGGCGGCGATGGGGTTCTCCATCAACCTGCTGACGCTGCTGGCGCTGGTGCTGGCGATCGGCCTTGTTGTCGACGACGCCATCATCGTGGTCGAGAACGTCAACCGCTACCTCGCCCGCGGCCTGTCGCCGATCGCCGCCGCGTCGGCGGCCGCGCGCGAGCTGCTGCAGCCGATCCTGGCGATGACCGTGGTGCTGATCGCGGTCTACGTGCCGCTCGGCCTGCAGGGCGGCCTGACTGGCGCGCTGTTCACCGAGTTCGCCTTCACGCTCGCCGGCGCGGTCACCATGTCGGCGCTGCTGGCGCTCACCTTGTCGCCGATGATGAGCTCGCGCCTGCTGCGCGCCCGCAGCACGGCCGGCCAGCGCGTCCCGCTGACCGAACGCATGGAACGCGCCAGCGAGCGCGTGCTGGATGCGGTGCAGCGCCGCTACAGCGCGATCCTGCATGTCAGCCTGCAGCTGCAGCCGCTGGTCCTGGCGCTCGGGCTGCTGGTGCTCGCCAGCACCTGGTTCTTGTATGGCCATGCCAAGCACGAGCTGTCGCCGGCCGAGGATATCGGCAACCTGTCCATCTCCGGCAGCAGCGCCCCCAACACCACGCTGGACGCGCTGGCGCGATACAATCCGGCCATCATCGGCATCTACAAGTCGGTGCCGGAGATGAAGAACTTCTTTCTCTACGGCGGCGCGCCGGAGGTCGGCGGCGGCATCCGGCTGCAGGATTGGAGCAAGCGGTCGCGCAGCGTCTTTGCCATCGGCGACGAGGTGCAGGCGAAGCTCTCCAAGATACCGGGCGTGGAGCTGGCGAGCTTCGTGCGGCCATACCTGCCGGGATCGTACGGCCTGCCGATCGGCTTCGTGCTGCAGAGTGCGGGCGACTTCCGCCAGCTCGACGAGATCTCCGACGCGTTCCTGGCCAAGGCGCGCGCGAGCGGCCTGTTCGCCTATGTCGACAAGGACCTCAAGATCGACCAGCCGCAATCGACCATCGTGGTGGACCGGGCCAAGCTGTCGGCGCTCGGCCTGACCATGAGCGATCTCGGCACCTCGCTGAACGCCATGCTGGGCGGCGGCTATACCGGCTTCTTTTCCGCCGACCAGCGCTCCTACAAGGTCGAGCCGCTGGTGGCGCGGCGATACCGGCTCAACCCCGACCAGATCCTGGACTATCCGATCCGGTCGGTGAACGGCGTGTCTGTGCCGCTGCGCTCGGTGGCGCGCATCGCCGACAGCGTGGTGCCGGAGTCGGTCGGCCATTTCCAGCAGCTCAACGCCACCACGGTGAGCGCGCTGCCGGCCCCCGGCGTCACCCAGGGGCAGGCCTACGACTACCTGCAGGCGCTCAGCCGCCAGATGCTGCCGAGCGGCTATGGCACCGACACCGTGGGGTCGCTGCGCCAGTACGTGCAGGAGACCGGCGGCTTCGCCGCCACCTTCGCGCTGGCCGTGGTCATCACCTATCTGGCGCTCGCCGCCTTGTTCGAGAGCTTCCGCGATCCGCTGATCATCCTGGTCTCGGTGCCGATGTCGATCGCGGGCGCGCTGCTGTTCGTGTGGCTGGGCGTGGGCGGCGCCAGCATCAACCTGTTCACCGAGGTGGGGCTGGTGACGCTGATGGGGCTGATCAGCAAGCACGGCATCCTGATCGTCGAGGTCGCCAAGGAAAGCCAGGCGATGGGGCTGTCCAAGCGCGAGGCCATCGAGCGGGCCTGCGCGCTGCGGCTGCGGCCGATCCTGATGACCACCGCGGCGATGGTGCTGGGCGTGATGCCGCTGGTGCTGGCCACCGGCGCCGGGGCTGCGTCGCGCTTCGTGATGGGGCTGGTGATCGCCTCGGGGCTGTCGATCGGCACGCTGTTCACCCTGTTCGTGCTGCCCGCCGTCTATCTGCTGCTGGCTTCGCGGCACCGGGCGGTGGCGCATGCCGAGCCGGTGCAGGCGTGACGGCGGCACCAATGGCATGCACGCTGGAAGCGGCAGTGTCTCCATGAGACACTTGCTCGGCCGAAGGTGGGGCGGCGTCGTGCTGCCGATCCCCGCCGCGCCCTGACCGAAAGACCGCCCTTGTCCCGCCAGCATCCTCCCCGACCGACCGGATCCGGAAGCGCATGGCGCGCCGCCTGAAGGAGGGCGAGCAGCGCCTGTGGGTCGAGATCATGCGCGAGGTGCGGCCGCTGAAGGGCCGGCCGCCGCCGGTGCCCGCGCCGGCGGCAGCGCCCGTGCCGGCGCCGTCCGCGGCACCCGCCCCGCCGCTTGCCCCGTCTCCGCCCTCCAGGCCGGTGCCGCGCCTGCCGACGCTGCGGCCGCCGGTCGAGATCGGCACCCGCCATGCCGGTCTCGACGACACCAGCTGGCGCGGCCTGTCCAGCGGCAGGCTGCGGTCGCAGCGCCGGCTCGACCTGCACGGCCAGCCGGCGCAGTCGGCGTTCCAGCTGCTGCACGCCTTCCTGCTGCGCGCGCAAGGCGAGAGGCTGCGCTGCGTCGAGATCATCACCGGCGCCGGCTCCGGCCCGGAAGGCGGCATCCTGCGCCGCGAGCTGCCGCACTGGCTCAGCCGCCCGGACCTGCGCCACCTGGTGCTGGCAGCCGTGCATCCGCACGCGGCCAACGTGGGCTCGGTGCGGCTGCTGCTGCGGCGCCGCCCCGTCCCCGCCGTCGCGAGGCCGCCACGATGAGCGGGACGACCGACACCCTGCGCCTGGTGCTGGGCGACCAGCTGTCCGATTCGCTCGCCGCCCTCGACGGCATCGACGTGCGGCGCGACGTCGTGCTGATGGCCGAGGTGCGCGACGAGTGCTCCTACGTGCGCCACCACAAGAAGAAGATCGTGCTGGTGCTGTCCGGCATGCGCCATTTCGCCGACCGGCTGCGCCAGCGCGGCATCCGCGTACGCTATGTCGAGCTCGACGATCCGGACAACACCCACAGCCTGCGCGGCGAGGTGCTGCGGGCAGCCGCCGCCCTGCAGCCGTCGCGGATCGCCGTCACCTCGCCCGGCGAATGGCGGCTGCTGGAGGAGATGTCGGGCTGGCAGGACCGCGCCGGGCTGCCGGTCGAGATCCTGGACGACACCCGCTTCCTGTGCGGCCTGCGCCAGTTCCGCGCCTGGGCGGACGGGCGCAAGAGCCTGCGCATGGAGTTCTTCTACCGCGAGATGCGTCGCCGCAACGCGGTGCTGATGGCGGGCGACCAGCCGGCCGGCGGCCGCTGGAACTTCGATGCCGAGAACCGCAAGCGCATGCCGGCCGGGGTGCTGCCGCCGCGCGCCCCCTCCTTCCCGCCGGACTCCCAGACCGAGGCGGTGATCGCCCTGGTGGAGCGCTGGTTCGGCGATCATTTCGGCAGCGTGGAGGGCTTCGCGCTGCCGGTCACCGCCGAGCAGGCGGCGCTGGCGCTCGACTATTTCGTCACCGAGCGCCTGCCCGATTTCGGCGACTGGCAGGACTTCATGCGCGCCGACGACCCGGTGCTGTTCCATGCCCTGATCTCGACCTCGCTCAATCTCGGGCTGCTGCGCCCGCTCGCCGTCTGCCGCGCCGCCGAGGCGGTCTGGCGGCAGGGCGTGGCGCCGCTGAACGCGGTCGAGGGCTTCATCCGCCAGGTGCTGGGCTGGCGCGAGTACGTGCGCGGCATCTACTGGCTGAACATGCCCGAGTATGGACGCCGCAACGCCCTGGAAGCGACGCGCAGGCTGCCCGGCTTCTACTGGACCGCCGCCACGCGGATGAACTGCATGCGCCAGGTGGTCGAGGGCACCCGCCGCAACGCGTACGCGCACCACATCCAGCGCCTGATGGTGACCGGCAACTTCGCGCTGCTGGCCGGCCTCGATCCGGACCAGGTCGATGAGTGGTATCTGATCGTGTATGCCGACGCGTACGAGTGGGTGGAGATGCCCAACGTGCGCGGCATGGCGCTGTTCGCCGATGGCGGCATCATGGGCTCCAAGCCCTATGCGGCGTCCGGCGCCTACATCAACCGCATGAGCGATTATTGCGGCCCCTGCGCCTACGACCCGAAGCAGTCGGTGGGCCCCGAGGCCTGCCCGTTCAACGCGCTCTACTGGGACTTCATGGCCCGGCACGCCGTCCGGCTGAACGGCAACCCGCGCATGGCGATGCCGCTGCGCACGCTCGAGCGTATGGAGCCGGAAAAGCTCGCGGCACTGCGGGCGCAGGCGGCAGGCTTCCTCGAGGCGATCGAGCGCGACGAGCTGGTCTGACGCCGCCCGCTGATGCTGTTCAGCTCGCCCGTCTTCCTGTTCTGCTTCCTGCCGCTGTTCCTGGCGTCCTATGTGCTCGCCGGTCGCAGCGTCGTGGCGCCGAACCGGGTGCTGCTGGCGGCGAGCCTGCTGTTCTATGGCTGGGGCGAGCTGCGCCATCTGTGGCTGCTGGCGCTCGTCGGCGTCATTGCCTGGGCGGGCGGGCAGGCGGTGCATGCCGCCCAGAAGCGCGGGCGCGGCGAGGCGGTGGCACTTGCGGCCACCATCGCGGCCGAGCTCCTGCTGCTGGGCGTGTTCAAGTACCGCGGCTTCGTCGAGACGCAGCTGCTGGCGCTGGGCCTGACGCGGATGCGCCCGGAGCGGCTGGCGACGACGAGCCTGCCGCTCGGCATCTCGTTCTTCACCTTCCATGCCATCTCCTACGTGATGGACATCCATCGGCGCCTGGTGCGACAGCCTGCGTCGCCGCTGCGTTTCGCCGTCTATCTCGGCATGTTCCCGCAGCTCATTGCCGGCCCGATCGTGCGCTACGCCTTTATCGCCGAGCAGCTCGTCGACCGGCGCGCCGGCGCGAAGGCGGTGGCGTCCGGCATCGAACTGTTCATCGTCGGGCTGTCGCAGAAGCTGCTGCTGGCGGACACGCTGGCGGCGCCGGCGGACGCGATCTTCGCGCTGCCGGCCACGGCGCTGTCGGCGCCCGTCGCCTGGCTCGGCGCCGTCGGCTACAGCCTGCAGATCTATTTCGACTTCGCCGGCTACTCGAACATGGCGATCGGGCTGGCGCGGATGATGGGGCTGACGCTGCCTGTGAACTTCCGCCATCCCTACGCCAGCCGCTCGATCACCGAGTTCTGGCGCCGCTGGCACATCACCCTGTCGCGCTGGTTCCGCGACTATCTCTACATCCCGCTCGGCGGCAACCGGCGCGGGCGGTGGCGCACCTATGCCAACCTCTGGGCAGTGTTCCTGCTGTGCGGGCTCTGGCATGGCCCGTCCTGGAGCTTCGTGCTCTGGGGCGCCTATCACGGCAGCTTCCTGGTGCTCGAGCGCGCGGGCTTCGGCAGGGTGCTCGAACGCCTGGGCCGGCCGGCCGGCCATGCCTATGCCCTGCTGGCGATCCTGTTCGGCTGGGTGCTGTTCCGTGCCGACACGCCGGCGCGGGCGCTGCGGCTGGTGCGTGCCATGCTCGGCCTGTCGGGAACGGGACCGCACTATCCGCTGGCGGAATATTTGACCCCGTCGGTCGCGACCGCGCTCGCCATCGCCGTGCTGGCCAGCGTGCCGTGGACGCTGCTGGACGGGCTGCCCCGGCTGCGGCCGCTGGTCTCGACGCTCCGGCCGGTGCTGCTGGCGATCATGCTGCTGCTGTGCGTGACCGGCATCGCGGCTGGCACCTACAGCCCGTTCATCTATTTCCGGTTCTGAGCCGATGCGCCCGTCCGGTCCGCTGCTGGCGATCGCGGCGTTCTGGGTGGCGCTCTGCCTGCCGATGGCGGCCGCGATCCTGGCACCCGCGGCGCCGTTCGAGGAGAACCGGGTGCCGGCGCCGCCGCCGGGATGGCCGCACGACGCCGCCGACATGCTGCGGCTGCCCGCGCGGTCGGAGGCCTGGCTGGATGATCATTTCGGCTTCCGGGACCGGCTGGTCCGGCTGAACGACCGGCTCCGCTTTGCCGTGTTCGGCGAGTCCGCCAACCCGCAGATCGGCTTCGGGCGCGACGGCACGCTGTTCCTGACCTCGCACGACCGCACGCAGCCGCAGCAGATGCTGAGCTTCCTGTGCCGGGGTGGCGACACCCCACGGGTGGCCTCGGTGCTGGCCGCCAGGGCGGCGACGTTCCTTGACGCGCTGCTCGCCTGGAGCCCGCGCGCGGTCGAGATGCTGGTGCCGACCAAGACGGTGGTCGAGGCCGACCGGCTGCCCGGCTGGATGCGCGCGCGCTGCCGCGGCGGCCGTCCGCTGCTGCCGGCGATGCTGGACCGCATGGCGCAGGGCGACGAGCCGAACGAGCGTGAACTGCGCACGATCGCCTCGGCGACGCGG
>CAXTZG010000065.1:0-4397 GCA_964248625.1 uncultured Acetobacteraceae bacterium | reverse complement strand
TGCTGGAGGCGCTGTCGCGCACCCGTCCGGACCTGCGCGCGCACGTGGTCTATCCGCTCGCCATGATGCGCGGCCTGCAGGGACCGCTGGCGCCGTATCCCGAAGCGAACTTCCATTGGGACGGCGCCGGCCTGGTCCCGATCGCCGGCCTCATCGCCGCGGGCCGCTTCGGCCGTCCGCTGATCGCGCCGTTGCGCCGGCGCACGATGCTGCTGCCGAGCGACATCGCGTTCCTGCTGCCGGGCGTGACGCTGCAGGACCAGGTCTCCACGCCGGATCTCGCCGCCTCGGGCGTCGCGGTGGAAACCGACCTGCTCGAGCTCGGCGAGCCCGGGCGGATCCTGAACGACGTGTCGCGCTTCACCCGCCGCGACGGCAGAGGGCCGCGTCTGCTGGTGCTGTCCGACAGCTTCGGCCGGGTGCTGTCGCCGGAATTCACTGCCTATTACGGCGATGTCTGGCACGTCTCGATCAACGGCATGGCGCAGCTCGATGCGGCGCAGCGTGCGGCGCTGTGGGCCACCCTGTTCCGGCGCTACGTGCCCGACGACGTGCTGGTCGTGCTGCACGACTTCAGCCAGGGCTTCGTCAACGTTCCCCTGGCGGAAGCGCTGGGCCGGCCGCCTCCCCGCAGGTAGAGGGCGCTCAGGCCGGGTGCCAGTCCGTGTTGCCGGCGATCCAGCGGCGCAGCGTCAGCTGGGTGGTCTCGTCGGCGCTGATCCGGGCGAGCGCCTGCACGCATTCGGGTGCTGGAACCGCATCGACCTGGGCGGTGCGCGCAGCACTCACCAGGCCCAGGTCGCTGACCGCGCTCTGGCAGGCGCTGCGCCAGCGCGCCACCAGCGAGGCCGGCGCCAGCAGGGGCAGCACCAGGGCGACATCGAGGCGTGCCGCCGCCGCCGTCGCGCGCCAGGCGGCGAACAGCGGCCCGGCGGGCGGATGCCCGGTCTGGAGGCGATACCGCTCGGCGAAGCCCGGCACCGTCGGCATCGCCGGATCGCGCGCCTCGATGTCGTCGTCGCTGCCGCCGAGCGAGAAGATCGGCGTGAAGCCGGCAGCGCTGAGCGAGCGCAGTCGCTGCGGCACGTCGTGGCCGGTCAGGAACACCGCATCCACGCGGTCGGCCTTCAGCGCCGCCAGCGCGTCGAACGGCTCGGACAAGCCGAACACCGGCGCCGGATCGACCGACAGCATCGACAGCCCGAGCAGCGCCGGCAGCTCCGGTCCGGTGGGCGTGGACGCCGCGGTGCGGATGGTGCGGCCGGCGAGGCCGGAGCCGCCGCGCCCCACCAGCACGCCGGACGCGAGGCCGGCCAGCGCCGGCACCCAGCGTCCGGCGTCGAAATGCACCCGCGGGTCGCCGGCGAGCCAGGCGATCGCGGCGGCACCCGGCACCAGCAGGGCGGTCGAGCCGTCGGGATTGGTCAGCGCCTCGAAGGCATTGGCGCCGGTGACGCCGTCGCGGCCACCGGTGGCGGACACCGTGACGCGGGAACCGGTCTGCAGCGCGTCGGCCAGCCGGGGCGCCAGCAGCCTGGCCCACAGCCCGATCGTGGCGTCGGTCGGACCGGCCACCAGCAGGGTCGGGTTGCGAAGACTGGGCTGCCCCTGCTCCAGCATCGCCGGGCCGAACCGGGAGCCGTCCGGTGCCGCGCTGGCGAACGACCGGCCGGCGACGGCGAGGGTGGCAGGGAGGCCGAGCAGCAGAGCGCGTCGGCCGACCCGACCCGGGGACCGAGCCGGATCGGCCGATCCGTCCATGGTCATGATCCCGTCAAGGGGTTGAGTCCCTGCTGTTCATCGCAGCGTCATACATGACACGCCCGCATGTCCCAAATGCGGCAGCGCTGTGGCGGCGCGTGCCGCCTTCCATCTCAGGGCCAGCGCACCTCCGGTGGCAGGCTCATCAGGATCGCCTCGACGTTGCCGCCGGTCTTGAGCCCGAACAGGGTGCCGCGATCGTGGATCAGGTTGAACTCCACGTAGCGTCCGCGCCGGATCAGTTGGTGTTCGCGGTCGGCCTCGGTCCAGGGCGCGCGCATGCGGCCGCGCACGATGGCGGGGTCGCTGGCCAGGAACGCGTCGCCCACGTCGCGGGTGAAGGCGAAGTCGCCGGCGGCGTCGCCGGTGAACAGCCGGTCGTAGAAGATGCCGCCCAGACCGCGCGGCTCGCCCCGGTGCGGCAGGAAGAAGTAGCGGTCGCACCATTTCTTGAAGCGCGGATAGTAGTCCGGGTCGTGGCGGTCGCAGGCCTGGCGGAAGCTTTCGTGGAAGCGCGCGGCGTCCGCCTGCGCATCCGCGCTCTCGGGCCGCATCGGGGTGATGTCGCCGCCGCCGCCGAACCAGCCCTGGGTGGTGATCAGCAGGCGCGTGTTGAAGTGCGCCGCCGGCACCAGCGGACTCTGCATGTGCGCGACCAAGCTGATCCCCGAGGCCCAGAAGCGCGGGTCCGTCGCGGCCCCGGGGATCTGGTCGCGGAATTCCGGGCTGAACTCGCCTTCCACGGTCGAGACGTTGACGCCGACCTTCTCGAACACCCGGCCGCGCATCAGCCCGATCACGCCGCCACCGCCGCCGCCCTCCTCGAGCCGGCTCCACGGACGGCGCTCGAAGCGTCCCGCCGGCCGGTCGGACAGGGGGCCGTCCTGCTCGTCCTCGATCGCCTCGAAGGCGGCGACCAGCCGGTCGCGCAGCCCCTCGAACCAGGCGCGCGCCGCCGTCTTCAGCGCCTCGTGCGGCGGACGGGCGGGGTCGGGCAGGGCGGGCGGCGCATCGGACAGGGTCATGCGGCGTCTATACCGGATCCGCCGGATCGCCTCGACCTGCCGCCGGTGCGGCGAAACGCCGGCCCGGCGTTGCAGCGGGGTCGCACGGCCCCCAATTTGCTTGTCCGTCGCGATGCATGCGGCGAGGCCTGCCGGCCGATCCCGTCCACCGGTTTCAAGGAGCTTGCCCGATGACCGATCGGCTGGACGACCCCGTGCGCGGCGACCCGCCGGACGCCAACGCCCATCTCGACGAGCATCGCTTCGGCCTGGCGCCGATCTCGGCGCTGCCGGAAGCCGCGCATCCGGCGGCGCACTGGCTCGATGCCAGGCTGCCGATGATCTCGGGCTTCCGGCGCGAATATGTCGAGTATGCGATGCCGCGCAACCTGAACTACCTGTGGAACTTCGGCGCCTTCGTCACCGTGTCGCTGGCGCTGCTGCTGCTGAGCGGCATCTTTCTGGCGGTGAACTACACCGCGACCGCGGCGGCCGCCTTCGCCAGCGTCGAGACGATCGACCGGCAGGTGCCGAGCGGATGGCTCGTGCGCTCGATCCACATGGGCGGCGTGTCGATGTTCTTCGCCGCCCTCTACGTCCATCTCTGGCGCAGCCTGTACTACGGCTCCTACAAGGCGCCGCGCGAGGTGCTGTGGCTGACCGGCATGCTGCTGATGGTCATGGTGATGGCAGCCGCCTTCGCCGGCTACGTGCTGCCCTGGGGACAGATGTCGTACTGGGGGCTGACGGTGGCCTCGCACGCGCTGTCGTCGGTGCCGCTGATCGGGCGCGGGCTCGGCGGCTGGCTGCTCGGCGGCCCGGTGCTGGGCGACACCGCGCTGCACCGGATCTACGTGCTGCAGTTCGTGGTGGCGTTCGCAGTGGTCGGCGTGGTGGTGCTGCATGTGGTGGCGCTGCACGTCACCGGCTCCAACAACCCGCTCGGCATTGCGGTGAAGAGTGCCCGCGACACCGTGCCGTTCCACCCGTTCTACACCACCAAGGACGGGCTCGGGCTGACGCTGTTCGCGCTGGTGTTCGCGGTGCTGGTGTTCTTCCTGCCTGGCTGGCTGACGCTGCCGAACAACTACCTGGAGGCGAACCCGCTCTCGACACCCGCGGACATCACCCCGGAATGGTATTTCGCGCCCTTCTACGCGATCCTGCGCGCCGGCGGCGGGCTCGGGCTGCTGCTGTCGGCCGGCAGCATCGCGGTGCTGTTCGCGCTGCCCTGGCTCGACACCTCGCCGGTGCGCAGCGCGCGGTTCCGGCCGCTGTTCCGGCCGCTGCTGGTGCTGCTGCTGCTGAGCTTCGTGCTGCTGGGCGTCGCCGGGTTCCAGCCCCCTTCGGGCATCTGGCTGGTGCTCAGCCGGATCGCCACCGCCTACTGGCTGCTGTTCTTCCTGGCCGGTCTGCCGCTGCTCGGCCGGTACGAGCGTCGGCCGGCGCTGCCCGACAGCATCGCCGGCGCCCGTGCCGGGGTCGCCGCCTGATGCTGCGCCCGGTGCCGGCGCTGGCGCTGCTGGTGGCGTGGTCGGCGGCGGCGCCAGCGGCCTGGGCGGGACCGCCCAGCGGCACGGACCTCGCCAGCGCGCAGCGCGGCTTTGCCGTCTATGCGCAAGTTTGCAGCGC
>CAXTZG010000064.1:12841-21824 GCA_964248625.1 uncultured Acetobacteraceae bacterium | reverse complement strand
GGGTGCGGCCGAGCCGCCGCCCCGGATCGGCACCGGCATCGCCGAGCTCGACCGCGTGCTGGGCGGCGGGCTGGTACCGGCCTCGGTGGTGCTGGTGGGCGGCGATCCGGGAATCGGCAAGTCGACGCTGATGCTGCAGGCGGCGTGCGCCATGGCGGCGGCCGGACGGCGCGTGATGTACATCTCCGGCGAGGAGTCGGTCGATCAGCTGCGCCTGCGCGCCCGCCGGCTCGGCCTCGCCGCCCCCACGCTGGAGCTGGCTGCCGCGATCAACGTCGTCGACATCGCGCAGACGCTGGAGGTCGAGCAGGACGTGGCGCTGGTGGTGATCGATTCAATCCAGACCATGTGGCTGGAATCGATCGACAGCGCGCCGGGCTCGGTCAGCCAGGTGCGCTCGTCGGGCTTCGAGCTGATCCGGCTGGCCAAGAGCCGCGGCTTCGGCCTGATCCTGGTCGGCCACGTCACCAAGGAAGGCTCGCTCGCCGGCCCCCGCGTGCTTGAGCACATGGTCGATGCGGTGATGTATTTCGAAGGCGACCGCGGCCACCAGTTCCGCATCCTGCGCGCTGCCAAGAACCGCTTCGGCGCCACCGACGAGATCGGCGTGTTCGAGATGACCGATCGCGGGCTGGCCGAGGTGCCCAACCCGTCGGCGCTGTTCCTGGCCGAGCGGCGCGGCAACATCGCCGGCAGCGCGGTGTTCGCAGGCCTGGAAGGCACCCGTCCGGTGCTGCTGGAGGTGCAGGCGCTGCTGTCGCCCAACAGCGGCTCCTCGCCGCGCCGGGCGGTGGTCGGCTGGGACGGCGCCCGGCTGAACATGCTGCTGGCGGTGCTGGAAACCCGCTGCGGCCTCAAGCTGTCGGGCCAGGATGTTTATCTCAACGTGGCCGGCGGCCTGCGCATCGGCGAACCCGCCGCCGACCTCGCAGTGGCGGCAGCCCTGGCATCGGCTGCCACCAACCAGCCCACCAGCGCCGGCTCGGTGTATTTCGGCGAGGTCGGGCTGTCGGGCGAGGTCAGGCAGGTGAGCCAGGCGGAGGCGCGCCTGAAGGAGGCGCAGAAGCTCGGCTTCGAGCACGTCTTCCTGCCACGCCGGGTGGCGCGCGGCCGCACCCGGCTGGTGGCCCCGGACGGCGTGCGGCTCGAGGAGATCGGCCACCTGTCGGATCTCACCGCCTCGTTCACCGCGGACACGCCGAGCGAGTAGCCACGCCAGGCCCGCGTTTGCCGGCTGTTAACCTGCCGGTGCGACCATTGCCGCCATGCACAGCGATCCATCGCCAGCCGCGCCGGCCGAGACGCTGCATCGCGCCGGCGACACGGCCGCCGCCGAGGCCGCCTACCGGGCCGCGCTGGCGGCCTGTCCGGACGATGCGCGCATCCTCGGCAACCTCGGCGGCCTGCTGAACGAGCTCTGCCGGTTCGACGAGGCCGAGCGGCTGCTGCTGCGCTCGGTGACGATCGATCCGGCCGGCTGGGGCGCCTGGTGCAACCTCGGCAACACCATGGTCGAGCTGCAGCGCTTCGACGACGCGATCGCCGCCCTCTCGAACTGCCTGCGCCTGCGCCCGTCGCATGCGCCGGCGCTGGCCAATCTGGGTGTCGCCCTGACCGCGCGCGGCGCGCCGCGCGAGGCGCTGGTGTTTCTCGACATGGCGGCAGGCCTCGAGCCGGACAATGCCGACACGCGCTGCAACCGGGCGCTCGCCCGGCTCGCGGCCGGCGACTACCTGCGCGGCTTCGAGGAGTACGAGTGGCGCTGGCGCACCCGCGCCAAGCCGCCGCACAACCTCGCCGCACCGCTCTGGGATGGCGCCGGCTTCCAGGGACGCACCCTGCTGCTGCACGATGAAGGCGGCTTCGGCGACACGCTGCAGTTCTGCCGCTATGCGCGGCTGGCCAAGGCGCGTGGCGGCCGCGTCGTGCTGCGGGCAAGGGCGCCGCTGCTGAGCCTGCTGGCGCGCACGCCCGGCATCGACGCGGTGGTCGAGCAGGGCCGGCCCCTGCCGGCGTTCGACCTGCATTGCCCGATGTTCAGCCTGCCGCGGCTGTTCGGCACCACGCTCGACACCGTCCCGCCCGCCGAGGGCTGCCTGCGGCCCGATGCCGCCGGCGTCGCCTGCTGGCAGGCGCTGCTCGATGCCGACTCGGCCCGGCTGCGGCCCGGCCGGCGACCGCTGCGGGTCGGGCTGGTCTGGGCCGGCGGCCCGCACCCCTATGCCCGCGAGTCGGCGCTGGCCGACCGGCGTCGGTCCATCCGCCTGGCGATGCTCGCACCGCTCGCCCGCGCCGCCCCGGACGCGCTGTTCTACAGCGTGCAGAAGGGCGAGGCCGCCAGCGAGGCGGTCGTGCCGCCGCCCGGCATGACGCTGCTCGACCACACCGCGCGCCTCGACAGCTTCGACGACACTGCCGGCCTGGTCGCACGGCTCGACCTGGTGATCGCGGTGGACACCTCGACCGCGCATCTGGCGGCGTCGCTGGGCCGGCCGGTCTGGATGCTGTCGCGCTTCGACCAGTGCTGGCGCTGGCTCACCGGCAGGACCGACAGCCCCTGGTATTCGAGCCTGCGCCTGTATCAGCAGCCGGCGCCGTTCGACTGGGGGGCGCCCATCGCCCGCCTTGCCGCCGACCTCGCGCAGGTGCGGACCCCAGATACTGCCGCCTAGAACCCCGCGGCGCCCGCATCCGCCGGCAGCCGTCGGCCGCGCCGCCTCAGGCGAACAGCCCCAGCAGCGGATCGCTCGAGCTGCCGGTCGCATCCGGCGCCGTCGCGCCGACGATCAGCGAGAACAGGTCGGTGTCGTTCGCAGACTGGCCTGCCAGCAGCGCGACCAGCCCGGTCTTCTGCGTGCTCTGGGTAGCGGCCTCGCTGATCAGGTACTGCTCGGCGGTCTTCTGGATGCCGGCGGTGCTGGTCATGCTCTTGATGTCGACCTTGGCGGTCAGGATTCTCACCTGCTGGTCGTAGTCGAGGGCGCCGAAATAGCTGCCCATGCCCAGGCTGGTGGTCACCACCGACAGCAGCTTCGCGTTCGACATGAGCTGGGAGATGCTGGTGATGCTGCCCATGGTCCGGGTGTAGTAGAGCGCATCGTCCATGCCCGCATATTGCTGGCCCATCTTGGCTTCGTAGGCGTTGGTCTCGTAGCTCGACACGATGCCGTCGACGTTGGCGGCGTCGGCCAGGGCCGCCGTCGAGCCGCCCGAAACGGCCGGCAGCACCACCAGCGGGGCGTTGACGGGCAGCTCCGTGGCCAGCCCGGCCAGCAGGGTGACCGTGCCGCTTGCGTTGACGCTGCCCACCGTGCCGATGGTCACCCCGCCGCTGGTGATGATCTGACCCGGCGTGAGGCCGGCGCCGGCAGCCCCAAGCGCCAGCAGCTTGCTGCCGGCTCCGGTCGCGCCGACGGTGGTGACGTTGGTGCCGACATTGGCGAAGCCCAGCCCGGTCGCGACCTCGATGGTGTCTCCGGCCTGGATCGTGGTCGCGGCGGCGGTGGTCAGGGTGACGTCGCCGAAGCTGTCGACCGACTTCACGGTGCCGATCTTGGTGGTGCCGTCGGTCAGCACCTGGCCGGCCGACAGCGTCTTGCCGGCATCGCCCAGCACGAGCCGGCCGCTCGCATCGACGGTGCTCGCGGTCGCGGTGGCGATCGCGCTGCCGTAGGAGCGGGCCAGGCTGTTGGTGCCCGATCCGGCCGGATCGATGATCGTGAGGCTGGTGCCGGACAGGGTCGCATCGAAGCCGGCGGCCTTGATCGCGCCCTGCAGCGCTCCGGTCTGCGCCGCGACCGCGCCGCTGCCGGTGCCGGCAGCGACGGCGACCGAGACGATGTCCGCGCGCTTGACGACCTTGCCGCTGGCATCGGTGGCCAGCGCCAGGCTGTAGACCGTGTTGCCGGCGCTGTCGGTTGCGCTGGTCACCGCAGGCGCGCCGGGCGAGCCGCTGACGATGCCGGTCGAGGAGACGCTGTAGGTGGCGGTGCTGTCGGTGGCCGCGGCAGCGCTGGTGAGGGCGGCTGCGACCGAGCCGGCAGCACTGCCGTCATTGAGCACGAACGACCATTGCACCCCGGGCGCCGCCGCGGTCTGCGCGGTGCTGGCGAGGCTCCAGGCGGTGTTCTGCATGGTGACCGAGGAAGCGGACGCGCCGCCGGTGACCAGCGAGAGCGTGCCGGCCGGGCCCAGCGCCGCGGTCTGGCTGCTGCGGTCGTTGGTGGCGCGCGCGAAGTGCAGATAGTCGGTGTTGGAGGTCTGCTGCACCAGCGAGCCGGTGCTTTCCGGGCTCTGGGTCACGAGGTCGCTGAGCACGGCGGTCTGGCCGATCTGCCCGCTCATGTTGTAGGCGCCGGTCAGCACCTGCAGCGCGTTGTAGTTCTTGAGGATCGCCGACGGCGTGGTGAGGGTGGGGGCGGCCTTCCGGAAGCCGGCGACGGTCGCTTCCAGCGTGGTGTCGCTGGACACGTTGCGCGCGACCTGGGCCTGCTCGTTCTTGACCGTCGAGAGATAGACCGACAGCGACATCGATCCCGAAATGCCCGACATGGACGGCGTTCCTCGCATGGATCCGGTATCGCTCCGTCTGCAAGGTCCGGGCCACCGCCGGGACCCCGCAGGGTGGCGGGGCGGACGGACCACCGGCTGCGGACCCGGCAGGAACTGCCCAGCGCGACCGGGCAGATGCTGCCGGTCGGCAGATCCTGCCGGCCTGCCTGTTCAGGCCTGCGCATCCTCCAGCCGGTCCAGGCGGCGCAGGGCCGGGAACAGCCGCATCCAGACGGCGGCGACGATCACGGTGCCGATCCCGCCCAGCACCACCGCCGGCGTGGTGCCGATCAGGGCGGCCAGGCTGCCGCTCTCGAACTCGCCGAGCTGGTTCGAGGTGACGATGAACAGCAGGTTCACCGCCGACACCCGCCCGCGCATCTCGTCGGGCGTGTTGAGCTGCACCAGCGTCGAGCGCACCACCACGCTGACCACGTCGGCCGCGCCCAGCACCGCCATCGCCGCGATCGACAGCGGCAGCGAGCGCGACAGGCCGAACACGATCGTCGCCAGCCCGAACAGCACCACCGAGCCGAACATCAGCGGCCCGGCGCGGCCGGTGATCGGCCGCCTGGCAAGCCACACCGACATCGCCAGCGCGCCGACCGCGGGCGAGGCCCGCAGCAGCCCCAGCGCCAGCGGGCTGCCATGCAGGATGTCGAGCGCGTAGACCGGCAGCAGCGCCGTGGCGCCGCCCAGCAGCACCGCGAACAGGTCGAGCGAGATCGCGCCCAGGATGGGCGGCCGCGACCAGATGAAGGCAAGCCCGCCGAACACCGTCGACAGCGAGATCGGCCCGCGCGGCTTCGGCGGCTGCTCGAGCCGCACGACGCTCATCGCGGCACACGCCAGCACGAGCATCGCAGCGCAGACCAGATAGGCGGTGGCGGGGCCGGCCATGTAGAGCAGGCCGCCTGCGGACGGGCCGATGATGGTCACGGTCTGGAACAGCGAGGAGCTCAGGGCGGCTGCGCGCGAGAACAGATGCGGCGGCACCAGGCTCGGCAGCAGCGCCTGCAGGCTCGGCCCCTCGAACGCCTTGGCGGCTCCGAACAGCGCCACGATCCCGTAGATCACGCCGGGCGTCAGCAGATGGCGGACCGTGCCCCAGGCCAGGCCCAGCCCGCACAGCATCTCGACCAGCTGGCAGAGCATCGCCACCCGCCTGCGGTCGAACCGGTCGGCGATCTGGCCCGAAACGAACACCAGCGCCAGCATCGGCAGGAACTGCGCCAGCCCGATCAGGCCGAGCGTCAGCGGCCGGTGGGTGAGCTGGTAGGCGTTCCAGCCGATCGCCACCGCCTGGATCTGGAACCCGAGCGAGGAGAAGGAGCGGCTGACCAGAAAGGCGATCAGCCCGGGATGACGCAAGATCGCGGCCGTGCTCCCGGCAGCAGCCGCCCTGGCCGGCTCAGCCAACCACGCGCTCCCGCGGCTGCGCGCGGAAGGCGACGTTGATGCCGATCACGCCCAGCAGGATCACCAGCGCCATCGGCACCATGCTCACCGCCGAGAAGATGCCCATCAGCAGGCCGGCCACGGCGCCGAAGCTGAACTGCAGCGTGCCCAGCAGGGCGGACGCGATGCCGGCGTGGCGGGCATGCGCGGTCAGCGCCAGCACGGTGGCGTTCGGGGTCAGGAAGCCGAGCGATGCCATGACCCACATCAGCGGCAGGGCGATGACCAGCATGCTGTGCGTCGGGCCGGCGAGCCCGGTCAGCACCACCAGGTTCAGCAGCAGAGCCGCGCCGGTCATCGAGGCGACGCCGATCGCCAGCATCCGGCCGAGGCCTGCCTGCATCACCACGCGCGCGTTCACCTGAGTGCCGGCGATGTAGAAGAAGGCATTGATGCCGAACATCATGCCGAACTCGATCGGGGAGAACTGCAGGATGCGCTCGAACACCACCGGCGTGCCGGACAGGTAGGCGAAGATCACGAAGCTCGCGAAGCTGCAGACGCAGGTGTTGGCGAGGAACACCCGCTCGCGCAGGATCGTCAGGTAGCGCACGATGACCTCGACCGGCGCCAGCCGCAGCCGCCGCGCGCGCGGCAGGGTGTCGGGCAGAACAAAGCGCACCGCCACCAGGCCCACGACCCCGTACAGGACGGCAATCCCGAAGATCCAGCGCCAGCTGGCGACGCTCAGCACCAGGGCGCCGAGCGACGGGGCCAGCACCGGCACCACCCCCAGCACCAGGGTCAGCTGCGACATCAGCTTGGCGCCGCCGTTGCCGGTGGCGATGTCGCGCACGATGGCGCGCGGGATCACCATGCCGGCCGAGCCGCCGATGGCGGCCAGGAAGCGGCAGGCGCTGAAGCTCCAGATGTCGTGGCTGAGCACGCAGCCGATCGAGCCCACCGTGTAGATCGAAAGCCCCACCAGCAGCGGCACGCGCCGGCCCCAGCGGTCGGAAGCGGGGCCCTGGCTGAACTGCCCGACCGCCAGGCCGGCGAACCAGGCGGCCAGCGTGATCTGCGCCGAGCCGCTGCCGGAGCCGAGATCGGTCTCCAGCGCCGGAAAGGCCGGCAGATACATGTCCGTCGAGAGCGGGCCCACCGCGCTGAGCGCGCCCAGCAGGATGATCAGCCAGACCGGCATCCGCCCGTCCTGGAGCAGCGCGCGGGTGCGGTCGGCGCGGGCAAGGGCGGCTGCGGTGAGCGCGGAGGGCATCGTCCCGGCGACCAGCCTAGCCGCCGGTGCCGCCCACGGTGAGGCCGGTCATCTTCAGCGTCGGCTGTCCCACGCCCACCGGCACGCCCTGGCCGTTCTTGCCGCAGGTGCCGATGCCGGGATCGAGCGCCATGTCGTTGCCGATCATGCTGACCTTGGTCATCGCGTCCGGGCCGTTGCCGATCAGGGTGGCGCCGCGCACGGGCGCCGTGACCCGGCCGTCCTCGATCAGGTAGGCCTCGGAGGCTGCGAACACGAACTTGCCCGAGGTGATGTCCACCGAGCCGCCGCCGAAATTGACCGCATACAGCCCCTTCTTCACCGAGCGGATCATCTCGTCCGGCGTATGGGCGCCGTTCAGCATCACCGTGTTGGTCATGCGCGGCATCGGCATATGCGCGTAGGACTGGCGGCGTCCGTTGCCGGTGGGCGCCACCTTCATCAGGCGCGCATTCATGCGGTCCTGGATGTAGCCGGTCAGGATGCCGTCCTCGATCATCACCGTGCGCGAGGCGGGCGTGCCCTCGTCATCGACCGTGAGGCTGCCGCGGCGATCGGGCAGGGTGCCGTCATCGACGATGGTGACGCCCGGGGAGGCGACCCGCTTGCCGACCAGGCCTGCAAAGGCCGAGGTGCCCTTGCGGTTGAAGTCGCCCTCAAGCCCGTGCCCCACCGCCTCGTGCAGCAGGATGCCCGGCCAGCCGGAGCCCAGCACCACCTCCATCTCGCCCGCCGGCGCCGGGCGGCTGTCGAGATTGACCAGCGCCTGCCGCAGCGCCTCGTCGGCGGCATGCTTCCAGGTCGCCTCGTTGAGCACCCGGGAGAAGGCGTGGCGGCCGCCCGTGCCATAGGAGCCGCTTTCGCGCCGTCCGTCCTTCTCCACCACCACCGACACGTTGAGCCGCACCAGCGGGCGGATGTCGGCGACCCGGTTGCCGTCGGCGCGCAGGATCTGCACCGCCTGCCATTCGGCCGCGAGCGAGGCCATCACCTGCACCACCCGGCTGTCCCGGCCGCGCGCATAGGCGTCGATCTCCGACAGCAGCGCCGCCCGCGTCCCGAACTCGGCCTCGCGCAGCGGATTGGCGTCGCCGTAGAGATGCGCGTTGGTGGCGCGCGGCGTCTCGGCAGCAATCCCGGAGCGTCCGGCCCGGACCTGGCCGACGGTGGCGGCGGCGCGCAGCAGGGCGCTCTCGCTGATCTCGTCGGAATGGGCGTAGCCGGCCTCGTCGCCCAGCACCGCGCGCAGGCCGAAGCCTGAGGAGGTGTCGAAGGAGGCCGACCGGATCACCCCCTCCTCGAGGCTGATGAACTCGCTTTCGCGATACTCCAGGAACAGCTCGCCGTCGTCGGTGCCGGCAAGGGCCGTGCCCAGGACCCGCTCGGCGTCGGCGCGGTCGAGGGTGGCGCCAGGACGGCCGAAGAACAGCTGGTCGGTGGTCTGGAGCGCGCTCATGGGGTTCCGATCGTGGCAGCGGCGCCCACGCCGCGCAGGCGGTGCAGGGCGAACAGGGTGACGCTCAGCAGGATGGCGGCAAAGGTCTGGTGCAGCGTGCCGGCCCAGACCGGCACCACCAGCAGCAGGGTGGTGACGCCAAGCACGTATTGCGCCAGCACCGCCCAGCCGAGCAGCATCAGCGCGTCGTGCGCGGGCTTGTCCAGGCGCGAGCGCAGCCCGACCAGCAGCGTGGCGCCGACCGCAAGGGCGGTCAGGGTGGCCAGCACGCGATGGTCGAACTGCACCGCGGCCAGGTTCTG
>CAXTZG010000064.1:5542-12831 GCA_964248625.1 uncultured Acetobacteraceae bacterium | reverse complement strand
GTTGCGCCAGAACGGGTGCAGGCTGCCATAGCCGCTCGGCACCAGCTGCCCGTCCATGTCAGGATAGGTGTTGTAGACGAAGCCGGCATGGGTGCCGGCGGTGAAGCCGCCCGCGACGATGGTGACGGCCAGCAGGCAGGCGGCGGCGAACGCCAGCCGCCGGCTCCACACCGCGCCCCGGCTGGCGGCGATGGCGCCGGCGGTCGGCCAGCGTAGGGAAAAGGCGGTCCACAGGATCGCGGCATACAGCGCAAAGGCGAAGCACAGATGCAGCACCAGCTTGGCCGGCGCCACCGCGACGCTGTTCGGGTCGAAGCCCGAGGCCACCATGAACCAGCCGATCGCCCCCTGCAGCCCGCCCAGCACGAAGAACAGCAGCAGCCGCCCGATCAGCGACGGCCCGATCGCGCGGGTGACGGCAAAGAACACCAGCGGCACGATCAGCACCAGCCCGATCATCCGGCCCCAGAAGCGGTGGATCCATTCCAGCCAGAAGATGTGCTGGAAGCCCGACAGCCCGAACCCCTGATGCTCAAGGCGGTATTGCGGGATCTGCTGGTAGAGCGCGAACAGATGCTCCCATTGCGCATGGGTGAGCGGCGGGACGATGCCCGACAGCGGCTTCCATTCCATGATCGACAGGCCCGACCCGGTCAGGCGCGTGGCGCCGCCCAGCGCGATCATGCCGAGCAGCATGAAGCAGATCGCGAACAGCCAGGTCGAGACGCGGCGCCGGTCGCGGTCCGCGTCGGCGGCCGGCCGGCTCGTTCGGCGGCCCGGGGACAGACGGGACGGCAGCGCGTGCGGCCGTGAGCCGGAAGAGGCGATCGCATCTGAGGGCATAGGCCAGACTAGGGACTGCGCTCATGCTCCTGCAAGAGACGCGGCCGCGATGTCGGGTGACCCATATGCCCGGCGTTACAGTCCGTGCGGCCGCGCCGGCTTGTGCCGCGGCCGGTCGCGGTGCTACCGGCCCGGATCATGCCGATACAGCACGACGATCTTCCGGATGTGGCCGCGGCGCCGGCCGGCTCGATCCGGCGTCTGCTCAAGCCCGTTCTGCTGCTGCTGGCGCTGCTGGCGGCGGGACTGGTGCTGCAGCATCAGGCGGGCAGCGCGGCACAGGGCGGGCTGCTGCCCGGGATCGAGGTGCTGCGCCAGGGCGTGCGCGGGCGCCTGCTGTTCCTGCTGGTCGGCAGCCTGATCTGCGCAGTCGGCATGCCGCGCCAGGCGGTGTGCTTTGCCGGCGGCATCGCTTACGGGCTGGTGGCGGGCGTGCTGCTGTCGAGCCTGGCCACGGTCGCCGGCTGCCTGCTCGGCTTCCTGTGGGCACGTCTGGCCGGACGCGACTGGGCCCGCCGCCGGCTCGACGGCAGGAGCCTGGGCTGGCTCGCCAGGCTCGACCGGCTGGCCACGAACCGGCCGTTCAGCGCCGTGCTGACGATCCGGCTGCTGCCGGTGGGCAGCAGCCTGGCGCTCAACCTGGCGGCAGGGGTGCTGGGCGTGGCGGTGCTGCCGTTCCTGGCCGCGACCCTGCTGGGCAGCCTGCCGCAGACGGTGATCTTCACCCTGCTGGGCAGCGGCACCCGCATCGGCCACGGCCTTCAAATTGGCCTCGCGATCGCGCTGTTCGTGGCCTCCGGCGTGGCCGGGCTGATGCTGATGCGCCGGCAGGACACGGCCGCCTACCTTGCCGCGGACGGGCGAAGCGGCTAGAGCGCGGCTTGTACAGGCAGGAGGGGAGCCCAGGCGACGAGCCGGCTCCGGCGGCGGATGGACCTCGCAGGCATGGACCTGAAGCAGCATATCCGCGGCATCCCGGATTTCCCCAAGCCCGGCATCCTGTTCTACGACATCTCGACGCTGCTGCGGAACGCCGATGCCTGGCAGGTGGCGATGGGCCGGCTGGCGCGCGCGGTAGCACCGGCGCAGCCCGACATCCTGGCCGGCGTCGAGTCGCGCGGCTTCCTGCTGGCGGCCCCGCTCGCCAGCAAGCTGGGCTGCGGCTTCCTGATGCTGCGCAAGCCCGGCAAGCTGCCGGGCCGCACCGTCTCCATCGACTACGACCTCGAATACGGCCAGGACAGCCTGCACATCCAGGAGGATGCGATCCGGCCGGGCCAGCGCGTGGTGGTGGTCGATGATCTGCTGGCCACCGGCGGCACCCTGTCGGCGGCGATCCAGCTGCTGGGCAAGGTCGGTGCCGACGTGACCGCAGCCGCGGTGCTGATCGAGATCCTGTCGCTGCGCGGGCGCGAAAAGCTTGGCGTTCCGACCACGGCCCTGGTCAGCTACGACACCTGAAGCACGCGGGGTCGGATCTCCCGAGGGCCTCCAGGCCAGGAGCAGGGCATGACCCAGGATTACGACCTGATCGTCATCGGCAGCGGACCGTCCGGCCGGCGCGCCGCGGTGCAGGCGGCCAAGCTCGGCAAGTCCGTGCTGGTGGTGGAGAAGACCTCCCGGCTGGGCGGCGTCTCGGTGCATACCGGCACCATCCCGTCCAAGACGCTGCGCGAGACGGTGCTGAACCTCACCGGCTGGCGCGAGCGCGGCTTCTATGGCCTGGCCTATCGAGTCAAGCAGGACATCGCCGCTGGCGACCTCACCAACCGCCTGAGCAAGACGCTCGACCACGAGGTCGAGGGCCTCAAGCACCAGTTCATCCGCAACCACGTGCACATGATGCACGGCTCGGCGCACTTCCTCGACCAGAACCAGATCGAGGTGACGGTGGATGCGGGCGAAACGCATGTGGTGCGCGCAGCCCGCATCGTGATCGCGGTCGGCACCCGCCCGCATCGCCCCGACATGGTGCCGTTCAACGGCACCACGGTGGTCGACAGCGACGGCATCATCGACCTGCAGAAGCTGCCGAACAGCCTGGCCGTGATCGGCGCCGGCGTGATCGGCGTCGAGTATGCCACCATCTTCAACGCGCTCGACGTGCGCGTGACGCTGATTGAGCCGCGCGACAGCTTCCTCGACTTCGTTGATCGCGAGCTGATGGGCGAGTTCATCCACCAGCTGCGCGACCGCGGCGTCACCTTCCGCATGGGCGACCCCGTCGAGAGCATCAACATGGAGCACGGCCAGCCGATCGTGATGCTGGCAGGCGGGCGGCGGGTGCGTGCCGAGATGGTGCTGTATACCGCCGGCCGGGTCGGCGCCACGGACACGCTGGCGCTGGAGCGCTGCGGGCTCGCGGCCGACGATCGCGGCCGGCTTGCCGTCGATCCCACCACCTTCCAGACCGCGGTGCCGCACATCTACGCCACCGGCGACGTGATCGGCTTTCCGAGCCTGGCCTCGACCTCGCTGGAGCAGGGCCGCATCGCCGCCTGCCACGCCTTCGGCGAGCGCCTGCCGCCGGCGCCGAAGTTCTTCCCCTACGGCATCTACTCGGTGCCGGAGATCTCCACGATCGGCATGAGCGAGGAGGAGGTGCGTCGGCGCCACATCCCGTACGAGTGCGGCCTGGCGCGGTTCCGGGAAACGTCGCGCGGCCACATCATGGGGCTGCAGGGCGGCCTGTTGAAGATGATCGTCTCGCTCGAGACCCGCAAGCTGCTCGGCATCCACATCGTGGGCGAGGGCGCCACCGAACTCGTCCATATCGGCCAGGCGGTGCTCAACCTCGGCGGCACGCTGGACTACTTCCTGGAGAACACCTTCAACTACCCGACGCTGGCGGAAGCCTACAAGATCGCCGCTCTCGACGCCTGGAACCGCATCACGCCGCGCACCGCCAGCCGCGAGGAGGCCGAGATCGAGAATGCCGAGCAGGCGGACGCGGCGGAGTAGAACACGCGGTCAGGACGGCCTACCCGAAATCACTTGTTGCGATATCTGATCAACCAGATCACTGCCGAGATCTGGCAGAGCGTTGCGAGAGCCGTGAAGACGACCATGGCTATGGGGACTGGAAGACCGTTGATTCCGATCACGCAGATCAAAAGCAAGATCATGGATACAGCCAGCGACAAGGCAAAGATTCCCGTGATTGCTGTTCAAACGAGCGCCTGCGTTGCGACTGGTATTCTGCTCCAAAAGACCAACCGAACTGCAAACAGGATCGCGAAGGCGAGGAGTAGACCGGCGGTTCCTGCGCCGCTGAAGAAACTGGGCCCGTCAGTCGGTTTTGGTGCAAATCCGGTTTCTAACGCCACACCGATGAAGCCTAGCGCCACGCAGGCGAAGGTGAAACTGTAGAGGTATCCGGTCGAGGGTCGTCGAGGCGTAATCGTATCCTGGGCGGTGATGGTCATGCGCGTATCGCCAGTGTGTGAATTTGCAAACGTTGCAGAAATCTGTGGAGGAGTGAGTCGTCGTTCAGCCACTCCTCCCGGAGGAGCAGTCCCGCCGATCCAAGACCTGTTCCGCGCGGCGTTATTTCAAGTTTCAGGGCGGCTCGGAGTTGCTCGCTCCTGATCTGTGACCGAAGATGCCGCCCGCTCGGCAACCTGTTTATAACGGGTTGCACGATCTGCGTTGCTTGTGTGTGCGCCAAGTCGATCCGCCGTCATCGCGGTTGCGCGATCGAGAGCTAGGGCTTCTCGAACTTCGCCGATCTCGTGAAGCGCTTTCCAGCCGCCAACCAGCCCATCTGGCAAAGTCAGGATAGTCGCCAGTATGCGCCACTTTTCCGTCGCCCGTTTAACGGCCTCGGCCTGTTCATCCTCGCCGGCTAACTCGCACGCGTAGGCCGCTCCATCAGCGCTCAGCAGAAATGTGCCACCAGCCAAGGCGACTATGCCGACGATCCCCAGACCGGTCGGAATAAGGGCGATCGAAAGGGCTACACAGAGAATATCGAACGCAAGATTGACCCCATCGTCACGATGATGGCTCGTCATGCGCTTGACGACATCGGTCATTGTGGAAGCCATGGCCATCTGGGCCTGACCTTGCGTAATCTCCGCGCGACCTTCTTCCGCAAGAGCGTTCTCGATGAAGGCCTTCGCCTTGTTCCAGAAGTCTTTCGGCGGAACGGGTGGTGGTGGTGGCGCTGACCCAAGATGAAAGACAGCCGACTCACGATAGCCCTGGGCATTGGGACGTGGCGCTCGCAACGGGTAGATCCTATCTGGCGTCGCCCAGACTACGCCGACCAGCGGATCGCATGCCCGGTCGACGAACGAGCACAGACGGGTCCGGGCGTCGGACACGTCCAGGTACGGACCCCATTCCGGGCTGAGAACCAAGCTCATCGATGCGCTTCTCACCGCGTTCGTTGCGGCAACGATCGAACCCCTAATGCGGTTGCGAAACGAACTGCTCCAGCCAGTGGATGGTATAGTCGCCGCTGCGGAAGCCCGGGTCGGCGAGGATGCGCTGGTGCAGCGGGATCACCGTCTTGATGCCGGCGATCACGAACTCGTCCAGGGCGCGCTGCATGCGGGCGATGGCTTCCGGACGGGTGGGGGCGTGCACGATCAGCTTGGCGACCATGCTGTCGTAATAGGGCGGCACCACGTAGCCGGCATACAGCGCGCTGTCGATGCGCACGCCGAGTCCGCCCGGCGGGTGGAACACGGTGACCTTGCCTGGCGTCGGCATGAAGGTCTCGGGGTCCTCGGCATTGATCCGGCACTCGATGGCATGGCCCTCGAAGCGGATCTCGTTCTGGGTGTAGCCGAGCGGCTGGCCGGCGGCGATGCGGATCTGCTCGCGCACCAGGTCGACGTTGCACACCATCTCGGTGACCGGATGCTCGACCTGCAGCCGGGTGTTCATCTCGATGAAGGCGAACTGGCCGTCCTGGTACAGGAACTCCAGCGTGCCGGCATTGCGGTAGCCGAGCGTCTTCAGCGCCGAGGTTGCGGTCTCGCCAATGGCGGTGCGCTCGGCCGGCGTGAGGGCAGGCGAGCCCGCCTCCTCCAGCAGCTTCTGGTGGCGGCGCTGCAGCGAGCAGTCGCGCTCGCCGAAATGCACCACGCTGCCATGGGTGTCGGCCATGATCTGCAGCTCGATGTGGCGCGGGCGGTCGAGATACTTCTCCAGATAGACCTCGTCGTTGCCGAACGCGGCCTTGGCCTCGGTGCGGGCGACGCGCCAGGCCTCCTCGAGGTCGGCGGCGGTGGGTGCCACCTTCATGCCGCGCCCGCCGCCGCCGGCAGCCGCCTTGATCAGCACCGGATAGCCGATCGCGGCCGCCACGGCACGTGCCGCGTCGAGATCGGCAAGCGCGCCGTCCGAGCCCGGCACCAGCGGCACGCCGAGAGAGCGCATGGCGGTCTTGGCGGTGATCTTGTCGCCCATCATCCGGATATGGTCGGGCGACGGGCCGATGAAGGTCAGCCCATGCGCCTCGACCGCCTCGGCGAAGCCGGCATTCTCCGACAGGAAGCCGTAGCCGGGATGGATCGCGTCGGCGCCGGTCAGCTGGGCCGCAGTCAGGATCGCCGGGATGTTGAGATAGCTGTCGCGCGACGCCGGCGGCCCGATACAGACGCTCTCGTCGGCCAGCCGCACATGCATGGCGTCGGCGTCGGCGGTGGAGTGCACCGCCACCGTGCGGATGCCGAGCTCGCGGCAGGCGCGCAGCACCCGCAGCGCGATCTCGCCGCGATTGGCGATCAGGATCTTGTCGAACATCAGACTGAAACCGTTTGGCCCGACGTCACTCGATGACGGCCAGGACTTCGCCGAACTCGACCGGGGAGCCCGAGGTCACCAGCAGCCGGGTCAGGATGCCGGCGCGCGGCGCCTTGATCTGGTTGAAGGTCTTCATCGCCTCGATGAGCAGCAGGGTCTGGCCGACGGTGACCGCGTGGCCCTCGCTGACGAAGACCGGCGCGCTGGGCTCGGGCGACAGATACGCCACCCCCACCATCGGGCTGGTGACGGCGCCGGGATGCTTGGAGAAGTCGGCCGGATCGTGCGCGATCTGGGCCGGCGAGGCGGCCGGGCTGGCGGGCAGCGCTGGGGCCGCGGCCTGCACCATCTGGGCCGGCGCGCGCACCACGCGGATCCGGCTGTCCTTCTCCGCGATCTCGATCTCGGTCAGGCCGGTTTCCCGCAGGATCTCGGCCAGGACCCGGATCGCGTCGGCGTCCACGGGCAGGCGGCTCATCGTTCGTCCTCGTCCATGATGATGTCGGCCAGCGCGTTCAGCGCCAGGGCGTAGCCGCGCACGCCGAGACCGCAGATCACCCCCACGGCAGCCAGGCTGACATAAGAATGCCTGCGGAAATCCTCGCGGCGGTGGATGTTGGAGATGTGCACCTCGACCACCGGCAGGCTGACGGCCGACATCATGGCCCGGCGCGACGGCCGCCTGCTGACGG
>CAXTZG010000064.1:0-5532 GCA_964248625.1 uncultured Acetobacteraceae bacterium | reverse complement strand
GACGGCCGACAGCGCGTCGAGCAGGGCTATCGAGGTGTGCGAGTAGCCGCCCGGGTTGATCAGGATGCCCCGGGCGCGGCCGCGGCATTCCTGAACCCAGGAAATCAGCTCGCCCTCGCCGTTGGTTTGGCGGAAGTCGATCGCCACATCCAGCCGCTCCGCCGCCTGCACGCAGATCTGCTCGACGTCGTCGAGGGTCGCCCGGCCGTAGATGGCCGGCTCGCGCAGACCCAGCATGTTGAGGTTGGGGCCGTTCAGTACGGCGATCAGCGGAGGCGTCATGATGACGCGGCGTTAGCATGCCCGTCACAGGGCTCCAAGTGCGCGCGCCGCCGGCCCGCCCTGCGGGCGGACGGCGCTGCCTGCCCAGGCGTTCGCTGCAGCGCACAATACAACGCGTTTGTAGCTGCAGTAACACCATCATCTTCTTCAGCAAGCGATGCGTTGTTCTGGCGCAGCAATGGTGCGATGCAGGATTAGATAGGCGGCCCGGTGCCTGTTCATGAAGTAGGACGCGATTGGTGCTTGATATTCAGGACATGATCGGCCTCTACTCTTTGTGAACGGGATGGGACGGAACGATCGTGCAACCAAGGATGGAGCGCCCCCGCAGCCGAAATGCCCGCACCTCGTGCGCGTTCAGGGTCGCTTCATCGATGTTGGCGCTGGTCGTGGCTGCCGGGATGGGCGTGCCGGCCGGGGCGCGAGCGGCGGGCATCGCCGCGACGGCTCCGACCGCCTGGGCCGACTCAGTCCGCAGCAGCCTTGCGGCACAGGCGCCGGCCGCTCCCGCAGCCCATTCCGTGACCAGCTGGGCGCGTGCCGTCGAGGCCCGGCTGGCGATGCATGCCCACCGCGCGGCGCTGGCCGGACAGTCTGCGCTGGCGTGGTCGGAAAGCGGCATGGCGAGCTGGTACGGCGGCGGCCATGCCGGCCACCGCACCTCCAGCGGCAGCCGCTTCGACCCGATGCAGCTGACCTGCGCCCACCCGACGCTGCCGCTCGGCACCAAGGTGCTGGTGACCAGCGACACCACCGGCCGCTCCGTCGTGGTGACGGTCAATGATCGCGGCCCGTTCGGCGGCCGCATCGTCGACCTGTCCCGGGCGGCAGCCGCGCGCATCGGGATGCTGGGATCCGGCACCGCCAGCGTGACGCTGCAGCAGGCGAGCCAGGAGGTGATCGAGGTCGCCCAGGCCGAGGATGCCGACACCAGCGACCAGGCGGTCGTCGCGGCCGGCAACGACGACGCGGCCGTCAGTCCTCAGCGACGTGATCGGCCACATACGCACCGCGACGACCGATAGGACGCGGCGTGCCGGCGGTGCTGTCCATCGCCGTCTGCAGCTCGAGCTCGGCATTCAGCTCGGCCCCCAGCAGCACGACATAGGCGGTCACGAAGAACCACATCATGATGCCGACGACGGCGCCGAGCGGCCCGTAGGTCGCGTCGTAGCTGGCGACGTGGCCGACATAGTACGAGAAGCCGGTCGAGGCGAGCAGCCAGAGCAGGGTGGCGACCAGCGATCCCGGCGTGACCCAGTGCCAGCCCGGGCTGCGGCGCGACGGGCCGAACCGGTAGAGCAGCGAGAACGACGCGCCGACAAACAGCAGCAGCAGCAGCGGCGTGCCGATTCGGATCAGCGTCTGGGTGCCGGCCTCGACCGCCTCGAAGCCGAAATGACGCGGAATGAAATCCAGCACCGCCGGCAGGAACACCAGCAGCGCCACCGCCAGTGCGGCCCCCAGGATCGCGCACAGCGTCATGCTCAGGGCGGTCAGCTGGAACCGCACGAACGAGCGGGTCTCGGTTTCCTCGTAGGCCATGTTCAGCGCCGCCAGGATCGACTTGGTGCCGGCCGAGGCCGACCACAGCGTGACCAGGGTGCCGATGATCAGGCTGATGGTGAGGGTGCCGCGCGGCTGGCTGACCAGCGTGTGCACCCGCTCCGAGATCAGCAGGAAGGCAGGACGCGGCAGCAGGTTGCGCAGCACGCGCAGCTGCGGCTCAACCGTTGAAGGGTCGAATGCCAGCCCGTAGACCGACACCATGGTGCTGATCGCCGGAAACAAGGCCAGCGTCGCGTAGAAGGCGCAGCCGGCGGCGGCAAGGCCGATCCGGTCGGAGATCATCTCCGAGAAGGTGCGCTTCAGCACCTTCTTCCAGCCGGTCCAGGGAATGTGGATCGGCTGCTTGGCGTCGCGGCCGAGTTCGCGTGCGGCCTCCGACGAGATGTCCGGCGCCGCCGCCGACATCGCGCGCTCGCGCGGACCCTGGTCGCTCCGATGCTCCGCCGTGACCACCAGCGGAGCGTCGGGATCCGATGGTGCGGAAGCCCGTGCGGCAGCCCCACGGGTGCTCGCGCCCTGCCTGCCTGCGTCCGACGTCATGGCGTGCTCCCGGCAGATGTCCGGACGACCGCCGTGGCGACCTGTCACGATGGACAACGCTGTCCGAACCGGACCGGTTGCGAGCGCCGGTCGCTCGGCGGACGGCTCGGGAAAAACTGGAAAATAGCAGTTGCGTCCGGGGGGCACTGGCCTCATATGCGCCCCCACGCAGCAACGCACGTGCCCCTGGCCCTCCGCGGTTACGCAACGACGTCAAGCGTTCTGGCAATCCGGTTCCCTTCTGGAACCGAGTCTTGGTCGCTGGTCCGTTAGACCGTTTCGCAACTCGTCCGTCGCCTCGACAAGGCGGATGACAACTGGAGAATGGGTGCGATGACCCCGAAGATCGCCTCGTTTCTGGCCGATCACGCGCCGGCCACGCCGTGCCTGGTGGTCGATGTGGACCAGGTCGAGCTGCGCTATTGCGAGCTCGAGGCAGCGCTGCCGCTCGCGCGCATCTACTATGCCGTGAAGGCCAATCCGGCGCTGCCGATCCTGCAGCGGCTGGTTTCCCTCGGCTCCTGCTTCGATGCCGCCAGCTGGGAAGAGGTGCGCCTGTGCCTCGATGCCGGCGCGGAGCCGTCGGCGATCTCGTTCGGCAACACCATCAAGAAGGTGAGCGCCATCGCCAGCGCGTTCGCAGCCGGCATCGACATGTATGCCTTCGACTGCGACGAGGAGCTGGAGAAGCTGGCGCGCCACGCCCCGGGCGCGCGGGTCTATTGCCGTCTGCTGGTCGAGAATGCCGGCGCCGACTGGCCGCTGTCGCGCAAGTTCGGCACCTCCGTCGAGCATGCGCGCGCGCTGATGCTGCGCGCGCGCGACCTCGGGCTCGACCCGTACGGCCTGTCGTTCCATGTCGGCAGCCAGCAGACCGACACCGCCTCCTACGAGGCGGCGATCGGCCGGGCGGCGATGCTGTTCACCGATCTGGCGGCGGCGGGGCTCGATATCCGCATGGTCAATTGCGGCGGCGGCTTCCCGACCCGCTACCGCGACGACGTGCCGGCGATCGACCAGTTCGCCGCCGCGATCGGCCGCGCCATGACCCGGCATTTCGGCAACGCGCTGCCGGAGATGATCATCGAGCCCGGCCGCTTCATCGTGGGCGATGCCGGCGTGGTGAGCACCGAGGTGGTGCTGGTCAGCCGACGCGGGCTGCCCGGCGGCGCGCAGGACGCGATCCGCTGGGTCTATCTCGATATCGGCCGATTCGGCGGACTGGCCGAGACCGAGGGCGAGTCGATCAAGTATCGCATCCGCACCCCGCATGACGGGGCTGCGATGGGTCCGGTGGCGCTGGCAGGTCCCACCTGCGACGGCGCCGACATCCTGTACGAGAAGAGCGGCTACCGCCTGCCGCTCGATCTGGCGAGCGGCGAGCGCGTCGAGCTGCTGTCGACCGGCGCCTATGTCTCGACCTACTGCTCGACCCGCTTCAACGGCTTCGCGCCGCTGCACGAGCACTACATCTGAGCGCTCAGCAGGGCGGCAGGCCGAGCAGCAGGTTCGGATCGATCGCCCTGCCGTTCGCGAACACCGCAAAGAACAGGTGCGTGCCGTAGGTGACGCCGGTGCGGCCGATCCGTCCGATCGGATCGCCGGCCGCCAGCCGCGTCCGGCCCGCGGCCAGGGCCGGCACCACGCTGCCGAGATGGGCATACAGCGTGGTGAGCCCGCCCGGATGCGCCACGAACACCTGCAGCCCGCCGATCCCCATCCGCCTGATCCGCGTCACCGTGCCGGCGGCGGGCGCGCTGACCAGGCCGCCGGCGGGCGCTGGAAGATCGATCCCGTTATGGAAGCCGGCCGGCGCCATCGGCCCGACCCGGTGCCGCCAGCCGAAGGCCGAGCTGAAGCAGCGGGCCGCGACCGGCGACGGGTAGTGCCGCCCGCCCGCCGGGTTGCCGGCCCGGTTGCCAGCCTCGCCGGGCTGCGGGACGGCAGCCGCCGCGGCGTGAGGTGCTGCGAGCATCAGGAGCGCGAGTGCCGCTCCGCGTGGCGGGTTTTTCATCTGCCGCACTGTTCCACCGGGTGCGGTTATGGCCTAGAGCGGCGGATTGCCTGAACGGTGCCGGACCCGGCTGGCGGGTTCGGCCGCTTCGACGCGCCGCGGTCGATCCGGTCGCGCGCGGTTGCTTCTTCCGGGATCCCGCTGATGTCGCTCCGCACGTTCGCTCGCCCCCGGTCGGTCGGGCTCGGCCTTCTGCTCGCGGCGACGCTGCCGAGGCTCGCCTCGGCGCATGCGATCCTGACCGCCAGCACGCCCGCCAGCGGCGGCACCATCGCCAGCGGGCACCAGGCGCTCGATTTCCAGTACAACAGCAAGATCGATCACCGGCGCTCCCGCCTGACGCTGACCGGCCCGGACGGCAAGCCGGTGGTGCTGCCGATCTCGGACACAAGCCTGGTCAACGCGCTCGATGCGACCGCCGACCTGACGCCCGGCGCCTATACCGTGCGCTGGCAGGCGCTGGCGCTGGACGGCCACATCACCCGCGGCGACGTTCCGTTCACCGTGATCGCGAAGTAGGTCAGCCCGGTGTCGCTGCTCGTCGACCTGTTCGGCTATCTGAGCATCGTCCTGCACGGGCTGACCATCGTCGCCCAGTCGATGGCGCTGGGCGGGGTGCTGTTCCTGGTGCTGCTGGCGCGTCCGTTCGCGGGCGAGCTCGCCCGCGGCGAGCGCATCGTGTCGCGGATCATGCGGCTGACCTTCTGGAGCGCCGTCGCGATGGCGTTCGTGGAGGTGCTCGGCAACGGGCTGCAGGTCGCGGTGCTGATGTCGACGGTCGACCTGTCGTTCCTCGACGTGATGCAGGCGAACTTCGCGGTCGCCGCCGTGGTCAAGATCGCGTCCGCGCTGCTGATCGCCGCCTGCACCTTCCGCAAGGCCGGCGGGCAGCGCGCCTGGCAGGTGCCGGGGCCGATCCTGCTGGCGCTGGTGGCGATCGAGCTGGCCGCCGCCACCTCCACCACCCATGCGGCGGCGAGGCTCGAGCAGTCGACGCTGCTGCTGCTGGTGGAGTGGCTGCACCAACTCGGCGCCGCGATCTGGATCGGCGGCATCCCGGCCTTCCTGATCGCGCTCGCCGAGGTGGATGACGGCGCCGGCTGGCGCCGGGTGGGCGCGCGCTTCTC
>CAXTZG010000063.1:13333-21842 GCA_964248625.1 uncultured Acetobacteraceae bacterium | reverse complement strand
GTTCCGTCGAAGTGCGCGCAGTAGCCTCCCGCCTCCCTATGCAGCAGCCAGCCGGGCAGATGATCCCAGGGCATCAGCCGGTTGAAGATCAGGAAATGGCAGTGACCGGACGCGATCACCCGGTATTCGTGCGCGGCACAGCGATAGTCCCAGCTTGCCAGCACGCGCGGCAGATTGAGCGCCAGGCGGTCGCGGAGCGGCTGCTCCAGATGACGCCAGGAGGCATTGCCGGTCATCAAGGCCGGCGGTGCCCCCGACGCGACGCGCAACGACACCTGCGATCCGTCGGCATGTTCGAGGCAGGCTCCCTCACCGCGCACGGCGATCGCCGTATCGTCGCAAAGCGGATCGTGAATGATCGCCCCCACGACTTCCCCGTGCACAAGGGCGGCGGCCATGGTCCCGAACAATGGCACCCCGGCGGCGAAATTCGACGTCCCGTCGATGGGATCGACCACGAACGCCAGATCCGCACCCGCCAGCCGGTCCAGCAGATCCGGATCGGCTGCCGTCGCTTCCTCGCCAACAACCACGCAACCCGGGAACCGCCGCTCCAGACCCTGGATGATGAGGGCTTCCGCACGCTCGTCCGCGACCGTGACCAGATCCGTCGGGCCGCTTTTGGTCCGCACGTCGTCATGCGCCAGGCGCCGGAACCGCGGCATGATCTCGGCGCGACCGGCCGCACGCAGGATCTGCGTCACCTCGATCGCGTCGGCGACCGTAAACAGCTTATCCACCAGACACGTCCATCCTGTCCGCCGTCATGCCCGCAGCGAGGGCAGTGCCGCAAAGCGCCAACGGACGTCGCCGCGACGGGTTTGCGTTGCTTCAGACCGGTACCGCATCGGCACTGTCCGGCTCCTGCCCGCGATGGGGCCCGCTCTTCTGCCGCTCGAACCGCGAACGATCGGCAGACAGCAGCCGGACCGTCAGGGTGATGGCGTCGTCGTCGTCGCGGCGGCCGGTCACCTCGCCATGGGCGTAGAGCCAGGCCAGGGCGGCACCCTCTTCGACGCCGAGTCGATATTCCGCCTGCTCCATCGCCTCGACCAGATGACGATCGATCGAGGCTCGGAGCCGCTCCAGCCCGTCTCCGGTCAGGGCGGAAATGATCTCGGCGCCATCGCGAGCCTGTATGACATCCGGTCCGCGCAGCAGGTCGGCCTTGTTCAGCACCTCGATGACACGACCCGGCCAGGCGCCGTCGAGCGCGCCGTCCGCTGCCATCCCGTTCAGGATGGCGATCACGTCGCTCCGCTGGGCGGAACTGTCCGGGTGGGCTGCATCGCGCACATGCAGGATGATGTCCGCTTCCGCCACCTCCTCCAGCGTCGCCCGGAATGCCGCGACAAGTTCGGTCGGCAACTCGCTGATGAAGCCGACCGTGTCGGACAGGATCACCTTGCGACCCGACGGCAGCTCGAGCCCGCGCATGGTCGGGTCCAGCGTCGCGAACAGCTGATCCTGCGCATGCACGGCAGCACCCGTGAGCGCGTTGAAAAGGGTGGACTTGCCGGCATTCGTGTAGCCGACCAGTGCTACGACCGGAAACGGCACCCGGCGCCGCGCGTCGCGATGCAGTCCGCGCGTCCGGCGCACCTGCTCCAGATCCTTGCGGAGCCGGACGATCCGATCGCCGATCAGCCGCCGGTCCGCCTCGATCTGGGTCTCGCCCGGGCCGCCCAGGAAGCCGAAGCCGCCGCGCTGACGCTCGAGATGGGTCCAGGACCGTACCAGCCGACTGCGCTGATAATCCAGGTGCGCGAGTTCGACCTGAAGCGACCCCTCACGCGTGACGGCACGCTCGCCGAAGATGTCGAGGATCAGGCCGGTGCGGTCGATCACCTTGCAGCCGAGCTCGCGCTCCAGGTTGCGCTGCTGCACCGGGCTGAGCCGGCCGTCGATGATCACCACCGTCACCGCATCGGTCGCCACCAGCGCCGCCAGCGCCTGCACCTGCCCGGTCCCCAGCAGCGTCGCCGGCCGGCGAGCCCGGATCGGCAGCACCGTCCTGCGCACGATCACCAGGCCGATCGACGCCGCGAGCCCGACCGCCTCTTCGAGACGCGCTTCGGCAGCGCGCACCTCGTGACGCCGCATATCCCTGGCACCGCCATCCTGCGCCGTCTCCGCCTGGCGATCCTGACGCTCCCACGGGAGGATGACCGTGGCGCGCGTTGGCAGCAGGCCGGCTCCGACCCCTGCCATCGCTAGGGAGAGCTCGCCGCCGCGCCGGCCTCCTGCTCCTGATCCGCCCCGGTCTCGGCCTTGCTCTGGTCGAACAGGGCGATCGGCGCTGCCGGCATGACCGTGCTGATCGCGTGCTTGTAGACGAGCTGCGTATGCCCGTCCCGGCGCAGCAGGACCGAGAAGTTGTCGAACCAGGTGATGATCCCCTGGAGCTTGACGCCGTTGACCAGGAAGATCGTCACCGGCGTCTTGGAGCGGCGGACATGATTGAGAAACACGTCCTGCACGTTCTGCGAGCTGTCCTTAGCCACGGCTAAAGCCCTTCGTTCTTATTGTTGCGCGTCTACCGCCTGGCGACGGAGAACTATTGCGGTTATGCGAGCGGGATAGCACCGGATGCGAGCAACCGCCAAATCGCGTGCCTGAAGCGGCGCCGTCGCAAGCTAGTTCGGCAGCCGGTCCTCGGAATTCACGCCGAGCTGCTTCAACTTACGGTGCAACGCACTGCGCTCCATGCCGACAAACCCGGCCGTGCGGCTGATGTTGCCGCCGAACCGGAGCAGTTGCGCCTGCAGATACTGGGTCTCGAACAGGTCGCGCGCTTCGCGCAGCGGCAGCCCCATCACGTCGGCGGCCGGATCGAACTTCAGCAGCGCCGGCGCGCCCTGCCCGATCGTCGGCGGCAGCATCTCGGCGCGGATCGTTTCCGAGCCGCCGGGCACCATGATCAGCAGCCAGTCCATGAGGTTGCGCAGTTCGCGCGAATTGCCCGGCCATTCGTAGCTCTGCAGGGCGGCGAGCGCGTCGGCGGACAGCTCGCGCACCGGCAGGCCCGCGGTTTCCGCCGACCGGGCCAGGAACAGCCTCGCCAGATCGGGGATGTCCTCGCGGCGCTCGCGCAGGCTCGGCAGCCGGAGCGGCACCACGGCCAGCCGGTAATAGAGGTCCTCGCGGAACCGCGCGGCGGTGATCTCGGCCTGCAGATCGCGATTGGTGGTGGCCAGCACCCTGACATCCACCTTGACCCGCGCAGCACCGCCGAGGCGCTCGAAGGTCTGGTCCTGCAGCGCCCGGACGATCTTGCCCTGCGTCTCCATCGGCATGTCGGCGACCTCGTCGAGCAGCAGGGTCCCGCCGTGGGCGCGTTCCAGCAGCCCGGTGCGGCGGCCCGGCCCCTGCCCGTCCGGCGTGCCCTCGATGCCGAACAACTCCTCCTCGAAGCGACCGGGCGCCAGCGTGGCGCAGTTGAGTGCCACGAACGGCCCGTCCGAGCGGCGCGACCGGGCATGGATCATCCGGGCGGCGACCTCCTTGCCGGAACCGGCCGCGCCGGAGATCAGTACCCGTGATCCAGTCGGAGCGACGCGCTCGATCTGGGCGCGCACCGCGACGATCGGCGGGCTCTCGCCATGCAGGCTGGTTTCCGGCCCGGCGCGCAGGCGGAGCTCGGCGTTCTCGCGCGACAGCCGCGCCGCCTCGAGGGCGCGTCGCACCACCACCAGCAACCGGTCGGACTGGAACGGCTTCTCGATGAAGTCGTAGGCGCCCAGCTGGAGTGCCGCGACCGCGGTCTCGATGGTGCCGTGCCCGGAGATCATGATGGTCGGCACCGCCGGTTCCTCGCCCTGCATCGCCTTCAGGATGCCGAGCCCGTCCAGTCGCGAGCCCTGCAGCCAGATGTCCAGGATGACCAGCGACGGCCGTCGCGCCCGGAAGGCGGCGATGGCCTGCTCGGAGTCAGCCGCAAGCCGCGTCTCGTAGCCCTCGTCGCGCAGGATGCCCTCGACCAGCAGCCGGATGTCCGGCTCGTCGTCGACAATCAGGATCTCATGCGGCATCGGATGACTTCACAGGCAATATCAATGTGGCGACCGCTCCCGTTCCACCGCGCCGGTCGTCGAGGATGACCGAGCCCGCATGGTCCTCCATGATCTTCTTGACGATGGCAAGCCCCAGCCCGGTTCCCTTCGGCTTGTGGGTGACGTAGGGCTCCATGAGACGCTGCCGGTCGTCGACCGGAAGGCCTGCCCCGTCGTCGCCGACGGACAGCCGGATCTCGCGCTCCCGCGCCTCGATCGACAGCCAGATGGTCCCGCAAACGCCGGCGCCGCCCGCTGCCGCCTTGTCCGGGTCCGGTCTGGGCCGCATGGCGATCCCGTCGGCGGCGTTCTGCAGCAGGTTGGTCAGCGCCTGCCCGACCAGCCGCCGGTCGCACGGGACCACCGGGCCGCGATCCGGCAGGGCGGTGACGAAGGTGATCTCCGGATGCGCGCTGGTCTGCAGGATCAGCGCCTCCCTGGCGATCCGCGACAGGTCCTCTGGCCGGATCATCGGCTGCGGCATGCGCGCGAAGGCGGAGAACTCGTCGACCATGCGGCCGATATCGCCGACATGCCGGACGATCGTGTCCGCGCACTGGCTGAAGGTGTCGGGATCGGAGGTGATCTCGCGCAGGAAGCGCCGCTTCAGGCGCTCCGCCGACAGCTGGATCGGCGTCAGCGGGTTCTTGATCTCGTGCGCGATGCGCCGGGCGACGTCGGCCCAGGCTGCCTTGCGCTGCGCCGACTGCAGCTCGGTGATGTCGTCGAAGGTCACCACATAGCCCTCCGTCACGGAGCCGCGCATTTCCGGCCCGATCCGTACCAGAAGCGTCCGCTGTCCCGATGCCCCGCCATGCTGCACCTCGGCCGTCTGCGCCCGTTCCGGCTGCGTGCTGGACAGCGCCAGCAGGGCTGCGAACTCCGGCACGATCTCCTCCAGCCTGCGCCCGGCTGCGACCTCCAGATCGGTGTCGAGCAGCGCGCTGGCGGCGCGGTTCGGCAGCTCCACCCGCTGCTCGGCATCGAGACCGATCACGCCCGCCGACACGCCCGACAGCACCGCCTCGGTGAAGCGACGCCGCTCGTTGATCTGGCTGTAGGCCGACATCAGCTCGCGTCGCTGTGCCGCGAGCTGATCGGTCATGCGGTTGAAGGCACGCGACAGCCCCGCCACCTCGTCGTCGCGTCCGGCTTCCGGCACCCTGACCGCGAGGTCGCCTCCCCTGACCCGCTCGGCCGCCAGGATCAGCAGGCCGACCGGGCGGGCGATCTGGTTGGCCAGCACCAGCCCGATCAGCACCGCGGCGGCCAGCACCAGCAGCGCCACCAGCGCGAAGATCATCACGAAGGTGAGCTGCAGGGCCGAGCGGTTGTGATCGAGCCGGTTATAGTCCGACACCACGCTCTGCGTCCGGTGCATGTGCTCCAGGATCACCGGATCCACCGGACGCGAGATCACCAGCATCAGCGCCGGATTGGCATCGTCGCCGATCCCCACCACCGCGCTGACCGTCTGGCTGTCGGGACTGTCCAGGATCGCCACCTCGCCGGACCGCGCCATCATCGTCACCGAGCTCGGCGGAACCGTGACGCCGAGCCCGCCCAGCAGCCCGGTCGACACCACCACCTCGTTGGTGCGCGGGTCGTAGATCGCAGCCTCGTTCAGGCCGCGCGTGTTCTTCTCGTCGACCAGCACCTGCCCCAGGGCGCGGGGATCGACATATTGCAGCGTGCTGGCCTGGGCCAGATCGTTGGCCATGGCGATCGCGTCGGCGCGGATGTTGTTGTTGTGCTCCTGCAGGTAGCCCTGACTCGCCTGCACGGCCTCGTCCAGGGCTGTGCGCACCCGGTCGTTGAACCAGATCTGGATGCCGAGATGGAAGAACACGCCGGCGAACACGCCGACCACGATCGTCGGCGTCACCGCGACCACGCCGAACAGCATCACCAGCCTGACATGCAGCTTGGCGCCGGCCAGCCCGCTGCGCCGTTCCGCGACCACGCGCGCCAGGCGCCCGGTGAGGGCGGCCGCCAGCAGCAGCAGCACGATCAGGTTGCTGATGAACAGCGCCGCCTCGACATGCGGCCGCCTGGTCAGCGACATGCCGCGCGACAGCACGGCGAAGGTGGTGATGCCGAGCGCCAGCGCGGTCGCCGCGATGATCAGCGTGACCACCTTGCCGAGCAGGATGTCGACCAGCCTCGGCCTGGACGGCCACAGGCCGGCGGCGGAGCGCGCGGTCGTCGTCGTCACCATGCCCGGGCCGCTCAGCCGACGCCGCGCACGACGGGGATCTCCAGGTCGCGGATCTTCTTGCGCAGGGTGTTGCGGTTGAGCCCAAGCATGGCGGCGGCCTTGATCTGGTTGCCCTTGGTCGAGGCCAGCGTCATCTGGATCAGCGGCCGCTCCACCTCGGCGATCACCCGGTCATAGATGTCGCGCATCGGCATGCCGTCGCGGCTGGCGGCCAGGAACTCGCGGATATGCCGCTCGACCGCCTGGGCCAGCTTCTCTTCGCCGCTCGACGACACGTCCGGATCGTCGTGGCTGTTGTTTTCCAGCAGCTCGCCGGTGATGACGTCGCCGCTGATGACCTCCTGCGGATACAGCGCCGCCAGCCGGCGCATCAGGTTCTCGAGCTCGCGCACGTTGCCAGGCCAGCGATGCGCCTGCAGCGCGCGAGTCGCCTCCTCCGACAGCCGCTTCCCCGGCAGTCCGGTCTGCTGCACCTTTTCCAGGAAGTGCCGCGCCAGCACCGGGATGTCCTCCGCCCGCTCGCGCAGCGGCGGCAGCCGGATCGGCACCACGTTCAGCCGGTAGAACAGGTCCTCGCGAAAGGTGCCGGTGCGGATCAGCTGTCGCAGGTCGCGGTGGGTGGCCGCAATGATGCGGACGTTGGCCTTGATCGGCTGCCTGCCACCGACGGTGGTGAACTCGCCTTCCTGCAGCACGCGCAGCAGCCGCGTCTGCGCTTCCGGCGGCATGTCGCCGATCTCGTCCAGGAACAGGGTGCCGCCGGCGGCCTGTTCGAAGCGGCCCTGGTTGCGGTTGGTAGCACCGGTGAAGGCGCCGCGCTCGTGGCCGAACAGCTCGCTCTCGATCAGCTCTCTAGGGATCGCCGCCATGTTGATCGCCACGAATGGACCGCCGCGACGGCGGCCGTAATCGTGCAGCGCGCGCGCCACCAGCTCCTTGCCGGTGCCGCTTTCGCCGTTCACCATCACCGTCAGGTCGGCGGTCGTCAGCCGCGCGATGATGCGGTAGATGTCCTGCATCGCGACCGACCGGCCGATCAGCGGCAGCCGATCGTCGGCATCGACCGGCAGGCCCGCATCGGCCGCCGGCGCCGCCGGTGCCGCCAGCGCGCGCCCTACCACGGACAGCAGCTCCTTGAGGTCGAAGGGCTTGGGCAGATACTCGAACGCGCCGCGCTGCGCCGCCTTCACCGCGGTCATCAGCGTCGACTGCGCGCTCATCACCACGATCTTGAGCTCCGGCCGCACCCGCTTGATGCGCGGGATCAGGTCGAGGCCGTTCTCGTCGGGCATCACCACGTCGGTGATGACGAGGTCGCCTTCCCCGTCCTCGACCCAGCGCCAGAGCGTCGCCGCATTGGCAGTCGTGCGGACCTGGTAGCCGGATCGTCCGAGCGCCTGGGTCAGCACGGTGCGGATCGAGCGGTCGTCGTCGGCGACCAGGACGGTGGGAACAGTCATTGCGATACCGGACACTTTCTTGGATCGTCGCGTGGGCGCGACCTATTGTTCGCCGGAATCCTCGACCAGGACGGGCAGATGCAGCACGACGTCCGTGCGCCCCGGACGGCTGTCGATCTCGATCAGCCCGCCATGATCGCCGACGATCTTCGCCACCAGCGCCAGGCCGAGGCCGCTGCCGCTGACCTTGGTGGTCAGGAACGGCTCGAACAGATGCGGCCGGATCGCCTCGGAGATGCCAGGCCCGCTGTCGCGCACGGTGACCATCAGCGGCAGGTGCATGCGCTGGTCCGACCCCGGCACCGCCAGCCGGACGCTGTGGTGGTAGGCGGTGCACAACGTGATCTCGCCGTGGCCGCCATCGGCGGTGATCGCCTCGGCCGCGTTCTTCACCAGGTTCAGCAGCACCTGCACCAGCTGGTCGCGGTTGCCCCAGACCGGCGGCAGCGACGGGTCGTAGCGCTCGACGAAGCGGATATGCGCGGCGAACCCCTGCTGTGCGAGCATCCGCACATGCTCCAGCACGCGGTGGATGTTCACCGGCCGCCGCTCGATCGGCTTCTCGCTGAACATCTCCATCCGCTCGACCAGCGCCTTGATGCGGTCCGCCTCGTCGCGAATCAGCACCGCGAGTTCGCGGTCGCTCTCGCCGACGGTGCTTTCCAGCAGCTGTGCTGCGCCGCGTATGCCAGATAGCGGGTTCTTGACCTCGTGCGCCAGGATCGCCGCCATGCCCGATACGCTGCGGGCGGCGTTGCGGAAGGTCAGCTGCCGATCCA
>CAXTZG010000063.1:0-13323 GCA_964248625.1 uncultured Acetobacteraceae bacterium | reverse complement strand
ATGGCCCGGGCCGCAGACGCGTCGTGCAGCGTCAGCAGCACGAACCCGGGATCCTCGACCACCGGCGTACCCTGCACGGTGATGCCCTGCCGGTGCAGGCGGGGGCCTTCCAGCACCAGCTCGTGCTCGATGATGGTGACGCCGGTCAGGCGCACCTGCTCGATCAGCAGGAACAGTGGATGATCGGCCGGCACCAGACTCGGCAGCCTGAGCAGCAGCAGCTGCGACTTCGACATCCCGAAGAACGGCTCGGCAGCGCCGTTGACGTAGCGGATGTGGTGGTCGGCATCGAGCATCAGGACCGGCACCGGCAGCGAGTCCAGCATCGCCGCCGCGTCGGGCAGCGTCGATGCGAGCGCCTGCGGCTTCCGCCGATCCGACGGCATCCCGAGGTCCGCGCGAGCCTTCTTCGCGTGCTGACCCAGGGCGGCCGTTCTCATGCGGCGATGTCCACCGGCAGGGCGGTTGCCCGCTCCCGGCGCCCACCCGCCTCGATCTGGCTGTCGTAGAACGCCGCGATCAGCGCGACCGCCTGTGCGGCATCGTCCAGGCGGTTGATCGCCGCCCGGAACTGCGCCGAGCCAGGCAGGCCGGACGAGTACCAGGAGACGTGCTTGCGCGCGAGGCGGAGCCCCGGCTGGGCGCCGAAATGCGACAGCATCGCCGCGTAATGCTCGAGAACGATCGCCTTCTCGGCCGCGAGATCCGGATCCGGACTCACGTCCTCCCCGCTCAGCGCTTGCGCCACCTGGGCCGGCAGCCACGGCCTGCCATAGCATCCACGACCGATCATCACCCCGTCGGCACCGGACAAAAGCAGCGCCTCGCGCGCGTCGGCCACGCTCAGGATGTCGCCATTGACGATCACCGGCAGCCGGATGCTTTCCTTGACCTGACGCACGAAGCTCCAGTCGGCGCGACCGGAATAGAACTGCTGCCGCGTGCGCCCATGCACGGTCACCATGCGAATGCCCGACTCTTCGGCAATCCGCGCAAGCCTGGGCGCATTCAGGCTGGCATGGTCCCAGCCCATGCGCATCTTCAGCGTCACCGGAACCTTGACCGCGCCGACGGTCGCCTCCAGCAGCCGGGCGGCGAGGATCTCGTCGCGCATCAGCGCCGAGCCTGCCTGCTGCCCGACGGCGACCTTCTTGGCCGGACAGCCGAAATTGATGTCGATCAGGTCCGCGCCGCGGTCCACCGCGATCCGCGCCGCCTGCGCCATTGCGTCCGGCTCGCAGCCGGCGAGCTGCACCGCGTTCGGACCGTCATCGTCCGCGGTTTCCGCCATGCGCAGCGTGGCCGCATTCTCGCGCACCATGGCCCACGAGGCGATCATCTCCGACACCACAAGCCCTGCGCCCAGCCGCCGGGCGAGCCGGCGATACGGCAGATCGGTCACGCCCGACATCGGCGCCAGGATCACCGGCCTGTCGATCACCACGCCGCCAAGATCGATCGGGAACAGTGTCGATCGACCGGCGATGCCGCCCGCAAGGCCCTGGCCGCTCTTCGTATCGCTATTCGAATTGCCCATGATTTAAGCAAATTACCCTGTGCCGGAAGCAGGCGCAATCATCCTCTCCATGGGGTGCGCCAAGCGGCCGCCGGCGCCGACTGGCATATTGACCAACGACCGGCTTCGCCGCATTGGTCCGCGCATGCGCATCGCCGCCCTCCTCATGGCCGCGGGCTCCGGACGCCGCTACGGCGCCGCGACCCCCAAGCAGTTCGTCACGCTCGGCAACCGGACCGTGATCCGTCATGCGGCCGAGGCGCTGGTCCCGCACGTGTCGATGCTGCTGCCGGTCGGCGACCCGGTTTTGCTCGGCGCGGCGCTGGCGGGGCTCGAAGCCGGCGATGCGACGGTGCTGGATCCGGTCGCCGGCGGCGCCACCCGCCAGGACAGCGTACGCGCCGGCCTCGAGGCGCTCGACGCGCTGCCGGCCGACGCGCAGCCTGACCTGGTGCTGGTCCATGACGGCGCACGTCCCTGCGTCCCGGCAGCTTTGGTTGAGCGCGTGCTGGCGGCACTCGCCCACCATGCCGGCGCAATCCCGGCGATCCCGGTTCCCGACACGCTCAAGCGCGGTCGCGACGGGCTGATCGTCGAGACCGTGTCCCGCGCCGGCCTGTTCCGGGCGCAGACGCCGCAGGGCTTCCGCTTTCCCCTGCTGCGCGACCTGCATCGGGGCGTCGCCGCCGGCGACCTGACCGACGACGCCGCGCTGCTGGAGCATGCCGGCCATCCGGTGGCGCTGGTCGCCGGCAGCGAGGACAACATCAAGCTCACCTACGAGGAGGATCTCGTGCGACTCGAGCGGCTGATCAGCACCGGCAGCCCGCTGCCGCGCACCGGCACCGGCTTCGACGTGCACGCCTTTGCCGACGACCGCGCGCTGATCCTGTGCGGCGTCGCGATACCGCACGAGCACGGGCTCGCCGGGCATTCCGACGCCGATGTCGGCATCCATGCGCTGTGCGACGCGATCTACGGAGCCCTCGCTGAGGGCGACATTGGCCGCCACTTCCCGCCCAGCGAGGACAGCTGGAAGGACGCCGACAGCGCGCGCTTCCTGGTCCATGCCGGCGAGCGCATCGCCGCGCGCGGCGGCATGCTGATCAATGCCGACGTCACGCTGATCTGCGAGCGCCCGAAGATCGGGCCGCATGCCACCGCCATGCGCGAGCGCCTGGCGAGCCTGCTCGGGGTCGATCTCGGCCGCATCTCGGTGAAGGCCACCACCACCGAGCGCCTCGGCTTCACCGGCCGCGGCGAGGGCATCGCCGCCCAGGCCTCCGCCACCATCCTGGTGCCGTAGACCCGGGCCGCGTCCGGTCAGGCGTCGGAGCGGAAGCGGCCTTCCATCACGAACCGCTCGACCGGCATGCGGCCGTTCGGCTCCTCGCGCGCCTGCATCGCTTCCGGCAGGCTCGACCGGTCGCCGCGGCGGCCGATGGCGATCGCCGACTCGATCCGGTAGCCCGACGGCACCTGCAGCTGCGCGAACGCCGTGTCCATGTCGAAGCCGACCATGGCATGCGCCGCCCAGCCGGAGATCTGCGCCTGCAGGGCCAGATAGGCCCAGCCGGCGCCGGCGTCGTAGGAATGGCTGTGGGACGGGATCTCGCGATCCTTGCCGGGCGGCAGCAGCGTCGACTTCGACAGCGCCACGACAATCGCCCCCGCTCCCGAGGCCCAGGAGCGGTTGTACTCGTTCAGCAGCCCGAGAAACGGCTCCCAGTTCGGCGTGTCGCGCAGCGCGTAGATGAAGCGCCAGGGCTGCGAGTTGTAGGAAGACGGCGCCCAGCGCGCCGCCTCGAACAGCGTGCGCAGTTCCGTCTCCGGGATCGCCTCACCGGTGAAGCTGCGCGGCGACCAGCGCTCCAGGAACTGCGCGTCGATCGGATGGTCGGCCACCCGCGAATTGGCCTGCGTCATGTGGGCTCTCCCGTGGATCGGCGCGACACTGACGCAGCCAATGCCGGGCGTCGAGATCAGTTCAGCGCGCAGACCAGCACCACCAACGGCATCGCGGCAAGCAGCAGCCACGACCCCATGGCGCAGCGCGCCGCGAAGGTCGCCGCCCGTCGCTTCAGTCTGCGGCGATTGCCGGGCCTGGGAGGCACGGACTCGCTGGCCGTCGGTAAGGCTTGGTGCATCAGGACGCTCTCCGTTCCAAGACGCTGCACACGTAGCAAGAAGTCCCGGCAGTGGGTGTAACCAAGAATTACATAATTCCGGCAGCAGCAACAGCGGCTCTGCTTTCTTTCTTTAACGGTGAACTTGCATCGAGACCATGAATATTGCGGCCTCGATATGAAACCGGCGGTCGCGATGGCCCTGGCGCTCAGGCAGGCTCCGGTCCCGGCGCAGTCTCGCGCTGCACGAACCGGCCCGGATCGACAGGCCCCGGCCACGGCCGGACTTCAACCCGATCGACCACGGCCAGCCGCGGTCCGCGCTGTGCCGCTGCCGCCAGACGGCGCAACGTTTCCGCCGGTCCCTGCACCACCGCCTCGACCCGGCCATCCTCCAGGTTGCGAACCCAGCCCGCCACGCCTGCCGCCCGGGCCGCTGCTTCCAACCACATCCGGTAGCCCACCCCCTGCACGCGGCCGCCGATCAGCCAGTGCTGTCCGCCGGCGGGGGTCCCATCCGCGACACCGTTCGTCACGGTCCGACCTCCCGGCCCAAACGGACGAACAGCGCAGCATCCGCGACCTCCTGCGACAGCAGGTCCTGCCGTGCCACGGCGTCCGCATCCGCGCCCCAGTGCTGCAGCTGATGGCGCTCGTCGAGCAGGGCCAGGCTCGTGGCGTCGCCTGACGGCAGGGCGCCCTCGACCACCGCGAGCCCGAGCACCAGGCTGCCGAGGGCGGGCACCAGCACCCCGAGCCCGGTCAACCCGACATCGTCCTGCGCCTGCAGTGCTTGGCGGAGTCCCGCCACCGCGGCTGCCGGCTGCACGACCGGCATCACGCCCTGCGTCACGATCAGCATTGCACCGTGTTGCCGGGCCACCCAGTCCAGCCAGGGTTGCCATTCCGCCTGCTGACGCTGCGCCAGTGCCGCCGGATGGGCGGCCAGGTAGCAGAGCAGGTCGCCGCCCGCATAGTCGAGCAGCAGGGCGACCGCCTGCGGCCGGTTCGTCGCCACCCGTTCCTGCAGCGTCCCGGCGAGCCGGGTCAGCGTCACGCACTCCGGACCGAACATCCCGCCCACCACGCCGCCACCGGCGCGCGACCACTCGTCGGCGACGGCCGAGGCGAGTGCCGGCGACGGCAGATGCAGCACGGCGCCGCCCGGCAGGCGCAGCGGCCGCTGGTCCAGCATGATCCGGTATCCCGTGCCGTCCGGCTCGGTCCGCACCGTGCTCCAGACGCGTCGGCGCGCTGCCTCGGTCACCGGAACAGCCCGAGCCCGCGCAGGATGTCGATCGGCTTCGGCGCCTTGTGTTGCCGCCCGGCGGCCGGCTCGGGCCCCGGCTGCGGGCCTGCGGCGCCGAAGCGGGCTGCCTGCAGCGCCGCTCCGCACGCGTCCGGCGCCGGGCCGCCCGGCCCGATCGTCAGCGTGAAGCGCCCGCCGGCCGCCGCCGGATCGAGTGCCACCTGCGGCGCGTCCAGGGTGCCGCCGACATGCACCGGCAGCGACGCGCCGGCGGTGCCGATCGACAGGCGCGGCACCAGGTGCAGGTCGAGCCGTCCGTCGCCGAGCGCCACCGTGCCATGCCCCTGCAGGTCGAGCGTGCGAGTCTGCAGCGCGATCGGCGCGATCCTTGCCTGCCCGTCCGACAGCTGCGCCGGCAGCGCCAGGCAGCGCAGCTCGGTGCGCCCTGTCTGAGACAGGCCGGCCGATCGGCCGACCAGCGCCGCCAGCGCCGCATTGGCGATCGATCCGTCCACCAGCGACGCGCCCGCCCGGCCGGTCAGGCTCGCGGCGAGCGCCTGCGTGGTGGCGCTCGTCCCCTGCAGGTCGGCGACGAGCTCCACCGTGCCGGACAGCAGCGGCGACAGGCCGAGCCACGAGGCCAGCGTCTCCGCCCGGATCATCGACGGCTGCAGCGCCAGCGAGACATGCCCCGACGCCTCCGCCCGCAGCTGCCCGGCGATCGGTCCTGCCGGCCCGGCCACGGTGAAGGGCGCCAGCGTGAGCCGTCCATCCTGCACCGCCAGCTGCGCCGCCAGGTCGCGATACGTTTCGCCCCCGAAGCGGACCTCGTGCGCGTCAAGCCTGACGGCCATGTCAGCCTGCCGCAGCGCCGCGAACGGGGATGTCGGCGGTGCTGTCGGCGCTGTCGCCGGCCTGTCCGCAGGTCCGCCGGTCGTGGCCGGGGCCGAGGTGGGCACGTCGGCCCGGTGCGGCCCGGCCCCGGGGGAAGCGGCCGGCGCTCCGGAGGATGGCGGCGGACCCGTCGGCGCATCGGCGGCGCCCGCCGGGCTGATCCAGCCGGCGCGGAGCGCGTCGAGATCCGCATGCGTGGCATTGATCGCCGCCGTCAGCGTCGGACGCGCCACGTCGAGCAGCGTTGCGGACCCGGTCAGCGCGAGCTGCGGCGAGGCGAGCCGCAGATCCGACAGGGTCAGCGCCGTCCCGCCCTGGGTCTGCGCCCGGCCGGACAGCGTCAGGTCGGTGAGTGCCGGCCCGGCGCCGAGCAGCGGCTGCAATGCCGGAACCGTGGCCGCGACGCGCAGGTCCGACCCCGCGCTTCCGGCGGTGCCGTCGACCCGGCCGCGCGCGGTCCCGGCCGCGAGCTCCAGCGCCAGCGGCACCGGACCCCAGCCGGATCCGGCCGCGCCCTGCTGCCAGGCGCCGAGCGTGCCGGCGGTGCCGTGCAGGGCGAGCGGCTGGTCGCGCCACCGTCCGTCCAGCGAGACCGCGACCGGCATCGTGCGATCCTTCGCGTCCACGTCCACGGACAGCGCCGCCACGGACAGATCCCGGGTCCAGCGCGACGGCCGCAGCGCCGCCGCCTGGAACGCGCCCGATCGCAGGCTGAGGAAACCCAGCTGCGGGTCGCCGCGTGGCGCTCCCGCCGGGGCGGCGTCCGTCACGCGCGCGCGCAGCGACAGTCCGGCCACGTCCGGCAGCCGTGCATGGGTGAACAGCGCATTGAGGCTGTCCAGCCGTTGGGCCTGCGCCGCGACGTCCAGCGCATAGCCGCGGCCATGCGCCGGATCGCTCAGGGTGCCGTCGATGGACACCCCGGCAACCGCCTGCCCGTTCTGCCGCTGATGCGCCGTGAGGCGCAGGATCCAGGGCGTCCGGGAGGCGTCGCTGCGGTCCAGCCGCGCCAAGCTGCCGGTGCGCAGATCGCCGTCAAAGGCGGCGTTGCCGTGACGACCCGAGAACGCGGCTGCCGGACGATCGCCCGCCAGGCCGCTGGCTTCGACATGCAGCCCCTCCACCGCGCCGCTCCATCCCTGCAGCGCGTCCTGCAACGCGAGCCGTCCGTCGAGCAGGCGCAGGCTGCCGATCTGCAGGCTCCAGCGGCCGCCGCCGCCACCGGACCCGCCGCCGGTGTCGGCGGAGGCCGGCTTGTGCAGCTGCCAGTTCGCCTGGCCGGCCGCGTTCCGCTCCAGCAGGATGTCGGGCTGCGTCAGCGTGACGCCTTCCAGCCGCACCGCGTGGCGAAGCAGCGGCAGCAGCGCCAGATGCGCCTGCACGCCCGCCGCCGTCAGCATCCGCGGCCGCAGGCCCCCCGTCCAGTCGTCGAGGGCGACACCGCGCGCTTCCAGCGTCGGCACCGGCAGCAGCCGGACCCGCAGCCCCTCCAGCGTCAGGCGCCGTCCGGTCTGGCGCAGCACCTCGCGCTCGATCCGCTGCGTCAGCGACGCCTCGTCAAGCCGGGACTGCACCACCAGGGCGGCCCCGATCAGCAGCAGCACCGACAGCAGGGCCAGCACCAGCAGCGCCGAGACCAGGGTCCGCACCGCGCCCCGGCCCCGCGGCCTCGCGGCAACCGCCATCCGGCTCAGCTCCGCCTGGCCGCCGGCGTGGCGCCGGCCTCGAACCCGAGCATGCGGAAGGTTTCGTGCATGTGCGGCGGCAGGTCGGCCGACAGGCTCAGGCGGCCGCCGGCCGGATGCGGCAGCTCAAGCGAGCGCGCATGCAGATGCAGCTGGTCGGGAAAGCCGTCGAGATGCGCCGCCGCGCCACCATATTTCGGATCCCCCAGGATCGGCGTGCCCAGCGCCTCGCAATGCACGCGCAGCTGATGCGTCCGTCCGGTCAGCGGCGACAGCTCGAGCCAGGACAGCTTCCGCGCCGCCGCATCGCGCACCGCGTATTCGGTGCGGGCGGACGCCGCATCCTCGTCGTCGCGCTCGGCGGCGATGGTCAGCGATCCTGGTCCGATCCCGAGCCTGGCCAGCGGCAGGTCGATCACGCCCTCCGCCGGGCTCGGCCGCCCGACCACCACCGCCCAGTACGTCTTGGACACGTCGCGGCCGCGGAAGCTCTCGGCGAGCTTGCCCGCCACCCCAGGCGTGCGCGCCAGCAGCAGCAGCCCGGAAGTGTCGCGGTCGATCCGGTGCACCAGCCGCGGCCGGTGCTGGGAGCCGTCGCGGAGCGCGTCCAGCATGCCGTCGACATGCCGCGTGATGCCGGGGCCGCCCTGCACCGGCAGCCCCGCCGGCTTGTTCAGGACGATGACCTCCGCGTCGCGATACACCACCATGCGCGCCAGCTCCTTGGCATCGCGGGGATCGATCACAGGCAGGATCGGCGCCGGCCTGGACGCGTTCGGGATCGGCGGCACCCGGACCAGCTGCCCGGGCGACAGCCGGCTCGAGGTCTCGACCTTGCGCCCGTCGACCTTGACCTGGCCGGTGCGGCACAGCTTCTGCAATGCGCCCTGCGTGAGATGCGGATAGTGACGACGGAACCAGCGATCCAGGCGGATCTCGGCCTCGTCCTCGGTGACGGGAAGGGTGACGACGCTCATGCCCGACGGCTCTCCCTCAGCCGCGCCCATGTGTCCAGCCTTTGCGTGATCTCGCGCTCGAAGCCGCGGTCGGTCGGATGATACAGCCGCGCCCGCTCCATGGCGTCGGGGAAGTAGTTCTGGCCGGAGAAGCCCTCCTCCGCGTCGTGGTCGTAGGCATAGCCCTGGCCGTAGCCGATCTGCTTCATCAGCGCGGTCGGGGCGTTCAGGATATGCGCCGGCGGCGCCAGGCTGCCGGTCGCCTTGGCGGTCCGCATCGCGGCCCCGAACGCCTTGTAGACCGCGTTGGATTTCGGTGCGGTGCCGAGATAGACGACGAGCTGCGCCAGTGCCAGCTCGCCCTCCGGGCTGCCCAGTCGCTCGAAGGTCTCCCACGCGGCGATCGCCTGCAGCTGCGCCTGCGGATCGGCGAGCCCCACATCCTCGACGGCAAAGCGCGTCAGCCGTCGGGCCAGGAAGCGCGGGTCCTCGCCGCCGGCGAGCATGCGCGCGAACCAGTAGAGTGCGGCGTCCGGATCCGAGCCGCGCAGCGACTTGTGCAGCGCGGAGATCAGATTGTAGTGCTCCTCGCGGTCCTTGTCGTAGAGCGCCGCCCGCTTCGCCAGCAGGCCTGCCAGCGCGGCCGGGTCGAGGACTGCCGGATCGGCGAGGCTCAGCAGCTGCTCGACCATGTTCAGCAGGTAGCGGCCGTCGCCGTCCGCCATCGCCCGCAGCGTCGCCCGCGCTTCCGGGGTCAGCTTCAGCGGAGCGCCGCCATCCTGTTCCGCCCGCTCCAGCAGCGCCTCCAGCGCCGAGTCGTCGAGCCGGCGCAGCACCAGCACCTGGCAGCGCGACAGCAACGCCCCATTCAGCGCGAAGGACGGGTTCTCGGTGGTGGCACCCACCAGCACCACGGTGCCGTTCTCCACCACCGGCAGGAAGCCGTCCTGCTGGGCGCGGTTGAAGCGGTGGATCTCGTCGACGAACAGCAGCGTCGCCTCGCCGGACGCAGTCAGCCGACGGCCGGCCTCGTCGAAGACCCGCTTGAGGTCGGCGACGCCCGAGAACACCGCCGAGAGCTGGGTGAAGCGCAGCCCGGCCGCCGCCGCGAGCAGGCGCGCGATCGTCGTCTTGCCGACGCCCGGCCCGCCCCACAGGATCAGGCTGGCCAGCGAGCCGCGCTCCAGCATCCGGCGCAGCGCCCCATCCGGTCCCAGCAGATGCGGCTGCCCGACGACCTCGTCCAGCGTGGCCGGACGCAGCCGGTCGGCCAGCGGCCGCAACGCGCCCGTACCGTCGGCGGCGCCGTCGGGGGCGCCCGCGGGGGACGGCGTGGCGTCGCTCCCGAACAGGTCTGCCGCCTGCACCGGCTTGTCGCGGATCTGCTTCATGGCGTCGAGCATAGAGCGGCCGGGGCCGGTCCGGAACTCGCCGCTGCATGCGCCCGGTCGCGCCAGCCGCGCGATGCGCTATGACAGGACCGCGCGCGCCACCAAGCAAGGAGACCCGCATGCAGCAGCCGCCCCGCAGGCCGCGCCGTTCCGCAGGCCGGGCGTCCGGTTCCGTCGTCCCGGCCGGATGGCCGGCGCTTGCCGCAGCATTTGCGCTGACGCTGCCGATCCTGCCTGTGCCGGCGGCCGGCGCCGAGCCCGCTCCCGCTCGTGCGGCCGCCCTGCCCGTGCCCGGGCCGGTCGCGCCCACCGCGCCGGTCCAGTCGCCGTTGCCGCCGCCACAGGCACTGCCCGCACTTCCCAACCCGATCCGCACCCCGTCCCTCCAGGTGCCCCGTCCCGACAAGGTCCTGGTCGAGGCGTTGGCGCTGGCCGGCAAGCGGCTGGTCGCGGGCGGCCTGAACGGCCTGCTCATCGTGTCGGACGATAACGGCGCCAGTTGGCGCCAGGTTCAGCTCCCGGTCTCCGTCACCCTGACCGCGATCCGCTTCGCCGATGCCCGCACCGGCTGGGCCGTGGGACATTTCGGCGCGGTCCTGCGAACCGGCGACTCGGGCGAGCACTGGTCGCTCGTGCAGGACAATGCCGGCGCCGCACGGATCACGCTCGAGGCCGCACAGATCGCCGATGCCGCCGACAGCGTGCGCGACCGTATGGTCCGGGCCGCCACCACCCTGCTGCAGACCGATCCGTCGCGGCCGTTCCTGCTGATCCAGACCGCAGGCCCCGACACGGTTCGCCTGATCGGCGCCGACGCGCTGTCGATCGAGAGCCTCGACGGCGGCAGCCACTGGCTGCCCTGGTCCGCCGCGATCGACAATCCGGGCAAGCTGCAGCTCAACGGGATGGCCGAGCGCGACGGCGTCGTCATCGCCGCCGGCACGCACGGCCTGCTGCTCGCAGGCAGGCCCGCGGACGGGCTGCACGCCCTGAAGTCGCCCTTCGACGGCACCGTCTTCGGCGTCCTCGATGGCGGTCGTGCCGGCATCATCCTGTTCGGCCAGCAGGGGCAGGTGTTTGCGACCCGTGACCCGTTCGGGCGTCCCGGAACCGCGATGCCGAAATGGTCGCGGATCGACGATCCATCCCCCACCACGCTCACGGCGGGCCTGCTCCGCCAGGATGGCAGCACGCTGCTCGGCGATGCGTCAGGCGCTACCTGGCGCGTGGAAGGCAAGCCGGACGAGCTTCGCCTTGTTCCGGCCGGTCCGCAGGCGCCGTTCCCGATCCTGGCGATCGCCGAGGCGGCCGACCGGTCACTGATCCTGGCCGGAGCCGGCGGCGTGATCCGGGTTCTGGCCGAAGCGCACGCGGATGCCGCCGCCGCTCACGAGGCTCCGCGCTGATCCGCCGGATCGCCGTGATCGGTCAGACCTGTCGGCACAACGCCGCCCTTGACCGTCAGCGCACCGTGCCGAAGGAGGGCGCTCCGATGCCTGGGCAGCTGCATTGGGTCCCGGCCGGAAGCTGCTGCGGCAGGCGGCAGACATACACGCCGGCGTAGCAGGTATAGCCATAGCCGGATGCCGCGCCGGCCGACGGGCCCGGCACCTCGACCACGCAGCCGCCGAGCGACAGGCCGGCGACGGCGAGGCCGGTCAGCCTCGCAGCCCGACCGAGCAGCCGATCGCGCAGGGACACGGTTGCCGGCTGGATACACATCGTCATGGTCCGGTTACTCCTGTGCCTCACCATCGGTCCGCCTTGCTGCTGCCCCAATCTCGGGCCCATTCTCAGCGGGTGATCTTGAGCTGGAACACATTGTGAGCCTCGCCGTTCCGCGACCTGCCTTCCTGCTCGACGGCCGCGCCGGCCTGCCGATCACGATGAAGCGCCGTCGGTACAGGGCCGAGTTGGTGCTGCCGCTGCTTCTGGTCAGCATCGTCGCCCTGGTCGCCAGGCTCTATCGCATCGGCGACAAGCCATACTGGATGGACGAGATCACGACGCTGCGGCGATCGTCGCTGGGCTTCGGCGCGCTGGTGCAGGACAGCCTCTCCTTTCATCATCTGCCGCTCTATTTCATCGTCTCGTCCTGGTTCGTGCCGTTCGGATTGGACGAGTCTGTCATGCGGCTGCCCGCCGCCCTGTTCGGTGCGACGTCGTGCGCCGTGCTGTTTCTGCTGGGACGCAGCCTCGGCGACTGGCGCAGCGGCCTCGCCGCCTCGCTCCTGTTGGCACTGGCGCCGTTCCAGGTCCAGTACGGCCAGGAAGCCAGATCCTACACGCTGGTCACCACCATGATCCTGATTGGCCTGTGGGGACTGGTGCTGCTGGCGCGCGACCCGGCCGCCGCCGCGACACCACTGCGTGCGCCGGGACCGGCACGCGCCGGCTGGCTGCTCTACGGGATCGGCACGGCGCTCGCACTCGATACGCTGAGCGTCGCCCTGTTCTGGCTGCTGGCAGCCAACATCGGCGGCGTCATGATTGCGGCACGGGCCCCCGCCTGTCGCCGCCGCTTCTTGCGCAACTGGCTGGTGGTCCAGGGCCTGGTGCTTGCGGCCTATCTGCCGTTCCTGGCCGGCATGGCGGTGCTGACCAACGGCAACATGGGCTCCGGTCTCGACTGGGTGCCGCCGATCAGCGCGCGCAATGTCTGGACCACGCTGCAGAGCGTCTATCTGATGCGCATCTCCAGCCTGATCGCCTTCCGGATCTTCCCGAGCAGGCTCGATCTTCTCGGGATCGGCTGGCTGGGCTGGATCGTCGCCGGCCTGGCACTGGCAGGCCTGGTATCGTCGATGCGTCGCGGTCTGGTCGGTATCGTGGTGGCTGTCGGCCTGTTCACCCTGCCGATCGGCCTCGCTGCCTCCTCGATCCTGTCCTCGGTCTGGATGCCGCGATACCTGCTCTGGAGCGGACCGGTCTTCTTCCTGCTGGCAGGGCTCGGCCTGCTTCGTCTGCCCGGACGGGCGCGCACGCCCTGCCTGCTGCTGCTGGCCGTGCTCGGCATCATCAATCTGCTGCCTTACTACAGCACCGAGACCAAGCCGCTCTGGAACCAAGCGGCCGCCGAGATCCTGCAGGATCATCAGCCCGGCGACCTGCTGGTCACTGATGACCCGGGCACCATCAACATGATGAACGTCTATCTGTCGCGAACAGGCCAGACGCTAAGCCCTGCTGATTGGACGACTGACGTGGCGCTGGCGGCTTCCCGTCAGGCTGCGGGTGCGCGGGTTTGGGCGGTTCATGGCACGGTCGGTCAGAACGATCCGTATAGCATGACCGCCTTCATCAACAGCCTCGCCCCGCTTGGCCCGATTTCCTCGATGCGCCGGGTTGGCATTGACATCACGCTATTAATTTTCCCCCCCGCTGGTTGAGCATCGGGGTTTGCGTGATGTGGGCTCCGGCGCTGGTGCCGGGGCTATTCTTTTGGGGGGTAGGGTGGGTTGCGGGGACAGGATTTGAACCTGTGACCTTCAGGTTATGAGCCTGAC
>CAXTZG010000062.1:13308-21893 GCA_964248625.1 uncultured Acetobacteraceae bacterium | reverse complement strand
ATCGCCAGCCGCGCCGGCAGCGCCTCGGCATCAGGGCCCAGCAGCAGCCCGCCGGCGATGGCGCCGCCGAGGATCGCCGCGAAGGTCGCCGCCTCCACCAGCGCGTTGGCGCCGGGCAGCCGCGATCGTCGCAGCTGGTCGGGCAGGATCGCGTACTTGACCGGCCCGAACAGCGAAGCCACCACCCCCGAGGCGACCAGGGCCGCGAACAGCAGCGGCACCGAGCCCAGCAGCAGGGCAACGGCGGCAAGGCCTGCCACCCCGACATCGGCGAGCTTCAGGCGTCGGGCCAGCCAGGCCATGTCGCCGCGGTCGGCGAGCTCGCCGCCGAGGGCCGAGAACAGGATCGAGGGCGCGACGAAGGCGCCGGCGGCGGCGGCCACCATCCAGCCGGCGCCGGGGCCTGCCAGCCGCGGCGCCCACAGCACCAGCAGGCCGAGCGCGTTGCGCAGCAGGTTGTCGCCGAAGGCGGCCAGGAACTGGCACCAGAACAGCGGCGCGAAGCGGCGGCTCAGCAGCAGCGGCCGGTCGTCCGGCACGGTTTCGGCGGGGGGCTGGATCACGCTCTTGTCCGGCAGACAACCAAATCCTAGCATCCGGCAGCGACGCGGGTTCCAGAGCAGATCGGCGTCCTGTCGACATGTCGGACGGGAAACCGGGTGCGGCCGTCGCCGTTCGATAGCAAAGGCGGGTCGCGATGTCACAGAACTCCATCCGGGCCGATGCGCCGCACCCGGTCGCTGATGCCTTCGAGACCGTGCGGACGCACAGCGAGACCCTCAGCGCCGCCCTGTCTCCCGAGGACCAGGTCATCCAGTCGATGGCCGACGCCAGCCCGGCGAAGTGGCACCGGGCGCACACCACCTGGTTCTTCGAGCAGTTCGTGCTGGTGCCGCACGCACCGGGCTACGAGCGCTACGACGAGAGCTTCAACTTCCTGTTCAACTCCTATTACGAGGCGGTCGGCGCGCGGCATCCGCGCACCGCGCGCGGGCTCGTGACGCGTCCGGACTCGCGCGAGGTCGGCCGCTACCGCGCGCATGTCGATCGCGGCATGCGCGAGCTGCTGGCCGACGGCGACACGGCCGGGCGGCTGGGCCCGCTGCTGACGCTCGGCCTGCATCACGAGCAGCAGCATCAGGAGCTGCTGGTCACCGACATGCTGCACGCCTTTTCGCAGAATCCGCTGGCCTGGCGCGGCGACGGCCTTGCGGTGCTGCCGGGCTGGCAGCCGCCAGCCTGCGTCGCCGGCGAGACCCGGTTCCTCGATCGTCCCGGCGGCCTGGCGGGCATCGGCCATGCCGGCGGGGGCTTCGGTTTCGACAACGAGTTCCCCCGCCACCGCCAGCTGCTGTCGCCGCATGCGCTGGCGGACCGGCTGGTGCGCAACGCCGACTGGCGCGCCTTCATGGAGGATGGCGGCTACCGCACGGCGGCGCTGTGGATGTCCGACGGCTGGGAGCAGGCAAGGAGCCAGAACTGGAGCGCGCCGCTGCATTGGCGCCCGGACGGGGAGGGCGGCTGGCTCGCGCTCTCGCCGGGCGGGCTGGCGCCGGTCGATCCCGGGCAGCCGGTGCGCCACGTCAGCTGGTACGAGGCCGACGCCTTCGCCCGGTGGGCCGGGGCCCGCCTGCCGACGGAGGCCGAGCTCGAGGCGTCGCATGGCGAGCTGACGGAGTTCTTCGGCCATGTCTGGCAATGGACCAACAGCGCCTATCTCGCCTATCCCGGCTTCCGTCCGCCCGCAGGCGCGATCGGCGAATACAACGGCAAGTTCATGATCAACCAGATGGTGCTGCGCGGCAGCTCGTTCGCGACGCCGCCCGGCCATGCCCGCGCCAGCTACCGCAACTTCTTCCAGCCCGACAAGCGCTGGCAGGTCACCGGCCTGCGCCTGGCCCAGGACCGCTAGACGGGCCGCAGAGCCGTCGCGTCCGACGGGGTCCAGGGCGGCGCCCCTGAGCCCTGCTTCCTGATTGCCCAGAGGATGCCCCATGCCTGACGACCTCGCGCAGACCGGGACGGCAGCCTCCGTGCTGGCCGAGATCGTCGCCGGCCTGTCCGGCCGGCAGAAGACGCTGCCCGCCAAGCTGTTCTACGACGAGGCCGGCTGCGCCCTGTTCGGCCAGATCACCCAGCTTCCCGAGTACTACGTGACCCGCGCCGAGATGGCGCTGCTGGACCGGCATGCGTCGGAGATCGCCGCGCAGGCGCCGCCGGGTGCGGCGCTGGTGGAATACGGCGCGTCCGACGAGGCCAAGGGGGCGCGGCTGCTCGATGCCGGCGGTGGACGCTTTGCCGCCTATGTTCCGATCGACATCGCGGCCCCGGCGCTCCGCGACATCGTCGGGCGGATGCGGACGAGCCATCCGGGCCTGGCCGTCACCCCGATCGCCGCCGACTTCCTGCAGCCGCTGACGCTGCCGCCTGCGGTGGCGGAGCTGCCGGCGTGCGGCTTCTTTCCCGGCTCGACGATCGGCAACTTCCGGCCGCCGATGGTGATCCGGTTCCTGGGCCACGTGCGCGACACCCTGTCCGGCCGCGAGCCGCCGGTGTTCGTCATCGGCACCGACCTGCGCAAGGAGCCGTCGCGGCTGATCCCGGCCTATGACGATCCGGCCGGCGTGACCGCGGCCTTCAACCGCAACATCCTGCGGCACGTGAACCGTCTGGCGGCCGCCGACTTCGATCCCGACGCGTTCGCGCACCGGGCGATCTGGAACGCCCACGAGGGGCGGATCGAGATGCACCTGCAGAGCGTGAGCGCGCAGACGGTGCGGCTCGGCGACGCCACGATCCGCTTCGCCGCCGGCGAGACCATCCATACCGAGGACAGCTACAAGCACACCCCCGACGGCTTCCTGGCCCTCGCCGCCCAAGCCGGGTGGCGGCCGGACGGGTTCTGGACCGACCCGGACGGGCTGTTCGGGATGCACCGGCTGCGCGGCTAGGACGAGGCTGGCCCGCCCGGACGGGTCAGCGGCGCAGCAGCGTCACGCTCCAGCCGAGCGTCGCCTGCGCGCCGGGCTCGATCTGCATCAGGAACGGCTTGTCCGCGAAGTCGCCGTCGAAGCCGGCCGGGCTCGCCAGCCCGCGCCACGGCTCGATGCACAGGAAGTCCGCACCGGGCTTGGACCAGATGCCGAGCTGTGCCATGCCGTGCCAGGCAACCTCGATCGCGTCGGCCATGCCCTCGGCCTCGAAGGTGACCGAGCGGCTCGTCGGCCGCTCGAGGATCAGCGCGTCGTCGGTGAACAGCGCCTCGTCGAGCGCCAGCACCCGGCCCGCGATCGGGCTCGGCTCGGCTTCGGCGCGCAGCAGGCCACCCTCGACGCGACGGGTCGGCGCCGGCTCGGGCTCGGCGAACACCAGCCGGTGCGCCGGCTTCGCCACGCCGTCGGCGAGCGGCCAGCGGAAGGCCGGATGCGCGCCGAGCGAGGCCGGCAGCCGCTCCGTGCCGGTATTGACCAGCGTGTATTCCACCGCCAGCCGCGCCGCCTGCAGCCGGTACTCGATCTCCAGCCGGAAGCCGAACGGATAGATCGCCCGGCTCTGCGCGTCGTCGGACAGCACCAGCCGGCAGCCGGCGGGGCCGCGATCAGCCCAGGCGAAGCGGCGGTCGCGGGCGAAGCCGTGCTGGGTCATGCGGCTGCTCCGGCCCTGGTGGCGCAGGGTGTCGCCGGCGAGCCGGCCGACGATCGGGAACAGCACCGGCGCGTGGCGTGGCCATTCCGGGCCCGCCTGCCACAACAGCTCCCGGCCGGCGGCCGTGCGGATGGAGGTGAGCTCGGCGCCGTCCGCCTTGACGGCGACCTCGAGCGTCTCGTTGCCGAACCGATGCAGGCTGTCGTCGGCCATGGAACGTACTCCTGCTGATCTGCCCGACGCACGGCGCGTCGGCTGTTCTGGACGGAGCCGGCCGGGTTCGGCCGCCTGCCGAGGCGTCAGGATAGCCCAGCCTGCCGTCGGCCGCTTGTTGTGGGATCGCCGCAGGCGTGACACCCGTGGCCGGGACGGATAGGTGGGGATGCGATGGACACGCTGCTGGTCGAGGCGATGCGGGGCGACCGGGTGGAGTCGCGCCATGCCGGCAGCGCCGTGGTCGTGGACCATGCGGGCTCGGTGCTGTTCCAGGCCGGCGACATCGAGGCGCCCTGCTTCACCCGCTCGACCGTGAAGGCGCTGCTGGCGCTGCCGCTGGTGCAGAGCGGGGCTGCCGACCGGCTCGGCCTGTCGGCGGCCGAGCTGGCGCTGGCCTGCGCCTCGCATGTCGGCGAGCCGGTGCATGTCGAGACCGCCGCCTCGATGCTGCGCAAGGCGGGGCGGGAGCCGGACTGCCTGGAATGCGGCGCGCACTGGCCGACCAGCCGCGCCGGACAGGTGGCCCTGGCGCAGGCGGGCGGGACGCCGTCGGCGCTGCACAACAACTGCTCGGGCAAGCATGCGGGCTTCGTGTGCCTCGCCGTCGATGCCGGCCGGCCCGTCGCGGGCTATATCGAGCCCGCGCATCCGGTCATGCGCGAGGTCACGGCGGCCCTGTCGGCGATGACCGGCGCCGTGCTGGACGAGCGCAACCGCGCGATCGATGGCTGCGGCATTCCGACCTACGCCATCCCGCTCCGTGCCCTGGCGCTCGGCTTCGCGCGGTTCGGCAGCGGGGCCGGGCTCGATGCTGACCGCGCTCGGGCCGCGGCACGGCTGCGCGAGGCCGTGGCCGCCAACCCCGCGCTGGTGGCAGGCTCCGGGCGGTTCGACACCAGGCTGATGCAGGCCTTCGGTGCGGCGGTGTTCAGCAAGACGGGCGCTGAAGGCGTGCAGGTCGCGTCGTTGCCGGAGTTCGGGCTGGGACTTGCGGTCAAGTGCGCCGACGGCGCCGCCCGGGCGGCGGAGCTCGCGATGGCGGTTCTGTTGTCGCGCCACCTGCCCGACGCACCGGAGTTGCGGCAGCTCTGCTCTCCGGTGCTGCAGAACTGGGCAGGCACCACGGTCGGCGCGTTGCGACCGGCCGGCGCGCTGACGAGGTAGACGCGGAGCGCTGCCCCCGAACCGCCGGGGCCGGCGGTTCGGGGGCCTGGCGCCTCAGGCGCGGGCGCTGATCGGGGCAGCCGCATCCTGGGCCGAGGCGGCCGAACGGCTGTAGGTCACGTAGAACGCGCCGCCGGTGAAGACGAACGCGCCGACGGCGTTGCCGAGCGTCACCGGGATCTGGTTCCAGAGCCACCAGTCGGCCAGGGTCACGTGGGCGCCGAACATCATGCCCATGGGGATGGCGAACATGTTGACCACGCTGTGCTCGAAGCCCTGGCTGACGAAGATGAAGATCGGCAGCCAGGCGCCGAGGATCTTGCCGACGGTCGAGGTCGAGGCCAGTCCCATCACCGAGCCGAGGCTGACCATCCAGTTGCACAGGATCGCCTTGACGAACACGGTCAGCAGCCCCGCCATGCCGAACGCCTCGTAGGCGGTGGTCTTGGTGACGGCGAGTGCCCGCATCCGGTCGCCGATCAGTCCGCCGGTGGTGTGGCCGGCATCGGTGGAGGCGATCCAGAACAGCACGGCATAGATCAGGCTGCCGATCAGGTTGCCGACGAACACCAGGCCCCAGTTGCGCAGCATCGCGCCCCAGCCGATCCGGCCCGCGAACAGGGCCACCGGCAGTATTCCCAGGTTGCCGGTCAGCAGCTCCATGCCGAGCACCACGATGAGCGCGAAGCCCGCCGGAAACAGCAGCGCGCCGACGACGAACTGCCCGGTCTGGGCGCCGATCAGGAAGGCCATCGAGGTGACGAAGGCGAGATAGGCGCCGGCGAGCGCGCCGCGGATCAGCAGGTCGAGGGCCGGCAGGCGGGCCTTGACCAGGCCGGATTCGACCATGTTGGCGACGATCTGGGCCGGTTTCACGTAATCGGACAAGGGATCGATCCTCGGGACAGGGGGTTTCGAAAAGGACGGACTCAGTCGCCCTCGGGCCGGCCGCGCATCCGCTTGGTGTCGGATCGCTGCGCCTTGCCGTCGAGTCGACGCTCCTTGGAGCCGCGTGTCGGCCGTGTCGGCCGGCGTTTCGGCGGCGGTGGCAGCGCCGCTTCGCGGATCAGCTCGAGCAGACGCTCCAGCGCATCGACGCGGTTGCGCTCGCGGGTGCGATGCCGCTGGGCGGTGATGACGATGACGCCGTCATTGGTCAGGCGGTGGCCCGCCAGCCGCTCCAGCCGCGCCCGCACCGGATCGGGCAGGCTGGGCGAGCGGCGCGCGTCGAAACGCAGCTGCACCGCGGTCTCGACCTTCTGGATGTTCTGGCCGCCGGCACCGGAGGCGCGCAGGAAGCTTTCCCGCAGCTCGTCCTCGTTGAGCGCGATGCGGGCGGTCACCGGAATCAGGGCGATGGTCCGGCCCTCCTCGATGATCCGCAGCCGCGGCACCATCTTGTGGACGCGGAAGGCCCCGACTGCAATCGCCGCACCTTGGCGAAGTCCGGCGTGATGACGTTATGAAGGGCCGGCCCACCCGCTGCGAGGATACCATGACTGCCCGCACTGTTCTGCCGCGCGCGCTCGCCTGGCTCGCCATGCTGCTGCTGACGCAGCCGGTCCTTGCCGTCGGCGCGGCGGCGCAGCAGAGCTATCTGCAGCCGCCGGCCACGCCGGACGATCTCGCGCGCTGCACGTACTTCTCCCGCCTGCACCGCTTCGCCGAACAGAGCAAGGCGCTGTGCGACGAGGACCGGCAGGTCAAGCCCGGCCCGGTGACCCAGCGGATCCTCGCCGAGTGCCGCGCCTCGCAGGGCGACCGGCTCGACCAGGCGCCGATCGATGACCTGATGGCGAGGCTGGCGGCGCGAATCCGGAGCCAGGGCGTCGGCAACGCCTGTCACGACGCCAGCATCCAGGCCTGGGACCTCGTCAGCCAGTAGGCGCCGGCGGGACCAGGCCGCCACCGTGGCCTGGTCCCGCCTCAGGCAATCAGGACGCGCGCTTGCGGGAGGAATGCAGCTTCGGTGCTGCCCGGCGGCGATCGGTCGCGCCCGGCGCGGCATAGCGTCGCGGCCCCGGACCGGTCGGGGCGGGGCCCGGACCACGCGAGGCCTGGCCGGCGGGGGGCGGCGAGGATGGCGCGATCCTGACCTCGTCGTCGTCGGCGCCCGAGACGCATTCGGCGAAACGCTGCGCCATCGCGGGGCTGATCTCGAACCGCGTCTCGCTGTCCAGGATCCGGATCAGCCCGATGTCGCGCTTGGTGACCCCGCCCAGGCGGCAGATCAGCGGCACCAGCCATTTCGGATCGGCCTTGTCCTGGCGGCCAACCGGCATGCCGAACCACACGCCAGGCTCGCTGGAATGCTCCGTCCGCGCGGGGCGCTCGCGCACCGGACGCTCGTATCCCGGCGCAGCCCCCTGCTCGCGGCGGTCCTCGTAGGGCGTGCGCTGCGGCGTGGCCTGGATCGCCCGGATCTCCTCCGGATCGGGCAGCCGGGCGCGATACAGCCGCACCAGGGCTGCCGCGATCTCGTCCGGCGTGCGGCCTTCCAGCAGCGACTGCGCCAGCGTCTGGTCCTCCGGCGTCGCCTCCTCGGTCAGGATCGGGTCGGCCAGCAGGCGCTCGCCGTCGCGGGCGCGGATCTCGTCGGCGGTGGGCGCGCCGCTCCAGTGCGCCTGCACCTTGGCGCCCATCAGCAGCTGCTCGGCCTTGCGGCGCCGGATCTGCGGCACCACCAGCACGCAGGTGCCCTTGCGGCCCGCGCGTCCGGTGCGGCCCGACCGGTGCAGCAGCGTGGCGCTGTCGCTGGGCAGGGCGGCATGGATCACCAGCCCCAGGTCGGGCAGGTCGATGCCGCGCGCCGCCACGTCGGTGGCGACGCAGACGCGGGCGCCGCCGGAGCGCAGCGCGTCCAGCGCGCGGGTGCGCTCGGCCTGGCTCAGCTCGCCGGACAGGGCCACGGAGGAGAAGCCGCGCTCCAGCAGGCTGCCGTGCATGTGGCGCACCATCTCGCGGGTGCCGCAGAACACCATCGCGGTCGGGCTCTCGAACCAGCGCAAAACGTTCACCACCGCATGCTCGGCCTCGTGCGGGGCGGCGAGCACGGCGCGGTAGTCGATGTCGGCGTGCTGGCGGGTGCCGGACACGGTGTCGATGCGCAGCGCGTCGCGCTGGTACTTGCGCGCCAAGCTGGCGATCTCGCGGGCGATGGTGGCCGAGAACAGCAAGGTGCGGCGCTCGGGCGGGACGGCGTTCAGGATCTGGTCGAGCTCGTCCTTGAAGCCGAGATCGAGCATCTCGTCGGCTTCGTCGAGCACCACGACGCGCATCTTCGAGGTGTCGAGCCGGCCGCGCGACAGGTGGTCGCACAGCCGGCCGGGGGTGCCGACGACGATGTGGCAGCCGCCTTCCAGCGCGCGCGCCTCGCGCCGCACGTCCATGCCGCCGATGCAGGCGACGATGCGGGCGCCGGCCTCGGCATAGAGCCAGGCGAGCTCCTTGTGCACCTGCACCGCGAGCTCACGGGTCGGCGCGATCACCAGCGCCAGCGGCGTCGTGGCGCGCGGCAGGCGCTCCTCGTCGCCAAGCAGCGTCGGCGCCGCGGCGAGACC
>CAXTZG010000062.1:0-13298 GCA_964248625.1 uncultured Acetobacteraceae bacterium | reverse complement strand
GCGACGGTCTTGCCGGAGCCGGTCTGCGCTGACACCAGCAGATCGCGGCCCTCGGTTTCCGGCTGCAGCACAGCCGACTGGACCGGTGTCGGCTCCTCGTAGCCGCGTGCCGCGAGCGCGCGGGCGAGGGACGGGTGGGTCGCGGGAAAGGGCATTCAGCGTGGATCCATGCGGACGCGCGGCCGGCCGCCCCGCGGAAGCGCGGTTCGGGGAGAGGGCGGATGCGATCGGGTTGATGCAGCGCACATAGAGAGGCCCAGCCGCAAAAGCCAGGAAAACAGCCGTGCGGCCCGAGCATGGCGTCTGCGCGGCGGCGCGGTCGCGCCTGACCCTGGCCGCGAACTGCCTAGCCCTGCGGCGTTGCCAGCCACCGGTCGATCGCGTGCTGGGCGGTATGCACGGCGACCTTGAAGGAGCCGCGCAGACCCTCGCTGCGGGCGGTGCCCCGCTCGGCGCCGTCCTCCGGGCCGTCGTCGGGGAAGATCGTCCACTGGCGGCCGCGATCATTCTCCGGGCCGACGACGTAGCGGCAGTCGCGATAGGTCAGGTTCTGCTGCATGGTCGGCTACCGCCTTTGGAGCGACGCGGCTTCGGTGCCGCATCGTGGTCCTGCAACAGAACGCCGGCCAGGCCGGTTTGTTCGCCAGGCCCTCAGCCGGCCGAGGGCGCCAGCAGCGTCCGGACGCCGGGCTCGGCATCGAGCGAGGGCGCGTAGCCCGGTGCGCGCTCGACCGGATGGGCACCCTCGAAGGCGGCGCCGAGCGACAGCAGCAGGCCCTCCGACCAGGCCGGGCCGATAAAGGAGATCCCGACCGGCAACCCCGACACCAGGCCCATCGGCACCGTCAGATGCGGGTAGCCGGCCACCGCGGGCAGGCTGCCGGCGCTGCCCATGTCGTGATCGCCGTCGATCCGGTCGATCAGCCACGCGGGCGCCCCGGTTGGGGCCACCAGCGCGTCGAGATGGTCGGCCGCGAGCAGCCGGTCGATCCCCTCCGGCCCGGCCTGCCGGCGCGCCCGGTCGCGTGCCGCGCGGTAGCCCGGATCGTCCAGTCCCGTCGTCGCCTCGGCCTTGACGAACAGCTCCTGGCCGAACAGCCCGAGCTCGCGGTCGCGATGGGCGATGTTGAAGGCGATCAGGTCGGCCAGCGTGCGCGAGGCGACGGAGGCGGGCGGGGTGGAGCCGAGATAGGAGGCGAGCCCGGCCTTGAGCTCGAACAGCAGCACGGTCTGCTCGTCCGCGCCGATGGCGTCGAGGCCGGGGAAGTCCCTGATCTCGACCAGGATGGCGCCGGCCTGGCGCAGCGTCTCCAGAGCCGCGTCGAAGCTCGCATCCAGCTGCGGATGATAGCCGCACGCGAACCGCATCACCCCGATCCGCTTGGCCTTCAGCGCCTGCGGGTCGAGCCCGGCCGCGTAGTCGGCGCGGTGTTGGTCGGCTGCCGCCGTCGCCGGGTCGGCCGGGTCGGTGCCGGCGATCACCGACAGCAGCCGGGCGGCATCGGCCACGGTCCGCGTCATCGGTCCGGCCGTGTCCTGGCTCGCCGAGATCGGCACCACATGGGTGCGCGACACCAGCCCGACCGTGGGCTTGAGCCCGACCAGCCCGCCGACGCTGGCCGGGCAGGTGATGGAGCCGTCGGTCTCGGTGCCGATCGCCACCGGCGCCAGCGACGCCGCCACCGCGGCCCCGCTGCCCGACGAGGAGCCGCAGGCCGAGCGGTCGAGCGCGAACGGGTTGCGGGTCAGGCCGCCGACGGCGCTCCAGCCGCTGACCGAGCGGCTGCCGCGCATGTTGGCCCACTCCGACAGGTTGGTCTTGCCCAGGATGACCGCGCCGGCGGCGCGCAGCCGGGCCACCAGCGGGGCGTCGCGGCCGGCGAGGTTGTGCGCCAGCGCCAGGGAGCCGGCGGTGGTCGGCATCGGATCGGCGGTCTCGATATTGTCCTTGATCAGCACCGGGACGCCCTCGAGCGCGCGTGCCGGCTGCACGCCGTACCTGGCGTCGCTGGCGCGCGCCTCGTCGAGGGCCCGCGGGTTGACTGCCAGCACCGCGCGCAGCGTCGGGCCGCTGCGGTCGATCGCCTCGATGCGCGCGAGATAAAGCCGGACCAGCTGCTCGGAGGTGATCCGGCCGCTGGCGAGGTCCGGCTGGATCTGCGCCAGCGTGCGCCCCTCGACCGCATAGGCTCCACCGGGTCGAGGATCGTGATCGGCCGACATGGCAGTGCTTTCCCAGAGAATGCCGCACAGCAGCGAGGCTGCGATGGAGCGGGATGCGAGGCGGATGAAAAACACGGCAGGGCTCCGAAGGCCGCGGCCGCCGGCCCCGTCGGATGGCGCCGGGGCGCCCGGGCGGGCCCGGCGGCCGATGTGATCAGTTCGCCGGATGGGCTGCCGTCCAGGCCTGCATCTGCGCGACCTCGCGCTCCTGGGCGGCGACGATCGATCGCGCCAGCCGACGCAGCTCCGGATCGGTGCCGTAGCGGAGCTCGGTGCGCGCCATGTCGATCGCCCCCACATGGTGCGGCGTCATCATCGCAACGAAATCGCGGTCCGCATTCCCCGTCAGCGGCGCGTCCGCCATCTGCCGCTTCATCCGTCGCATGCCGGCCGTCATCGCCTGGTCGGCGGCATCCTGGGAGCCTGCCTGCATCGGCATCGCCGGCATCGCGCCCGCCGGCGCGGGATCGGCGGCCTGGCCGGCGCCGGCCGGGAAGGCCGTGAGCAGCAGGCAGACCGGCAGGGAACGGAGCATCGGGAGCAGCAGGGAGCGCATGGTCGGTCCTGGTTCGAAAGGAAGCGGCAGTGTCGAAGCGACGCCCTCGCGCCGCAAGTCCTGCCGCCGGCCGCGGCCTGCCGGACCCGGGAACGGGCTGCGGCGGCGTGCCCGCTTCAGCGCTTCTTGAGCTCCTCGGGCTTGTGCACCGCCTTCTTGCCGCTCTTGCCGCTCTTCACCAGGACCTCCGGCTTGTCCTTGGTGGCCTTGGCGGTATGGCCCTTCACCTTTGTTGTGCTGGTCACGACGGCCTCGACGGTGCCTTCGGTCTGGCCCTGCGGCGTCTTCCACGCGACCTTGTCGCCCTTCTTCGGGGTGGCGGCCATGTCGTCTCCTCCTGCGTGCTGTGGCTTGCGGCATCCGGGGCGCGGCGCCCGTCGCGTGCGGCGCCCGGTTCGCTTATAGAGCGACGATGCATGTCTCGTTCCACAAGATGCACGGCGCCGGCAACGATTTCGTCGTGCTGGACGAGCGCGCGCGGCCGCTCGGCCTGACGCCTGCCCTGGTGTCCCGGCTGGCCGATCGACGTACCGGCATCGGCTGCGATCAGCTCGTGCTGCTGCAGACGCCAGGCGACGGTCCGGCGGCGGGCGACGTGCGCGTGCGGTTCTTCAATGCCGACGGCAGCGAGGCGGGCGCCTGCGGCAACGCGTCGCGCTGCGTCGCCGCGCTGGTCGCGGGCGATGCCGCCGGACGCACCCTCGATCTGCGCACCAATGCCGGGCTGCTGCCGGCGCGTGTGCTGGAAGCGGGGCTGGTGGAGGTGGATATGGGCGCGCCCGGCCTGGACTGGCGCGACCTGCCGCTGGCCCGGGCGGCCGACACCCTGCACCTGCCGCTGCCCGGCGGCCCGGCCGGCTGCTCGATGGGCAATCCGCACGCCACCGTCTTCGACGATACCGTCGATCCGGCGATGGCGGGGCCGGCGCTGGAACGCGACCCGCTGTTTCCGGAGCGCGCCAATATCGGGTTCGCCACGGTCCTGTCGCCCGAACGGATCCGGCTGGTGGTCTGGGAGCGCGGGGCGGGGCTGACGTCTGCCTGCGGCTCGGGCGCCTGTGCGGCGGTGGTGAATGCCGCGCGCCGCGGCCTGACCGGACGACAGGTCGCCGTCGAGATGCCGGGCGGCCTGCTGCAGATCGCGTGGGGGCCGGACGGCCACGTGCGCATGACCGGGCCGGCGATCCTGTCCTTCAGCGGGCAGGTCGAGCTGGACGACTACCGGTGAGCGGACGGGCGCTCGAGATCCTGACCTTCGGCTGCCGGCTGAACATCTACGAGAGCGAGGTGATGCGCGGCCATGCCGCGGGCCTCGCGGACGTGGTCGTCGTCAACACCTGCGCCGTCACCGGCGAGGCCGAGCGCCAGGCCCGCCAGGCGGTCCGGCGCGCGAATCGCGACCGTCCGGACGCGCGGATCGTGGTGACCGGCTGTGCCGCGCAGCGCGATCCGGCCGCCTGGAGCCGGCTTCCCGGCGTGGTGCGCGTGCTCGGCAACGAAGACAAGCTCGAGGCCGCGAACTGGAGCGAGGCGTCGCTCGACGCAGGCGACGCCGTGTCCGACGTCATGGCCGCGCGCACGGTCGCAGCACACCCGGTGACCGACTTTGCCGGCCACAGCCGCGCCTTCGTGCAGGTGCAGCAGGGCTGCGATCATCGCTGCACCTTCTGCATCATCCCGTTCGGCCGCGGGCCCTCGCGCTCGGTGCCGGTGGGTGCGGTGGTGCAGCAGGTGCGCACGCTGGTGCAGGCGGGCTACCGCGAGGTGGTGCTGACCGGCGTCGACATCGCCTCCTATGGCGGCGACCTGCCCGGCCGGCCGGCGCTCGGGCAGCTTGCGCGCCGGCTGCTGGCGCTGGTGCCGGCGCTGGAGCGGCTGCGCCTGTCCTCGCTCGACCCGGTGGCGATCGATGCCGACCTGTGGCGGCTGATCGCAGACGAGCCGCGGCTGATGCCGCATCTGCATCTGTCGCTGCAGGCAGGCGCCGACCTGGTGCTGAAGCGGATGAAGCGCCGGCATCTGGCCGAGGATGTCGCGCGCGTGGTGGAGCGCGCGCGCGCGTCGCGGCCCGGCATCGGCATCGGCGCCGACCTGATCGCCGGCTTCCCGACCGAGGACGAGGCGCTGTTCGAACAGACGCTGGCCTTCGTGCGCGACCAGGAACTCCCTTATCTGCACGTGTTCCCCTACAGCGAGCGGCCCGGCACGCCTGCCGCGCGCATGCCGGCGGTGCCGGTGCCGGTGCGCCGCGAGCGCGCGGCGCGGCTGCGCGAGACCGGTGCCGCGACCAGCCGGCGCTTCCACCAGGCGCTGCTCGGCCAGGAGCTCAAGGTGCTGCTGGAAGGCCCGACCGGCGGGCATTCGGAGCAGTTCGCGGTTGTGCGCTTCGCGGCCGCCGCTGGCCTGGCCGGGCAGGTGGTGGCGGCCCGGGCGATGGCGCTGGACGGCAACGGCCTGCTGGGGATGAGGATTTAGCGGATGGCGCTCGGCTTCTTCAACCGGCTTAAGGAAGGCCTGTCGCGCTCGACGCAGAAGCTCGGCGGCAACCTCACGGCGGTGTTTGCCCATCGCCGGCTCGACGAGGAGGCGCTGGAGGAGCTCGAGGAGCTGCTGATCGCGGCCGATCTCGGGCCGGCTGTGGCAGGCCGGGTGATCGACGAGTTCCGCCGCAGCCGCTTCGGCCGGGAGGTCACCGACGAGGAGGTGCGCGTGGCATTGTCCGCCGAGATCGCCCGCGTGCTGGAGCCGGTGGCGATCCCGTTCGTGCCCGATCCCGCGCTCAAGCCGCACGTGGTGCTGGTGGTCGGCGTCAACGGCACCGGCAAGACCACCACCATCGGCAAGATGGCGCTGCAGTTCGGCCGCCAGGGGCTGAAGACGATCCTGGTCGCGGGCGACACCTTCCGCGCCGCCGCCGTCGAGCAGCTGCAGATCTGGGGCGAGCGTGTCGGCGCGCCGGTGATCTCCGGGCCGCCCAACGCCGATGCCGCCGGCCTCGCCTTCAACGCGTTCCGCAAGGCCCGGTCCGAGAAGGCCGACCTGCTGCTGATCGACACCGCCGGCCGGCTGCACAACAAGGGCGCGCTGATGGAGGAGCTGTCCAAGATCATCCGCGTGCTGCGCAAGTTCGACGAGACCGCGCCGCATTCGGTGCTGCTGGTGCTGGATGCCACCACCGGCCAGAACGCGATCGAGCAGGTGCGGGTGTTCCGCGAGCTGGTGGCGGTGACCGGACTGGTGGTGACCAAGCTCGACGGCAGCGCCCGCGGCGGCATCGTCGTCGCACTGGCCGAGACCTTCGCACTTCCGCTGCACGCGGTCGGCGTCGGCGAGCAGGCCGACGATCTGCGTCCGTTCTCCGCCGCCGAGTTCGCGCGCGGCCTGGTCGGCGACACGGTTCGGCTCGCAGCCAGGACGTCCGACGCCGGCTGATCCGACACGCAGCGCAGTCCGGCCGGCCGAAGGATGGCTCAGCCGCGGATCGTCCGGTCGGTCCTGGTCCGATGGGTGACCAGGCCCTCCGGCTCGCGCATCAGGACAAAGGGCGCGCGGTCAGAGCAGCCGCCAGGTCACCACCACGCGGCGGTTCACCGACGACGAGGGATCTGACGAGTCTGCCGGGCTCGATGTGCCGAACGCCTGCAGCAGGAGGCGATCCGCCGGGATGCCGCGCGCCACCAGCGCCTTCTTCACCGCCTGGGCCCGGCGCGCCGACAGCAGCAGGTTCGCATACTCGTCGCCCGAGGTGTCGGAATAGCCGCTGGTGAACATCAGCACCGGATTGGCGTCGCGGAACAGGCGTGCCGCCACGTCGAGCTGCTTGGCCGCCTCGGGCGTCAGCCGGGCGCCGCCATCGGGGAACGTGATCTCGATCCGGTCGTTGACCACCGCCTTGGCTTCCTGACCGGTGGTCGGCTTGGTCGCGAGCGGAACCGTCGGCGGCGCCTGCACCGCAGAAGCCGCCTGGTTGTCGCCCGGCGTCGGATGCGCACAGGCGGACAGGGCCGCGCCGACAACAAGAACGGGCATGATGGCGCGAAGACGTGTCTGGACGTACTTCATGGTGTCACCTGATCCTGGATTGCGGCCTGCGCCGACGTCGCTCTGCTATAGACGAAGATCGGGAGCAGTGGTTCCGCATCCGGAATGCAAGTGTTGCTGTGTTCACCAGCAGGAGCCATAATAAGTCGTGAAAAAAGCTGTTCTGCTTGCCGCCTGTGTGGTCGGAAGCCTGGCCTGGGCGGGTCTCCGCCCGGCTCACGCCGACGCGCGGGACGATGCCGCCGGACTGGCGGCGTTCCGCACCGGCGCCTTCGCGGAAGCCTACCAGGACTGGACGAGTTCGGCGCAGACAGGCGACCCGCGCGCGGCCCGCCTCGTCGGCGGGCTCTACGACACCGGGGAAGGCGTGCATCAGGATCGGGCCGAGGCGCTGCGTTGGTACAAGCGCGCCGCCGCGCTGGGCGACGCGGCCGCGATGTTCAACATCGCCGTCTCCTATGATTCCGGGACGGGTGCGACTCAGGATCGGGCGGAGGCCGCCCGCTGGTATGCCCGCGCCGCAGCCCTGCATCATGGGCGCGCGGAATATAATCTCGCCTTGATGGACGAGTCCGGGGACGGCGTGCGGCGCAATCCCGAGGCCGCGCGCCGGCTGTTCCAGGCGGCGGCGCGCGACGGGATCGGTGCCGCCGCCGCCCACATCCCGCCGGCCCAGCATGTGGCTGTCCGGTCGACCCCTGCAGGCGAGGACACCACCTTCTTCCAGGCGCAGCGGGACCTGCTGTCGCGGACGCCACAGGATGCGGCCTCGGCGGTGGCACTGTTCAGGCAGGCTGCGTCGCGCAACGACGCGGCGGCGCCGATGGCGCAATACGACCTGGCCTGGTGCTACGAGAACGGCATCGGCGTCGCGGTCGATCGGCGGCAGGCGCATGCGCTCTATGTCGGTGCGGCGGCGGCGACCAGGGAGGCGAGCCTGCATGATCTCGCGGACTCAGGCGCGCGCGGGACGCAGGCGCCTGGCGGCGCTAGCGGCGCGACCGGCGCGGTGCCGGCCAGCCGTCCGGAGGGGCCGGGAAGATGAGCCGCATGCCCGGTCTCGGTGCCGCCGGGTTCAGGGCGGCCACGGTCTCGAAGCGGGGCGGACGCACGCCCCGATAGACTTCCCGATAGAGCGACCGCAGCGTGTCGTTGGGGCCGGCCAGCAGCAGCAGGCTGGCCCCTGCCGGCGTCCGCGGCACGGTCTGCGGCGCGCGCGGCGATGGCGGCAGGTTCCGCTGAACCGGCATCGGCGGCAGCAGCAAGGCCTGCCGCTGCGGTGCGGGCAGGCCCTGCGGCTGCAAGGCCGACGGTCCGGTCAGGGGCGGCGGTCCGTCGGCGGAGCCCGCCTGCCGCAGCGGCGGCAGCTGCTGTATCTGGATGGGCGCCGCGGCCGGCGGCACCGGCTGAACCGGCGGATCGTGAGGCGTGTCGCCGGCCGAAATCGTCTGCGTTGCGACCGGTTGCGACGGTGGCGTCGCCGGCGCCTGCTGTGGCCGGTCGGAGGCAGCCGGCGACGCCGCGGGACTTGGTGACGGCGGCTGTCGTGCCGGCAGGTCCTCGATGACGACGGCGTCCGGCGATTGCGGTGCGAGCACTTTGGATGATGTCGACGCCGTCGGCGCAGCCTGCTGCTGCCGATCGGTCGGCGGCAATGACGGGTTCAGCACGGTGACGGCCTGGCCTGGCGAGGCTGCCGGGGGCACGACCGTCGCGACCGGCGCCGGCGGCGACACGGCCGGCGCCGTCGGGCCCGCCGGCTGATCCGGTTGCTCCGGCGTCACCACCGGCGATGCCGGTATCGCGGCTTGGCTATCCTGCGTCGGCCGGTCCGGTTGGGTGATCGGTGCCGATGGCAGTGCGGCGGACGCAACCGGCAGCGCCGGCGCGGCGGCCGGCTGCTCGGGCATCGGCACCTCGGGCGACACCGGCTGCGCGGCATCATCCGGCTGCAGCTGGGCGGCCGGCTGGGACGGCGATGGCGGCGGCGGAGTGTCCGTCTGCGCAAGCTCTGCCACCGGAGGCGCGGGCGCAGGCGTCGCGCGCTGCGGCGAGGACGGCTCCGGGATGACTGGAATCGTGCGCGGAGGCTGGGGCAAGGACGCCGAGCCGTCGGGTGAGGGCAGCGGCGGCTCGGTCCGTTGCGCCATCTGCGCCGGCGGATGGTCCTGGGACCGGACCAGCGCCCTCGGCACCGACAGCATCTCCGGCGGCATCAGCCGGGCGGGGTGTTCATGCAGGTAGGCAGCGGCGACGAGGCCCGCGATGACGACGCAGCCGGTCACCACGGCCCCCGCCCGCATGATCCGCAGCTCGGGACGGGGCCGCGTTGCGACGACCGGGTCGCGGCGCGGCGGGCCGATCACGCTGGCGGCGGCACCCCGCGGGTCGACCGGCAGCACCGGCGCCCGGACGGACAGCCGGGTGCGGAGGCATTTCGACAGGGCGGCGCGACCGTCGCGCTGCAGCGTCGGCGCCAGGTCCTGCTGGCCTGCGAGGAGGAACTGCAGCCCGCCATATTCGGCGGCAGCGCCGGCCGCCTGCTCGAGCTCGCTCAGCAAGGCGGGCGAAAGCAGGTCCGCCTCCTCGATGACCAGCAGCAGGCTGGCCTTGGGGTCGGACCGGGTCGCGTGCGCCTGCCCGACCGCGTCGCGCAGCGCCACGCGGCTGGCGCCGGACGCGGCGAACAGGATCGGGATGATCGGCCACGAGGACAACCGGTCGAGAACGAGACGCACGACCGCCTGGGTCTGCCGCTCCGGACCGATCAGCAGGAGTCCCGGCCGATTGCCCAGCAGCAGATCGGCCGCATCGCCGGCCATCCGCATGCCGTCGACAGCCGCCTCGGGGTTCGCGAATGAAGACGATGTCGCGATCAGACCGCTCCTGCGCTCAGTGTGGCAACATAACGCACCACATAAGGCAGAAGATGAGTCAGAGCATTATTAGCGTCTTTATCACGATTATTGGCGATCGCGCGCCGTCTACTGCACCGGGATCGACAGGCTCATGCCGCCGCCCGGGCGGCTCCGGTTCGCGTGGTCGCCGTCCAGAGTCGAGCCGGCTGAGAAGCCGTCGCCGGAGAAGTGCGTCGCCGTGGAATAGAAGCTCGGCTGCAGGCTCGTCTGGCTTTGCGCCGCCAGCGCCTGGGCATTCGGTTCCGGAGCCTCCAGATCCTGGTCCGGAAGCGGGGCAGGACGGAGCACCTGGGCGTGCGCCTGCATCACCACGGCCGCCGCCGGACGCGAGCCGGACGGCATCGCCGGCGTCGTTGTCGCAGCTGTCGAGAGGCTCGCGGTGTCGATGGTCTCAAGAGTGGTCAGGCTCCGGGAGGGCGGGTCCGACTCCGCCCTCGCGGTCGGCGCGCCGACGAGCAGAAGGCCGCAGAGCGTCGCCGGCAGGGCGACGGGCATGATCCACGCGTGCCGTTTCAGCTCGGCCTCCTGGACATCGGGTGAGGGGGTTGCAGCGGTGTCTGCTGCTGCGTCAGCAGGCGGTCGGGATGGTCTTCGCCGGCGATGTCGGCGTCGCCCGGGGACGTGCCGGGGATCGTGCCGGTTCCGCGCGGATCCTCGGCCGGATTGCCGAACGGCGCCAGCAGCGGGGCGTCGCCGATCTGGCGCCAGGCATCGAGCGCCCAGCGCACGGTCGGGAAGGCGAGCTCGTCCCACGGGATGCCGGCCCAGTCGAACAGCCCGATCTCCAGGCTCTCGGGACCGGCCGCCGCCGCCGGATCGGCCGGATCGGCGAATCGCGCGCGATAGATGATCTGCAGCTGGCCGATCCGGCTGATGTTGTAGATCGCCAGGATGCCGTCGAGGACGATCTCGGCGCCGGCCTCCTCCCTGGTTTCGCGGATGGCGCCCTCGGCCGAGGTCTCGCCGAGTTCCAGATAGCCGGCGGGAAGGGTCCAGAAGCCCTGCCTGGGCTCGATCGCACGGCGGCACAGCAGCACCCGGTCGTCCTGCCGCACGAGCGCGCCAACGACCACCTTCGGGTTCTCGTAGAACACGTGGCCGCAATCGAGGCAGGACAGCCTTTCCCGTTCTTCCCCGTCCGGACGGATACGTGCGAAACGCGACATAACGAGACCGTGAGCGAGGTTTGCAGACGGTTCAACCAAATTGTGCGCGCCGTAACCCAGTGATGCGCAAAGTGATCAGACCGAGATGTCGAGCAGCCCTCCGCGACGTCCGGTCCGGACGGCGGCGGGATCGGGCGGCTGCACCGACGTGGCCGGACGCGCGGCTGCGGTCGCCTGCGTGCCGGCCGGGGCGGCCGGGCGCGCAGGTGCTGCGGTTCTGGTGCTGGCGGCGGCCCCGGCGCTGCCGGAGGTGAAGGCGCCGAATGAGGTGCTGGCGATCATGGCGGGCCGATCCTGCGCCCGCCCTGGTTGCCCGATGGTTAACGAGGCCGGCAGGCTCAGCTGGGCAGCGCGATGCCGCGCAGCGACTGCAGCGCCTGGATGCCGGGCAGGGTCCGGCCTTCGAGCCACTCGAGAAAGGCGCCGCCGGCGGTCGAGACGTAGCTGAACTCGTCGGCCACGCCCGCGTGACGCAGCGCCGACACCGTGTCGCCGCCGCCCGCCACCGAGCGCAGCGTGCCGGCGCGGGTCAGCTCGGCCACCGCGCGGGCCAGCGTGTTGGTGCCGACATCGAACGGCGCGATTTCGAAGGCGCCGAGCGGTCCGTTCCAGACCAGGGTGCGGAGCTTCGCGACCTCCGCGGCCAGGTGGGCCACCGTCAGCGGGCCGGCATCAAGGATCATGACGTCGGCCGGCACCGCCTCGATCGGCACCGTCTCGTTGGCGGCACCGGCCTTGAACTCGCGCGCCACGACGGCGTCGACGGGAAGCAGGATCCTGGTGCCGCGCGCTTCCGCCTGCGCCAGGATGGCGCGCGCGGTCTCGTGCATCTCGGCCTCCTGCAGCGAGCGGCCGACCTGCACGCCCCGGGCTGCGAGAAAGGTGTTGGCCATCGCGCCGCCGATGATCAGCACGTCCACCTTGGACAGGATGTTGCCGATCAGGTCGAGCTTGGTGGAGATCTTGGCGCCGCCGATCACGGCACCCACCGGACGCTCGGGATTCTCCAGCGCGAGCGTCAGCGCATCGAGCTCCTTCTGCATCAGCCGGCCGGCATGCGACGGCAGGTGGCGAGCGACGCCCTCGGTCGAGGCGTGCGCGCGGTGGGCTGCCGAGAAGGCGTCGTTGACGTAGATGTCGGCGAGCGACGCCAGCGCACGCGCCAGCTCCGGATCGTTGGCCTCCTCGCCCGGGTGGTAGCGGGTGTTCTCCAGCACCAGCACCTGGCCGTCCTGCAGCCGTGCCACCGCCGCCTGCGCGTCCGGCCCGATGCAGTCCTCGGCGAACCCGACCGGATGGCCGAGAGCGGCTGCCAGCGCCACGCTGACCGGGGCCAGCGACATCTCGGGAACCCGCCTGCCCTGGGGACGGTCGAAATGGCTGACCACGATCACCCTGGCCCCCTTCTCCGTCAGCTCGCGGATGGTGGGGGTCAGGCGCTCGATGCGGGTGAGGTCGGTGATCCGGCCGTCCCGCACCGGCACGTTGAGATCGGCGCGCAGCAGCACGCGCTTGCCGGCGCAGTCGAGGTCGTCGATCGTCCGGAAGGCGGTCGTCCCCGCCTGGGCTGCGCCGCTCATGGTCAGAGAGCTCCGAACACGGCCGCGGTGTCGGCCATGCGGTTCGAGAAGCCCCACTCATTGTCGTACCAGCCGCAGACGCGCACCAGCTTGCCGCCGTCGATCAGCGCCGTCTGGGTGGCGTCGAACGAGCAGGAGGCGAGCTGGTGGTTGAAGTCGCTGCTCACGCACGGATCGGCCGAATAGACGACGATGCCCTTGAGCGGACCGGACGCGCCGGCATCCCGGAACAGCGCGTTCACCTCGTCCACCGAGCCCGGAACGGTGCGCGGCACGAAGTCGAGCGAGACCAGCGACACGTTCGGCGTCGGCACCCGGATGGCGGTGCCGTCGAGCTTGCCCTTGAGCTGCGGCAGCACCAGGCCGACCGCGCGCGCGGCGCCGGTGTTGGTCGGGATCATGTTCAGCGCAGCGGCACGCGCGCGGTGCGGGTCCTTGTGCAGCGTGTCCACGGTGCGCTGGTCGCCGGTGTAGGAATGGATCGTGACCATGTAGCCGCGCTCGATGCCGTAGGCGGTGTCGAGCACCTTGGCCATCGGCGCCAGGCAGTTGGTGGTGCAGGACGCGTTGGAGATCACCGTCATCTCGCCGGTGATGGTGTCGTGGTTGACGCCGTAGACGACCGTGGCGTCCACGCCGTCGGCCGGAGCCGAGACCAGCACCTTGCGCGCGCCGGCGGTGATCAGCTGGGCCGCCGCCTCCTTCTTGGTGAACAAGCCGGTGCATTCCAGCGCCACGTCGACGCCCCCGTAGGGCACCTTGGATGGGTCGCGCTCGGCCGATACCGTGATCGGCCCGTAGGTGCGGCCGCCGG
>CAXTZG010000061.1:0-21943 GCA_964248625.1 uncultured Acetobacteraceae bacterium | reverse complement strand
ATGGGCCTCCTGTCCGGAACCATCGATGACTGCCGTGGCGTCTCCTGTCCGTCCGCCTGCAGGGTCTGGGGCATCCGGCAGGAGGCCAGTCGCGATCTCTCAGGTCGCCGTAGGGGGCAGACAGCCGCCCTGGCCGGCGCTGCGATGACGCGGTCCGGCTGCCGTAATGGATCGGTTTCCCGGTGTTCGCAGCCGTACGGTTGGGCATGATCCTGCCCGGCGGCGGCTGGCTGCGCGGGCCTGGAGGCGGCATCCTGACGGCTAGCTGTTTCCGGCTCCTGGTCGCCGGCCTGATGCTGACGGCAGCGCTGCCTGCGCAGCCCTCTGCCGCCGCCGCCCCGGCGCATGACGAGCCGTCGCATCGCTTCGGCGACTGGCTCGCCGCCTGCGACAACCAGCTCGACTGCATCGCGGACGGCTTCGGCGCCGGCGACACCCCCGCTGCCCTGCTCCTGTCCCGGCCGCGGGGCGCGCCGTTCGCGGTGACGCTGGTGCTCCGGCCCGACGGGTCGCCTCGTCCCGACAGCCTCCGCCTGCAGGCGGCCCGGCGCGGACCGGCGGTGAGCGTCCGGCTGCATCCGGCCGAGGACGGCACGTCGCGCGGCGGGCTGACGGCGGGCGAGGTGACGGCGCTGCTGCCGTCCCTGCGCAGCGGCGGACGCCTGACCCTGACGCAGCCGGCGTCGCATCCGGGCGCGCGCGCGACCGTCCTCGGCAGCATCGGCCTGGCCGACGCCGGTGCCGCGCTCGACTGGATCGAGGAGCGACAGCGCCGCCTGCCCGAGCCGTTGCCGGCGATGCCGGCCGTGTCCCCCGGCGACGGCGGGCCGATCGACCGGCACCGGGTTCCGCTCGCGGTGGCGGCGTTGCCAAGCGTCCGCGCCTGCCGCCGGCAGGATGCCGACGACCCGGCGACCGACACCGGCGCGTGGCGCCTGTCGCGCACCGTCAGCCTTTGGCAGATCCCCTGCGGCAGCGGCAACTTCGACCGCTCCACCCTGTTCGTGCTGGCCGGTCCCGATGGCGAACGCGCCAGCCCGGCCGGCTTCACGACGCTGTCGCAGATGGCGCTGCATCCGCCCGGCATCCTGGTGAATGCCGAGACGGGCGCGGACGGCAACGAGATCACGGCCATCGAGCCGAGCCGGGGGCTCGGCGACTGCGGCGACCTGCGCAGCTATCGGTGGGACGGAACCCGCTTCCGCCTGGCCCTGGCCCGGCTGATGACCGCCTGTCGCGGCCTCGGGCCAGAGGACTGGCCGGTCATCTACCGCACCCGCCCATGAGCGGCCGGCTCGTCGGTCGGCGCCGTGGCTGCTAGGCTCGGGGCGGGCAGGTCGTTACCGGAGCGGCGATGAGCGATCATGAGGCGACAGGCGCCGTGTCGGGGCCGGCACCTCCTGCCGACATCCCCCGGCTTCAGGCCGGGCATGTCCGCGGCCGGGACCGGATCCTCGTCGCGACGCGTCCGATGTCGCGCACGGCGTCGCCGCGGAGTCCGGGCCGCTCGGCATCGGCAGGCCGGGCCTGCTGATGGCGGTGTCGTGCAGGCCCGGGACGAGGCGCACCCTGATCCGGGTATCGCGGCACTCGCGGTCGGACGCCGGGTCCCGCTCCGGCCTCGACGGCCGCGCGGCATGCCGTGACATCTGCCGGGCGCAGCCGCGGCCGGGTCGGGACGCGCGCGGTTGAGCCGCACCCTGGCGATCGCCTGGACCAGCCTCGTCGTCAGCGTGATCGTGCTGGCGATGAAGGCGGGCGCTTACCGGCTCACCGGCAGCGTGGCGCTGTATTCCGACGCGCTCGAGACGGTGATCAACGTGGCCACCGCGCTGGCCGCCCTGTTCGCGCTCTGGTACAGCGCCCGGCCGGCCGACTCCAACCACCGCTACGGCCACTACAAGGCGGAGTATCTGAGCGCCATCGTCGAGGGCGGCCTGGTGCTGGCCACCGCCTTCATGATCGCCGGCGCCGCCTGGCAGGCGCTGGACCATCCGGCGCCGGTGCGCGCGCCGCTGCTCGGCATTGCCGTGAATGCCGCCGCCGGTCTGGTCAACCTGGTCTGGGCGCTGGTGCTGCTGCGCGAGGGCAGGCGGTCCCGGTCGCCCGCCTTGACCGCCGGCGGCCGGCACGTGATGACCGATGTCTGGACCACCGTGGCGGTGCTGGCGGGCTTCGGGCTGGTGCCGCTGACCGGGTGGCTGTGGCTCGATCCCGCGGTGGCGGGCGTGGTGGCGCTCAACATCCTGCGCGCCGGCTACGGCGTGCTGCGCGACTCCGTCGGCGGGCTGATGGACGAGGTGCAGGATCTGGGCGAGGTCGACATCGTGCGCGGCGCCATCGCACGCGGCGGCACAGGCGCCATCCAGGCGCACGACGTCAGGCTGCGGATCGCAGGACGCATGACCTTCGTGGATTTCCATCTCGTGGTGCCGAGCGAGATGACGGTGGATGCCGCCCATGTCATCTGCGACCACATCGAGCGCGCGATCCGCGAGACCGTCGGCGAGGCGGTGATCAGCATCCATGTCGAGCCCGGCTACAAGGCCAAGCCGCACCATCCGCGCCAGGACGTGCTGATGCTGTGAGCCGAGGCGGCGACGCGACCGGGATTCTGCTGACGGCTCGCCGCCTGCCGGTCTGGCGGCAGCGCCGACAGGCTGGCTCGTGCGCCTGTAGGCCTGTCATGCCCGACATGCCGGGCCGCGGCGCGATCCCGGAACCGATGCCGGCAATCGGGACGGTCGGCGAGGACCCTTCGCCGGGCCATCGGCGAGCAGACAGCCCGGCAGGCGGTCATGCGATACCGGTCGCGCCCCGATCATTGGACCGGCCAGCAGAACCCGCCACACCCAACGGCGCGCGGGACGCCAGGCGCTGCGACGGGCGGTCCCGGCGCCGGCGTCCGGACGGCGACGGTCGAGGCCGGCACCGGCCGCCGCCGCGATACCGGCAGAACCGACCGGCCGCGGGCCGCGCGCCCTTTGATGTGCAGCCGGGCGACCACAAATGACACGTCGACCAAATCGAACAGGACAACGCCGCCCATGCCTTCCTCCACCAGGTCCGCCGACAGCCTGTCCTTGCCGCGGGACCGCGAGGTCGCGGGCTCTTCTGCAGCCTCCAGGACGCCATCCGCGCACGCCGACCTGCCGAGCTGGGATCTGTCGGACCTGTATCCGGGCCAGGACAGCCAGGAGCTGCAGCGTGATCTGGACGAGGCGGAGGCCGCCGCGCAGGCCTTCGCCGCGCATTATGCCGGACGGCTGCCGGCCCTGGGCGGCGCCGCGGTGGCTGGTCTGATCGAGGAGTACGAGCGCATCGACGCGCTGCTCGGCCGCGCCGCCTCCTATGCCGGGCTGCTGTTCGCAGGTGATTCCGACGACCCGGCGATCGGCCGCTTCTACCAGGGCATCAACGAGCGGGTGACGCAGATCTCGTCGCACCTGATCTTCTTCACCCTCGAGCTCAACCAGCTCGACGACGACCGCGTCGAGCGGCTGCTGGAGCACGAGGACCTCGCGCGCTGGGCGCCGTTCCTGCGCGATCTGCGCGTGTTCCGGCCGCACCAGCTGAGCGAGGAGGTCGAGCGCGTCCTGCACGAGAAGTCGGTGACCGGCGCCAGCGCCTGGAGCCGGCTGTTCGACGAGACCATGGCGCAGCTCCGGGTCGAGCTGGACGGCGCCTCGCTCACCGTGGGCGACGCGCTCAACAAGCTGTCCGACCGCGACCGCGCGGTGCGCGAGCGGGCCGCGCGCGCGATCGGCGAGACCTTCACCCGCAATGTCCGGCTGTTCTCGCTGATCACCAACACGCTCGCCAAGGACAAGGAGATCGGCGACGGGCTGCGCCACTATCCGCGTCCCGGCAGCGCCCGCAACCGCGGCAACATGGTCGAGGACGAGGTGGTGGACGCGCTTGTCACCGCCGTCACTTCCGACTACGCGCGCTTGTCGCACCGCTACTACGCCCTGAAGGCGCGCTGGCTCGGTCTGGAGACGCTGCAGCACTGGGACCGCAACGCGCCGCTGCCGTCGGACGAGGACGGCGTCGTCGGCTGGGACGAGGCGCGCACCCGCGTGCTCCGCGCCTACACGGGCTTCGAGCCGTCGCTGGGCGAGGTCGCGGCGCGCTTCTTCGAGCGGTCCTGGATCGACGCGGCGCCGCGTCCGGGCAAGGCGGGCGGCGCGTTCGCGCATCCCACCGTGCCGGCGGCGCATCCCTATATCTTGATGAACTTCCACGGCCGCACCCGCGACGTGATGACGCTGGCGCACGAGCTGGGACACGGCATCCACCAGGTGCTGGCGGCCGAGCAGGGCTACCTGATGAGCTCGACGCCGTTGACGCTGGCCGAGACCGCCAGCGTGTTCGGCGAGATGCTGTGCTTCCGCGCGCTGCTCGATGCCGAGACCGATCCCGCGCGCCGGCGGCGGATGCTGGCCGGCAAGGTCGAGGACATGCTGAACACGGTGGTGCGCCAGGTCGCCTTCTACCGCTTCGAGACGCTGCTGCATGACGAGCGTCGCGGCGGCGAGCTGCTGCCCGAGCGGATCGGCGAGCTCTGGCGCCAGGTGCAGACCGAGAGCCTGGGCCCGGCCTTCAGCTTCACGCCGGAGTACGACGTGTTCTGGGCCTATGTGCCGCACTTCGTGCACTCGCCGTTCTACGTCTATGCCTATGCGTTCGGCGACTGCCTGGTGAACGCGCTTTACGGCGTGTTCGCGAGCGGCCATCCCGGGTTCGAGCAGAAATACGTCGAGATGCTGCGCGCCGGCGGCACCCTGCGGCACCGCGAGCTGCTGGCGCCGTTCGGCCTCGATGCCACCGATCCCGCCTTCTGGCGCAAGGGCCTCGATGTCATCTCGGGCTTCATCGACGAGCTCGAGGCGGACCAACCGGTCCCGGTCGGGGGCGAGGCGGCCTAGCATCATGGCAAATGATCGGGATCTGGACCGCGGCAGCAGCGTGTTTGGCGAGATCCGTCGTCTCGCCCGCACCTCGGGCGCGGTCGGCGGCATCGCCGCCCGCATGGCCGGCTCGCGCATCGGCATCCGCACCGACAAGACCGCGCATGCCGAAGACCTGCGCGCGATTCTCGGCGGGCTGAAGGGCCCGCTGATGAAGGTGGCGCAGCTGCTCTCGACGATTCCGGATGCGCTGCCGCCGGAATATGCCGACGAGCTCGCGCATCTGCAGGCCAACGCGCCGCCGATGGGCTGGTCGTTCGTGCGCAGGCGGATGGCAGCCGAACTCGGAACGAACTGGGAGCAGCGGTTCGGCAGTTTCGAGCGCGATGCCGCCGCGGCCGCGAGCCTCGGCCAGGTGCACCGGGCTACCCTGCATGACGGCACGCCGGTCGCCTGCAAGCTGCAGTATCCCGACATGATCTCCACCGTCGAGGCCGATCTGCGCCAGCTCCGTCTCGGCATGGCGCTGTATCACCGCGTCGACAACGCGATCCAGTCGGGCGAAATCTACAAGGAGCTGGCCGAGCGGGTGCGCGAGGAGCTCGACTACACGCGCGAGGCCGCCCATCTGCGGCTCTACCGGCTGATGCTGGCGGGCCACGGCGACGTCACCATCCCCAGGCCGATCGAGGAGCTGTCGAGCGGACGGCTGCTGACCATGAGCTGGCTCGACGGCGTGTCGCTGCAATCCTACCTGGACACCAATCCCACCATGGAGTCGCGCGAAAAGACGGCGCGCGCGTTGTTCAGCGCCTGGTATCTGCCGTTCTACCGCTACGGCGTCATCCACGGCGATCCGCATCTCGGCAACTTCCAGGTCAGGCCAGACAACGGCCTCAACCTGCTCGACTTCGGCGCCATCCGCATCTTCCGGCCGCAGTTCGTGCAGGGCGTGATCGACCTGCAGCAGGCGATCGAACGCAACGACGACGATCAGGCCTACCACGCCTACGAGAGCTGGGGGTTCGTCGGCCTGAGCCGCGAGACGATGGAGGTGCTCAACGAATGGGCGCGCTTCATCTACGAGCCGCTGCTGCAGGACCGCGTGCGTCCGATCCAGGAAAGCGACGATCCCGCCTTCGGCCGCACCATCGCCGAGAAGGTGCATGCCGGCCTGAAGCGGACCGGCGGCGTGCAGCCGCCGCGCGAGTTCGTGCTGCTCGACCGCTCGGCGGTGGGCCTGGGCAGCGTGTTCCTGCGCCTGAAGGTGTCGATGAACTGGCACCGACTCTATCACGAGACCGTCGAGGGCTTCAGCAAGGACAGGCTCGCTGCGCAACAGGCAGCCGCTCTGTCGGAAGCCAAGGTGCCGCCGCTGCTCGGCGTTTCCTGACGCCGGCGCCGGCGCTTGCAGGATGCCGGGGAAGCCATACTTTGCTTGGAATAACCCGGTCGCGGCGTGACAGCGGCATCGTGGTCGATGCGGAGACGCCGTGATGCCGACGCTGCTGGTCGCCTATGTCGCCTGGTCCGTGCTGTGGCACGGCATCGAGTTCCTGCTGCAGCGCCGCCAGTCGGAGGCGATCCGCTTCCATCGCGACTCCGTGCCGGCGGCCTTTGCAGCCACGGTGCCGCTCGCCGACCACCGCCGGGCGGCGGCCTACGGGCTGGCCCGGCTGCGCTTCGGCGCGGTTGCCGGCGCGGTCGACCTGATCGTCGGCATCGTCGGGCTGGTCTGGGTGCTCGACCTGGTCTCGGGACTGGTGTCGGCGCGGATGGCGCCGTCGATCCTGCGCAGCCTGGTGATCCTCGGCGTGCTGTGGCTGGCCTCCGCCCTGGTCGCACTGCCCCTGTCCGCGTGGCGCGACCTGGTGCTGGAGCAGCGCTTCGGCTTCAACCGCAAGACGCCGGGCCTGTTCGCGCGCGACACCCTGGTCGCGCTGCTGCTGACGGCGGCGATCGGCGGCCCGCTCGCCGCCGGCACCCTGTGGGCGATGCAGGCGCTGCCGAGCCTGTGGGGAGTGCCCTGGTGGCTCGCCGTCTGGGCGGTGCTGACGGCCGCGATGCTGATAGCGCCCACCCTCTATGTCCGGCTGGTCGCCCCGCTGTTCAACCGCTTCACCCCGCTGCGTCGCGAGGTGGCGGTCCCGGTGGAGGCGCTGCTGGCGCGCTGCGGCTTTCGCAGCGGCGGGCTGTTCGAGATGGACGCCTCGCGCCGCTCCAGCCGCGGCAACGCCTATTTCATCGGCTTCGGTCCGACCAAGCGCATCGTGCTGTTCGACACGCTGCTCGACGCGCACAGCACCGACGAGATCGAGGCGGTGATCGCCCACGAGCTCGGCCACTTCCGCCATCGCCACACGCTGTTCGGCATGCTGCGCGGCATCGCGGCCCTGTTCGCGATGCTGGCTGCGATCGGCTGGCTGTCGCGCCAGCCGGGCCTGCTGCCGGGCTTCGGCATCCGCCACGCCGATCCGGCCATCGGGCTGCTGCTGGCCGGGCTCGTGGTGTCGGTGGCGTCGCCGCTGCTCAACCTCGCCGGCAACGCGATCTCGCGCCGGCACGAGTTCCAGGCGGACGAGTTCGCGCGCCAGACGGTCGGTGCCGCACCCATGGTGTCGGCGCTCACCCGGCTGGCGCGCGACAACGCCAGCACGCTCACGCCGGACCGGCTGTTCTCGCTGGTGCACGATACCCATCCGCCGGTGCCGGTCCGGGTGGCGCAGCTGCTCGCAGCAGGCGGACCGGCGGCGGCCTGATGGCGTCGGCCGCAACCTCGCGCGGCCGGTCGCGCTGACAGAGTCGCAACGAAAGTCCGATCCGCATGGCGCAGGCCGACCGCCCCAATCCGATCCTCCTGGCGGCCCTCGCCATCGCCGGCCTGCTGCTGCCGCGCCGCGATGCCGTCCCGGCCGGCGCGGCGGCCGCATCGGCCGGGCCCGCGTCGGAGCCTGCTGCCGATGGCGGCCCGAAGCCGTCGCCGAAGGCCGGCCGGAAGGACCAGGTCGAGAGCGGCCCCGGCGAGAAGCAGACAGGTGCCGAGGCCGACAGCCCGGGCGAGATCCCGCCGACGGGCTGGTGGAACGTCCTGAAGCGGATGGCCGCCGGCTTTTCTGCGGACCGGGTGATGGCGGAAGCGGCCAGCGTCACCTTCTACGGCCTGCTGGCGCTGTTCCCCGCCATCGCCAGCCTGATCTCGCTGTATGGCCTGTTCACCGATCCGGCCAGCCTGAACGACCAGCTGAAGGCGCTCGGCGGGATCGTGCCCGGCGGCGGGCTCGACATCATCAAGGGCCAGATCACGGCACTCACCGCCAGCGGCCACAAGGCGCTCGGCCTCGGCGCCGTCGTCGGCCTGGCCACGTCGCTTTGGAGCGCCAATGCCGGCGTGAAGTCGTTGTTCGATGCGCTGAACGTGGTCTATCACGAGCGCGAGCAGCGATCCTTCGTCCGGCTGACGCTGATCTCGCTCAGCTTCACGCTGGGTGCGGTCGTGTTCCTGATCGTGGCACTGCTGGCGGTCGTGGCGCTGCCGGTCGCGCTGGATTTCATCGGCTTCGGCAGCCTCACCGACACGCTGCTGAAACTGGCGCGCTGGCCGGTCATGCTGCTGGTGCTGACCGGGGCGCTGGCGCTGATCTATCGCTACGGCCCGAGCCGGGCCAAGGCGCGCTGGCAGTGGGTGAGCTGGGGCAGCGGGGCGGCGGCGATCGTCTGGGTTCTCGTTTCCGCCGGCTTCTCCTTCTACGTCTCCAACTTCGGCAACTACAACAAGACCTACGGCTCGCTCGGCGCGGTGATCGGCTTCATGACCTGGATCTGGATCTCGTCGATGGTGGTGCTGATGGGAGCCGAGCTGAATGCCGAGCTCGAGCAGCAGACCGACCGCGACTCCACCGTCGGCCCGGAGCAGCCGAAAGGCAGCCGCGGCGCGTTCAAGGCCGACCACAAGAGCTGACCCGCATCGTGCCGGCAGCCCGTTCCCCGGAGCATCCCATGTCAGACGACTTCATCACCATGCCGAACGGCATCCGCTATCGCGACGAAGTGGCGGGGACCGGCGCGGAGCCGGCACCCGGCCGGCCGGTGGTGGTGCACTATACCGGCTGGCTCGACGAGGGCGGCAAGGAGGGTGCCAAGTTCGACAGCTCGCGCGATCGCGGCAGCCCGTTCCGCTTCACCCTCGGCGTCGGCGAGGTGATCTCCGGATGGGACGAGGGCGTCGCCACGATGCGAGTCGGCGGCCGGCGCATCCTGGTGCTGCCGCCCGAGCATGGCTATGGCAGCCGCGGCGCCGGCCGGGCGATCCCGCCGAACGCCACCCTGATCTTCGACGTCGAGCTGCTCGCGCTCGGTTGAGCAAACCGGCGAGCCCGGGCGAGGCGGCGGCGCCCAGGATCAGCCGCGAAACGCCGGGCAGCCCTGGCTGGCGCGAGATGGTGGCGCTGCGGACCCAGGTGCTGCGGGCGCCGCTCGCCCTGTCCTACAGCGACGCCCAGCTCGCCTCGGAAGCGGACCAGCTGCATCTGGCGCTCTGGCTGGGCCCGCTGCTCGCCGGCACGCTGCTGGTGGTTCCGCCGGACGTCGCCGGCGATGGCAAGCTCCGGCAGATGGCGATCAGGCCCGGCCTGCAGCGCGGTGGCCTCGGCACCCTGCTGGTGCGCCGCGGCGAGGACGAGCTCCGGCGCCGGCAGGCCACCGGCGTCCGGCTGTCGGCGCGCGCCACCGCGATCGGCTTCTACCAGCGGCTGGGCTACGTCGCCGAGGGCGAGCCGTTCCTCGAGGTGACGCTGCCGCACCGGCTGATGCGCCGGCGTCTCGACGGCTGATCCGGGCGGGCGTCAGGTTGCAGGCTCGGCCGGATCCGCTCGCTGCCAGCCGCCGCCGCCTGGCGTGCAGATCGCGAACACGTCGCCCGCCTGCATCGCGGCCTGGGCGACCCCGTCCAGCGTCTCGCGCGTGCCGTCCGCCCGCTCGACCCATTGCAGCCCGGCCGCACCGTCGTCGCCGCCTTCCAGGCCGAAGGGCGGCACCGTGCGCCGCGACGAGACCAGCATCGCCGTCATCGGCTCCAGGAAGCGCAACCGCCGGACCAGCCCGTCGCCGCCGCGATGCCGGCCGACGCCGCCCGACCCGCGACGGATCCCGAACGCCTCGACCCGGACGGGGAAGCGCATCTCCAGCACCTCCGGGTCGGTCATCCGGGTGTTGGTCATGTGGCTCTGCACGCCGTCCGCGCCATCGAACGCCGGCCCGGCCCCGGTGCCGCCGCCGATGGTCTCGTAGTATTGGCGCGTCTCGTCGCCGAAGATGAAGTTGTTCATCGTCGCCTGCGCCGACGCGCAGGCGCCGAGCGCGCCGAGCAGCGCGTTCGCCACCGCCTGCGACAGCTCGGTGTTGCCCGACACCACGGCGGCACCCGGACGGGGGTTCAGGAAGCTGCCGTCGGGCACGATGATCTCGATCGGACGCAGGCAGCCGTCATTCAGCGGCACCTGGTCGTCGACCAGGCAGCGCAGCACATACAGGATCGAGGCGCGCACCACCGCCCGGGGCGCGTTGAAGTTGCCGGGCCGCTGCGCATCGGTGCCGGTGAAGTCGATGCAGGCGGTGCGCGCCACCCGGTCGATCCGCACCGCGACGCGCAGCATCGCGCCGTCGTCGAGCCGGTAGGCGCGCTCGCCGTCGGGCAGGCGGTCAAGCAGCCGCCGCACCGCGTGCTCGGCATTGTCCATGACGTGGCCGGCCTGGTCGCACACCGCGTCCCAGCCATAGCGGTCCGCCACCCGCCGCAGGGCCGCGACGCCGGCAGAATTGGCGGCGACCTGCGCGGTGATGTCGGCGACGTTCATGTCGGGATTGCGGGCGGGGTAGGGGGAGTCGGCCAGCCGGGCGCGGAACGCCTCTTCCCGGAAGGTCCCCGCCTGCATCAGCAGCACGTCGTCGAGCACCACCCCCTCCTGTTCCAGCCGCGTGGAGAAGGGCGGCACCGAGCCCGGCGTGATGCCGCCAATATCGGCGTGATGCCCGCGGCTGCCGACAAAGAACCGCAGCGCGTTCTCGGCGTCGAACACCGGCGTCACCAGCGTGATGTCCGGCAGATGCGTGCCGCCTGCGAACGGATCGTTCAGCGCCACCGCGTCTCCGGGCCGCAGCGTGCCGCCGCGTGTGCGGATCACGTGACGCACGCTCTCGCCCATCGCCCCCAGATGCACCGGCACGTGCGGCGCGTTGGCGATCAGCCAGCCCGAGGCGTCGAACAGCGCGCACGAGAAATCCAGCCGCTCGCGGATGTTCACGCTGAGTGCGGTGTTCTGCAGCACCGCCCCCATCTGCTCGGCGACGCTCATGAAGACGGCGTTGAACAAGGCGAGCCGGATCGGATCGGCCCGCATGGCGGCAGCCGGCGCCTCGCGCGACCGCGGTCGCAGCCGATGCAGCACCAGGGCGCCGCGGGGGTCGAGCAGGCCGTCCCAGCCCGCCTCGATCATCGTCGTCGCGTTGGCTTCCGCGATCAGCGCCGGACCCGCGATGCGGTCGCCGGCCCGCAGCGCGTCGCGCTCGAACACCGGCGTCGGCCGCATCGCCCCGCCGTCCCAGATCGGCGCATGGTCAGCAGGCGCCGGCCCGCCCTGCGCGCGTCCCTCCAGCACCGGCTCGTCCACCGGCTCGCCCGGCGCGATCGCCTCCGCTTGCACCGCCTGCACCAGCAGCGGCCGGTCGGGCGTCGCGAAGCCGAAGCGCTGCCGGTGCAGCTCGGAGAAGCCGTCCTGCATGGCCTCGAGCGGACCGAGCGGCAGCGCCAGCCAGCTTTCGCTGCCGTCGTAGCGCAGCTGCACGGTGCGCTCGCAGCGGATGGCTGCGGGGTCTGCGCCGTCCTCGGCCAGCGCCCGGCGCGCGTCGGCCTCGAGCCCGGCCGCCAGCGCGTGCAGCGCCGGGGCCCGCTCGGCGGTCAGCACCGCCTCCACCGCACGGCTGCGCAGGATGGTCTGGTCGGCAAGGCCCATGCCGTAGGCCGACAGCAGGCCGGAGCGCGGATGGATGAAGATCCGCTCCAGCCCGAGCTCGTCGGCGACCAGGCAGGCATGCTGGCCGCCGGCGCCGCCGAAGCACACCAGGGTGAAACCCGCGAGGTCGCGTCCGCGCGCCACCCCGATCCGGCGGATCGCCTCGGCCATCTGCTGCACCGCGATCCGCACGGCACCCGCCGCCACCCCTTCCGGCGAGAGCGGGCTGCCGGCGGCGGCGAAGGCCTCCGCGAGCTGAACAAATCCGGCCCGCACCACCTCGACATCGAGCGGCTGGTCGCCCGCCGGCCCGAACAGGCGGGGGAACCGCTCAGGCCTGACCCGGCCCAGCAGGATGTTGGCGTCGGTCACCGTCAGCGGGCCGCCGCGCCGGTAGGCGGCCGGGCCGGGATCGGCGCCGGCGCTGCCGGGTCCGACGCGCAGCCGCTCGCCGTCGAAGCGCAGGATCGAGCCGCCCCCCGCCGCCACCGTCTCGATCGCCATCATCGGCGCCCGGATTGCCAGCCCGTCGATCGTCGCCTCCTCCATGCGCTCGAAGCCGCCGTCATGCAGCGACACGTCGGTGGAGGTGCCGCCCATGTCGAAGCCGACGATGCGCGAGATTCCGGCCGCCTGCGCGGTGCGCACGGCACCCACGACGCCGCCTGCCGGACCGGACAGGATCGCGTCGCGGGCGGCGAACCGGTCGGCCTGCACCAGCCCGCCATGCGACTGCATGAAGTGCAGCCGGACCCCGGGCAGCGCCTGGCGCAGCCGGTCGACATGGCGCCTGAGCACCGGCGACAGATAGGCGTCGACCACCGTGGTCTGCGCCCGCGGCACCAGCCGCAGCCTCGGGTCGGTCACATGGCTGAGCGAGACATGCGCAAAGCCCGCTGCCTCCGCCAGCGCCCCGAGCCGCCGCTCATGCCGCGGGTGGGCCCAGCCGTGCAGGAAGGCGATGGCGCAGCTCTCGAAGCCGTCCGCCCGCGCAACCGCCAGGGCCTGGCGCGCGGCATCCTCGTCCAGCGGCTCGATCTCGCTGCCATCCGGGCCGAGCCGGCCGCCGATCGCTGCCACGCGCTCCTGCAGCGGCGGCGCCCGCCGGACGTCGAGCGCGAACAGGTCCGGCCGCGTCTGGTTGCCGATCAGCAGCAGGTCGGCGAAGCCGTGCGTCACCAGCAGCAGCGTGCGGGCGCCGCGTCGTTCCAGCAGGGCGTTGGTGGCGACGGTGGTGCCCATCCTGACGATCGAGATCGCATCCGCCGGCAGCGGCTCGTCCGGACCGAGACCCAGCAGGGTCCGGATGCCGACCACCGCCGCGTCCCGGCGATCGCCCGGCGTTTCGCTCAGCAGCTTGAGGTCGCGCAAGGTCCCGGACGGGCTGCGGCCGACGATGTCGGTGAAGGTGCCGCCGCGGTCGATCCAGAACTGCCAGCCGGGCGTCGGCCCGCCCGCCTGAGGCGGCGGGCCGGCCGAGGCGTACGACAAGGCGTCGCGGCTAGTCGTTGCCGACGAGCCGCAGCGACGGCCGGTGCTGGGCGGCGAGCTGGCGGTAGATGCCGAGATAGTCGTTGGCCATCCGGCGGGCCGTGAAGCGGGTCTCGAACCGCTTGCGGATCAGGGCGGGCTTCAGCGTGTCGAGACGGGCGATGGCGCCGATCGCGCTGGTCTCGTCCTCGACGATCAGGCCGGTCAGACCGTCCTCGATCACTTCCGGCACCGAGCCGCGGTTGAACGCGATCACCGGGGTGCCGCAGGCGATCGCCTCGATCATCACCAGGCCGAACGGCTCCGGCCAGTCGATCGGCATCAGCAGGCCGCGGGCTCCCGACAGGAAGCCGGCCTTCTGGCCGTCATTGATCTCGCCGATCAGCTCCACGCTGCCTTGCGGCCCGTCGGCCAGCATCGGCTTGATCACCTGCTCGAAATACTCGACGTCGACCTTGTCGACCTTGGCCGCGATCCTGAGCGGGATGCCGACGGCGCGCGCGATGCGGATCGCCTTGTCGACGCCTTTCTCCGGGCAGATCCGCCCCAGGAACGCCAGGTAGGTCCGGTCGCTGCCGTCGGGATTGCCCTGCGGCGTCAGCAGCTTCTCCGGCAGCCCGTGATGCACGGTGCGGACGAAGTTGGCCTGCGGCAGCGGACGACGCTGGCTGTCGGAGATCGAGACCACCGGCGCCTTGTTGAAGCAGTCGAACACCGGCTGCAGCTCCGGCAGGTCCAGCCGGCCGTGCATGGTGGTCACGAAGGGCGTCGGCTGGCGGCTGAAATGGGTGAACGGCCAGTAGTCCATGTGGAAGTGCAGCACGTCGAACTGATCCAGCCGCCGCGCCACCTGCTCCATCATCAGCATGTGCGGCGCGATCGGGTCGCGGATCGCCGGATCGAGCCGCAGGGCGCGCGGCCAGCACGCATGCAGCTCGGCCGAGGTGAGGCTGTCGCCGCTCGCGAACAGGGTCACGTCATGGCCGAGCGCGACCAGCTCCTCGGTCAGGAACGACACCACGCGCTCCGTGCCGCCATACAGCTTCGGGGGCACGGCCTCATGAAGGGGGGCAATCTGTGCTATGCGCATGAAGAGCTCCATGGTGGCTTCAGATCGACTTCAACGCGATAAACGCGGCAATTTGTTGGCAACCGGAGCACGGCCGGGCATCGGGCGCCAGGGCGGCACCCGGATGCCGGCGTCATGGACCATCGGGTCGCGTGTGGCGTCTTGAACACACTGCAACGTCCGGAGTTCCATCCGACGGCCGGCAGGATATGACAGGTCTCCGATTGAAAGGGCGCGCGCATTGCAGCTGGACTTGGAACACGCCCGCGCCGGACGCCGCGCCAGGCCCAGCCGCGACGAGGCCGTCACGATCAACGACGCCGACCTGATCCGGCTGGCGCCGCGGCCGCTGGCGTTCATGTTCCGCTACGTGATGCACCACAAGCTGCGGCACGGGCTGATCCTGGCGTCGGTGGTGGTCGCCATCGCCGCCGTGGTCGGCTCCTCCTATGCGGTGCACTACCTTGTCGACACGCTGACCGGCTACCACGGCGGCTCGATGCGACCGGTCTGGGGGGCGGTGGCGCTGCTCGGCATCCTGATCACCATCGACAACCTGGCCTGGCGGGTCGGCGGCTGGATCTCCACCCATGCCTTTGTCGAGGTCACCGGCGACCTCAGGCGCGACCTGTTCCGCCACCTGACCGGACATGCGCCGTCCTATTTCGCCGACCGCATGCCGGGCACGCTGGCCGGCCGCATCACCGCCACCTCCAACGCCATGTTCACGCTGGAGAACCTCGCCACCTGGAACGTGCTGCCGCCCTGCCTGAACGTGGCGTTCTCCATCCTGCTGATGCTGACCGTCAGCCCGGCGATGGCCGGCGTGCTGGTGGTGCTGGCGGCGGTCATCTCGTGGCTGATGTTCCGCCTCGCGGCCGGCGGCCGGCCGCTGCACCACCGCTATGCCTCCGACGCCGCGCGCGTCGACGGCGAGCTGCTCGACATCATCAACAACATGCCGCTGGTCCGCGCGTTTGGCGCCACGCGGCGCGAGCGGGTCCGGTTCAGCCAGCGCATGGAGGGCGAGATGCATTCGCGCGGCACCTCGCTGCGCTACCTGGAGAAGCTGCGGCTGATCCATGCCGTGCTGACCGCCCTGCTCACCGCCGGCCTGCTGATCTGGTCGGTGATGCTGTGGCATCGCCACAGCGCGAGCATCGGCGACGTGGTCATGGTGGTGACGCTGGGCTTCATGATCCTGCACGGCACCCGCGACCTCGCGGTGGCGCTCGTCGAGACCATCCAGCACGTGGCCCGGCTGGCGGAGGCGCTGTCGACGCTGCTGCTGCCGCACGACATGCCGGACGCCGCCGACGCCGGCGGCTTCCAGGCCCAGCCGCGCGGCGAGGTGGCGTTCGAGCACGTCACCTACGCCTATCCGGGCGGCGAGGCCGTGCTGGCCGATTTCAGCCTGCGCATCGGCGCCGGGACGCGGATCGGGCTGATCGGTCGCTCAGGTTCGGGCAAGAGCACCGCGCTCGCCCTGCTGCAGCGCATGCGCTACGTCCAGACCGGGCAGATCCTGATCGACGGCAAGAACCTGCTCTCGCTGACCGACGAGGCGCTGCGGTCGGTGATCTCGGTGGTGCCGCAGGACGTGTCGCTGTTCCACCGCTCGGTGCTCGAGAACATCCGCTACGGCAGGCCCGAGGCGTCCGACGAGGAGGTGCACGCCGCAGCCGACGCCGCCGGCTGCAGCGAGTTCATCCAGGCGATGACGCACGGATTTGCCACCGAGGTCGGCGACCGCGGCGTCAAGCTGTCGGGCGGCCAACGCCAGCGTCTGGCGATCGCGCGCGCCTTTCTACGCAACGCGCCGATCCTGCTGCTCGACGAGGCCACCAGCGCGCTCGACAGCGAGAGCGAGCAGAAGGTGCAGCAGGCGCTCGACCGGCTGATGGTCGGCCGGACCGTGATCGCCGTCGCCCACCGCCTGTCCACGCTGCGCGATTTCGACCGCATCGTGCTGATGCAGTCCGGCCGCATCCTCCAGGACGGCGCCCCCTCGGCGCTTGAGCGCGCCGAGGGTCCGTATCGCGATCTGCTGTCGCGTCAGGCCATGAGCCTGGAGGACGTGACCTGACCTCGCGGCCGGCAGCGCCCGCAGCAGAGGTCTGGCACGCGAACTTGCCGCTTTCCAAACGGCCCCGGACGCCAGCTAATGAACGCGAACATGAACTGAATCGTCGTTCCGTTTCCCCCAGGCGATGCCTGCCGGTGGCCGGCATGACCAGCGAATGGCGTCCCTCGCGTGATCGATAGTCTCACCCGCCTGCCGTCGCTTGCCGTATCGCCGGCACCTGTGCTGCCGCGGCCCGTCCCGGAACGGCTGGTGCCGCCGAACGCCAGCTTCGACCGGGGCGGCAGCCGGGAAAGCCTGAGCCAGCGCGCCTACAACCAGATCTGCCGGTCGCTCACCTCCAGCGCGCTCGGGCCCGGCCACCGGCTGATCCTGCGGCCGCTGGCGACGTCGCTGAACCTCAGCCCGACCCCGGTGCGCGAGGCGCTGCTGCGTCTGGTCTCCGAGCAGGCGCTGGCGCTCGACGAGCGCGGCTCGGCGATCGTGCCGGTGATGACGCAGGCGGGCCTACGCGAACTCACCGAGATGCGCGGCGACCTCGAGGCGCGGGCTGCGGAGCGGGCGGTCGAGTTCGCCACCGACGCGCAGATCGACGGGATCGAGCAGGCCGACGCCGCCTGCATGGCGGCCTATGTTCGCCACGAGCAGGCGGCGATGCTGGAAGCGAACGTGCTGGTGCACCGCGCCGTCTGCCGGGCCGGGCAGGCGCCGATCATCCTGCGCGCGCTGGAAGGGCTGTGGATGCGGATCGGCCCGATCTACGCGCTCGGCCTGGACCGGCCGCTGCCGGAGATGGCCCCCGGGCGCCATCCGCACGCCCAGCTGATCGCGGCGCTGCGACGGCGCGACGCGGCAGGCGCGCGCGCGGCCGCGCTGCTGGATGTCGGCGAAAGCAGCAAGCTGCTCGAGCCGCAGCTGCCGGCGTCCTGATGCCCTGATCCGCGGATCAGGGTCCGGTCGGCAGCGTCCTGGTGCCGCTGGCCGGATCGACCTTTGCCTCGGCGGCAGGCTTGTCCGCCTTGGCCGGCAGTGCCTTCGCCTTCAGTCCCGGCACCTCGATGTCGATCTCCAGCGTCGAGACCGCGACGCCGCGATCGAGCTTGATCTGCACCTTGTCGCGGTCGATCGGCACGTGCCGGGCGATCACCTCGAGGATCTCCTCGCGCAGCTTGGCGATCAGCTCCGACTGACCCTCGCCGTTGGAGCGCTCGTGCGCCAGCAGGATCTGCAGCCGGTCGCGCGCGACCGGAGCCGACCCGCGCTTGGCGAAGAGGCCTGCCAGGAAGCTCATGCCACCCTCCGCCCGAACAGCTTGGCCAGCAGCCCCTTGCGGTCGCTCGGGATCTGCATCTCCAGCGTCTCGCCCTTGAGGCGGCGGGCTGCGTCGAAATAGGCCCGTGCCGGCGCGCTCTCGGGATTGCTCAGCGTCACCGGCGAGCCGAGGTTCGAGGCTCGCAGCACCTCCTCGCTTTCCGGGATGATGCCCAGCAGCGGGATCGACAGGATCTCCAGCACGTCCTCGGTGCGCAGCATCTCGCCGCGTGCCGCGCGCACCGGATCGTAGCGGGTCAGCAGCAGGTGCTTGGCGAGCTTCTCGCCCGCCTTGGCCTTGGCCGTGGTGCTGTCCAGCATGCCGATGATGCGGTCGCTGTCGCGCACCGACGACACTTCCGGATTGGTCACCACCACCGCCTCGTCGGCGTGATACATCGCCAGCTGCGCGCCCTTCTCGATGCCGGCCGGGCTGTCGCAGACCACCCAGTCGAACTTGCTCCGCAGCTCGTCGATCACCCGCTTGACGCCGTCCGGGGTCAGCGCGTCCTTGTCGCGCGTCTGGCTGGCGGGGAGGATCGACAGCGTGTCGACCCGCTTGTCGCGGATCAGCGCCTGGGCGAGCTTGGCGTCGCCCTGCACCACGTTGATCAGGTCGAACACCACCCGCCGCTCGGCGCCCATCACCAGGTCGAGATTGCGCAGGCCCACGTCGAAATCCACCACCACGACGGTCTGCCCGCCCTGGGCGAGTGCTGCACCCAGCGCTGCGGTCGATGTCGTCTTGCCGACGCCGCCCTTGCCTGACGTGACGACCAGCACCTTGGCCATTGCGCAACCCTCCCTGGCACAACCATCCGGACCCGCCCGCCGGTGGCTGCGGGAGGATTCGGATCGTTTCGACTGCTCTACATCAATCGAGGGCCAACAGCACCAGCGTCTCGCCATCGAGGCGCGCCTGCGTCGGCTGGCCGAGACGCTGCTGCGGCATGTCGTCCGCGACCCGGTAGAACCCGTCGATCGCCAGCAGTTCGGCCTGCATGCGCAGGCTCAGGATGCGCGCCGACCGGTTGCCGCCGACGCCGGCGAGCGCCCGGCCGCGCAGCGCGCCATAGACGTGGATCGAGCCGCCCGCCGACACTTCCGCCCCCGACGCCACCGAGCCCAGGATCACCACGTCGCCGTCCGGGAACGAGACCGACTGCCCGGACCGCACCGGCGCGTCGAGCACCAGCGAGGCGCGCGCCGGATCGGGCGGGGGAGGCGGCGCCTCCTCGGGGATCTCGATCGTGCCGATCGCCCGGCCGCCGGAGAAGCCCTGCGGCCAGGCCCAGTCCGCCGTCGCCGCCCAGGCCGGGTCGGCGCCCTCGATCTCGATCAGCCGGATGCCGCGCGCCTGCAGCGCCGGCACCAGCTCGGACAGGCCCGCCTCGTCCTGCGTGAGCAGCCCGCAATCCAGCACCACCGGCTTGGCTGCGAAGAACTCGGCCGACTTGGCCACCTGCGCGTCCAGCGCTGCCAGCCAGTCGGCAAGCGGCGGCTCGGGCGACAGCACCAGCGCCATGAACGAGCGTCCCCGCGCGCGGATCTGCGGCAGCGGCCGTGGGGCGTCGGGCAGGGCGGTGTCTGGCACGGGCGGGGAGCCTCGGGAAAGGAACGGCGCCGCGGTTCGGCGGCGTGGCGCAGCATGCACGGGCCGTGGTCCGTCATCAAACCGTTATCGAATGGCATCCGGATCGGCTGCCGCAGGATGCGGTCTCTGGCATGAGGCGGATGGATGAAATAAGGAACGCCCATGCGAATCCTGCACCACATCCCGCTGTCGCCCTATTCGCGCAAGGTCCGCCTGGTGCTGGGGGAGAAGCGGCTGCCGTTCGAGCTGAAGGTCGAGAAGGTGTGGGAGCGGCGGCCGGAGTTCCTCGACCTCAACCCGGCCGGCACCGTGCCGATGCTGATGGAGGAGAACGGGCTGTCGATCCCCGACAGCACGGTGATCTGCGAGTATCTCGAGGAGGCCTATCCCGACACCCCTCTGCTCGGCCGCACGCTGGCCGAGCGCGTCGAGGTGCGCAGGCTGGCCGCCTGGTTCGACGGCAAGTTCCACCAGGAGGTGACGCGCAACCTGCTGGGCGAGAAATACATGAAGCGCCTGGTCGGACGCGGCAACCCCGACGCCACCGCGCTGCGGGCTGGCTACGCCAACATCCGCTACCACCTGGACTATATCGGCTGGCTGGCCGAAACACGGAAGTGGCTCGCCGGCCCTTCCCTGTCGCTGGCCGACTTCGCCGCCGCCGCCCAGCTTTCCTCGCTCGACTATATCGGCGACCTGGACTGGACGCTGAGCCCGCCCACCAAGGACTGGTATGCGCGGGTCAAGTCGCGCCCCTGCTTCCGGGCGCTGCTGAACGACCGCGTCACCGGCATCAACCCGCCCGACCATTACGGCGACCTCGACTTCTGAGGCCGCCGGCATGACCGCGCCTGCCTCCTTCGACGTGATCATCGCCGGCGCCGGGGCGGCCGGGCTGATGGCGGCCATCGCCGCAGGCCGGCGCGGCCGGCGGGTGCTGCTGCTCGAGCACGCCGCCGAGCCGGGCGCCAAGATCGTGATCTCCGGCGGCGGGCGCTGCAACTTCACCAACCGCGACTGCCGGCCGGATCGCTTCGTGTCGCAGAACCGCAACTTCTGCCGCTCGGCACTCGCCCGCTACACCGCCATGGACTTCCTGGCCCTGGTCGAGAAGCACCGCATCGTCTGGCACGAGAAGACGCTCGGCCAGCTGTTCTGCGAGGGCTCGGCCCGCCAGATCGTCGCCATGCTGCTGGCCGAGTGCGAGGCAGCCGGCGTGGTGCTGCAGCTCGGCCGCCGCATCACCGCCATCGACCGCGGCGAGCGCTACCGGGTCGCCACCGACGGCGGCAGCGTCGAGGCCGACAGCCTGATCATGGCCACCGGCGGGCTGTCGATCCCCAAGATCGGCGCCACGGGCTTTGCGCACGACGTCGCCCGCCGCTTCGGCGTGCCGCTGACGCCGCTGGCGCCGGCCCTGGTGCCGTTCACCTTCGCCGGCGACGCGCAGGCCTCGATGCGCGCGCTGGCCGGGGTGTCGCTCGGCGCGGTGGCGCGCTGCGGCACGGCGGCGTTTCCGGAAGCCATGCTGTTCACCCATCGCGGCCTGTCGGGTCCGGCCCTGCTGCAGATCTCCTCCTACTGGCAGGCGGGCGAGCCGATCCGCCTCGACCTGGCGCCGGGCCAGGACCTGCCGGGCTTCCTGAGCCAGCGCCGCCAGACCCGCGGCAAGGCCGAGCTCGCCACCATCCTGGGCGAGATCCTGCCGCAGCGTCTCGCCCAGGCCGTCGCCCAGGAGCAGGGCGCGTCCGGCCCGATCGGCGGCCTGCCCGGCAGCGTGCTGAAGGCGGTGGCGGGGCGCCTCGGCGACTGGCGCCTGATCCCGTCCGGCACCGAGGGCTATGCCAAGGCCGAGGTCACCCGCGGCGGCATCGACACCACCGCCCTGTCGTCGAAGACGATGGAGGTCGCATCGGTGCCCGGCCTGTTCTTCGTGGGGGAGGCGGTCGACGTCACCGGCTGGCTCGGCGGCTACAACTTCCAGTGGGCTTGGTCGAGCGGCTGGGCAGCGGGCAGCGCCGCCTGAGCGAGCGTGCTAGCGGGCGTCGGGGCCAGCATCGAGCAGCGCCAGATCCTGCTGCGCCAGGTCCGCCTCGTGGGTGTCGGGCGACAGCGACAGGATGCGGCTCCAGTCGTCGCGGGCGCCGTCGAGATCGCCCGACCGCTCGCGCAGGATGCCGCGCTCCAGCAGCGCGTCCGGCTCGTCCGGCAGCCTGGCGCAGGCGGCCTCGATGTCGGCACGCGCCTCCGCGATCCGGTTCAGCGTGCGAAAGGCGGTGGCGCGCACCACCAGCGCGTCGCCCCGGTCCGGATGGGCCGCCAGCACGGACGCGAGGCCGCTCACCGCCTCCGCCGGCTGCCCGGCCGCGACCGCGGCGCGCGCGCCATCCACCACCAGGTCCGGATCGCCGGGCGCCAGCGCCGACGCGGCGCGGGCGGATCGCAGCGCCTGGTCCGGCCTGAGGGCCAGCAGCCAGG
>CAXTZG010000060.1:0-22356 GCA_964248625.1 uncultured Acetobacteraceae bacterium | reverse complement strand
ACCGCCAGGCTGTTCACCTCGTCCCCGGTGCCGAGGCGGATGCCGCGCACGCCCGAACTGTCGCGGCCGGCGAACACCCGCAGCGTGTCGTCACTGATCTGGAAGCGGATGCAGCGCCCGAGCCGGGTCGCCAGCATCACGTCCTGGCCTTCCCGGCAGGTGGCGACGCCGATCAGCCGGTCGCCCTCGTCCAGCTTCATCGCGATCAGGCCGGAGGCGCGGACGTTGCGGAAGTCGCTCAGCCGGTTCCGGCGCACGTTGCCGCTCAGCGTCGCGAACACCAGGTGCAGGCTTTCCCACAGGGTCTCGTCCTGCGGCAGCGGCAGCACGGTGGTGATCGAGTCGCCGCCGAGCTCGGGCAGCAGGTTGACCAGCGCCCGCCCCTTTGCCGTCGGGCTCGCTTCCGGCAGCCGCCAGACCTTCTCGCGGTAGGCCTTGCCGCCCGACGAGAAGAACAGCACCCATTGGTGGGTATGGGCGTTGAAGGAGCGGGTGATGATGTCGTCGCCGCGACGGCCTGCCGCCGTGCGTCCACGCCCGCCCCGGTTCTGCTGGCGGAACGTTTCCAGCGGCGTGCGCTTGATGAAGCCGTCGCGGGTGATGGTGACCACCATCTGCCCGGGCTCGATCAGGCTCTCGTCGGTCTGGTCGCCGGCGACGTCGGAGATCTCGGTGGCGCGCGGCGTGGCGATCTCGGCCCGCACCTGGGCCAGCTCGCCTTGCATCACCTCGAGCCGGCGCGGCTTGCTGCCGATGATCTCCAGCAGCTCGTTGATGCGCCGGGCGACGTCGCCCAGCTCGGACTGGATCTTGTCGCGCTCGAGCCCGGTCAGGCGCTGCAGCCGCAGCTCCAGGATGCCGCGCGCCTGCGCCTCGGTGAGATGCACCCGGCCGCCCGCCACGACGTTGCCTTCGTCCTGGATCAGCGACAGCAGCGGCTCGATCTCGGCGGCATTCCACGCCTCGGCCATCAGCGCCTCGCGCGCCGCCGCCGCGTCCGGCGCCGAACGGATCAGCGCGATCACCGCATCGATGTTGGCCACCGCCAGCACCAGCCCGACCAGCAGGTGGCCGCGGTCGCGGGCGCGGCCCAGCTCGTAACGCGAGCGACGCAGGATCACCTCCTCGCGGAAGGCGATAAAGGCGGCCAGCATCTCGTGCAGGCCCATCAGCTTCGGCTGGCCGTCCTTCAGCGCCAGCATGTTGACGCCGAACGAGGTCTGCAGCTGGGTGAAGCGGTAGAGCTGGTTCAGCACCACCTCGGGCGTCGCCTCGCGCTTGATCTCGATCACGATCCGCATGCCAGAGCGGTCGCTCTCGTCGCGGATGTCGGAGATGCCCTCGATCTGCTTGGCGCGGACCAGCTCGGCGATCTTCTCCTGCAGCGTAGACTTGTTGACCTGATACGGGATCTCGTTGATCACGATCGCCTTGCGGTCGCGCCTGATGTCCTCGATCTCGGCCTTGGCGCGGATCAGCACCGAGCCGCGCCCGGTCTCGTAGGCCTGGCGGATGCCGGAGCGCCCGAGAATGATGCCGCCGGTCGGGAAGTCGGGGCCCGGCACGATCTTCATCAGCGCGTCGAGCGACAGGCCGGGGTCTGCGATCAGCGCCAGCGTCGCGTCGATGATCTCGCTCGGGTTGTGCGTGGGGATGTTGGTCGCCATGCCGACGGCGATGCCGGACGCGCCGTTGATCAGCAGGTTCGGATAGGTGGCGGGAAGGACCTTCGGCTCCTCCTCGCTCTCGTCGTAGTTCGGCTGGAAGTCGACGGTGTCGCGGTCGATGTCGTCGAGCAGGAACATCGCCGGCTTGGCCAGGCGCGCCTCGGTGTAGCGCATCGCCGCCGGGCTATCGCCGTCGACGGAGCCGAAATTGCCCTGCCCGTCGATCAGCCTGACCCGCATCGACCAGGACTGCGCCATGCGCACCATGGCGTCGTAGATCGAGCTGTCGCCGTGCGGATGATACTTGCCCATTACGTCGCCGACGGCGCGCGCCGACTTGCGATACGGCTTGTCCGGGGTGAAGCCGCTTTCGCGCATCGAATACAGGATGCGCCGGTGCACCGGCTTCAGCCCGTCGCGCACGTCGGGCAGCGCGCGGCTGACGATCACCGACATCGCATAGGCGAGGTAGGAGGTCTGCATCTCCTCCTCGATCGTCACCGGAACCATGTCGGACGGTCCACGGCCCGAAGGCCCCAGCGCGGGGGGGATCGGCGGGGCCGGCGGTTCGGGTGTATCGCTCAAGGTCGGTCCACACAGTCAGGCGACGGACGGATGCGGCACGCGATGCGCCGCGGGCCCGGCCGGGCACACAGGGATGGTCACGCCGGTCGGGGCGCGTCGGAACACCAATCTAGCATGCGTCGCGGTGCCGAGGACAATCCGCCTCCGGGCCGGAGCGGTCTGCAGCGGCGCTCAGGCGAACAGGCGCCGGTCCCACCAGACGGGCTCATGCAGCCCGTGCGCGATGCCGGCGCGCTCGGGATGATCCGGGTTGATCAGCACATGCCGCTCCATGCGGGCGACCACGCTCGGCACCAGCAGCAGCAGCGAGCGCCGCTCCTGCTGCCATCGTTCCCCCCACGGACGCGACACGGCGCAGGATGGATGATCCCAGCCCGGCAGATGCGACGGCGCCAGCACCTCGTAGGACACGCCGTTGGGAATGGTGATCTCGATGAAATGCTGGTTCGGCGGCAGGCGGCCGCTGCCATGGGCGAGCTTCTCGAGCATCGCGGTGGAGTAGTGCTCGCTCGCATAGATCATCGGGGTGCGGGCGCCGTTCCAGCGTCCGGGATACAGGGTGGAGCCGGTGGCATCGAAGATCGGAAAGGCGCCGTCCGGGTCGCCGATCCGCCAGGCAGTCAGGACGCGGTCGAGACGCTGCGGCGTCACGCGGCCGAGCCGAACCTCAGCCGTCCGAGGATGCCGTCCACCAACGGGGCGCCGAACTCGTTGGCCAGCACGACGTCGATCGGCCGGCGGTCCTCGAGCATCGCGTGCGGCCGGAACAGGAACTCCCGCGCCGCGTCCGGCGTGCCCCAGACGTCGAGCGCCGCCGCCCAGATGCCGGCGAGCCTCGCCACCCGGGCTCCCTCCTCCGACGTCAGGCGCGAGCCGGCATCCGCCAACCCGCCGACGACGCCCCGCCGCCGTCTGGCCAGGGTGGCGCGCGGCACCAGCCGGAAGGCGAAGCTGCCATCCCCCGGCGCCACCGAGTCGGCCACGCGGTCCAGTGCGGCCAGCGGCAGGCCGCGTTCGATCTCCATGGCCAGCGACAGCATCGACATCACGCCCGCCGCCGGCGGCTGGAAGCCCAGAACGTCCGCAGTCGCCATCATCGCCAAGGATCCTACCAGCTGAGACAAAAGATCGTCTCAGATGAGCGGAACGTCAAGTCCGGTCGTGACGTCGCCCTAGAACGGGATCTCGTCATCCAGGTCGCCGCCCGACGGCTCCCAGCCGCCCGACGTGCCGCCGCCCGCGCCACCGCCCTGATTGCCGCCCTGGCCGCCACGCGCACCGCCACGGGGCGCGCTCGCCGCGCGCGGCGTGCCGCCGCTGCCGCCGCCATAGTTGCTGCCCCCGCCGAAGCTGTCGCCGCCGCCTTCCTCGCCGCCGCGATTATTGTCGATCAGCGTGAGGTCGCCGCGGAAGCGGTCGATCACCACCTCGGTGGTGAACTTCTCGACGCCGGACTGGTCGGTCCATTTGCGCGTCTGCAATGAGCCCTCGACATAGACCTTGCGACCCTTCTTCAGGTAGCGCTCGGCCACGTCGGCGATGCGGTCGTTGAACACGACCACCCGGTGCCACTCGGTCTTCTCGCGCTTCTCACCGGTGCCCTTGTCGTTCCAGCTCTCGCTGGTCGCCAGGGTGAAGGTGACGATCTTGGTGCCGTTCTGGGCATTCCGAACCTCGGGGTCCTTCCCGAGATTCCCCACGAGGATCACCTTGTTGACGCTGCCCGCCATCGCAACTTCCTGTTTTTCGCACGGCTCCGGAACACGCATGCGTTCCCGGATGTCATCGTGTGGAGTAATCCCCCTGTCTACTCGCCGGACTATGCCGGCGGAACAAGAACAGAGTATGAACGGGAGAACGGCGTGACGAAGAGGAGCCCGGTCATGACGGCTGCAAACGAACCCAAGGCCGGCTCCGCAAACACCGCGATCCGGGTGCGCGGCGCCCGCGAGCACAACCTCAAGAACATCGACGTCGACATCCCGCGCGACGCGCTCACCGTGGTCACCGGCCTGTCCGGCTCCGGCAAGTCCTCGCTCGCCTTTGACACCATCTATGCCGAGGGCCAGCGCCGCTACGTCGAGAGCCTGTCGGCCTATGCGCGCCAGTTCCTCGAACTGATGGGCAAGCCCGACGTGGATTCGATCGAGGGCCTGTCGCCTGCCATTTCGATCGAGCAGAAGACCACCAGCCGCAACCCGCGCTCCACGGTGGGCACCATCACCGAGGTGCACGACTACATGCGCCTGCTCTGGGCCCGCGCCGGCGTGCCCTACTCGCCCGCCACCGGCCTGCCGATCGAGGCACAGACCGTCAGCCAGATGGTCGACCGGGTGCTGGCGATGCCGGAAGGCACCCGGCTGATGCTGCTGGCCCCGGTGATCAAGGACCGCAAGGGCGAATACCGCAAGGAGCTGGCCGACCTCGCCCGCAAGGGCTTCACCCGCGCCAAGGTGGACGGCACCCTCTACGAGATCGCCGAGGTGCCGAACCTCAACCGCAAGCTCAAGCACACCGTCGAGGCGGTGGTCGACCGCATCGTGGTCAAGGAGGGCATCGAGAGCCGGCTCGCCGACAGCTTCGAGCAGGCGCTCGGCCTGTCCGACGGCATCGTCTATGCGGAAGAGGTCATCAAGGGCGAGGACGACCCGAAGCGCACCGTGTTCTCGTCGCGCTTCGCCTGCCCGGTCAGCGGCTTCACGCTGGAGGAGATCGAGCCGCGGCTGTTCTCCTTCAACGCGCCGCAGGGCGCCTGCCCGGTCTGCGACGGCATCGGCCACGAAAGCTTCTTCGATCCGCACCTGGTGGTGCCCGATGAGAACCTGACGCTCGCCGCCGGCGCCGTGGCGCCCTGGAACGGCAGCCAGAGCCCCTACTACATCCAGACGCTGCAGAGCTTGGTCCGGCACTTCAAGAGCTCGATGACCGTCTCCTGGGAAGGGCTTCCCGAGGCGGTGCGCGACGCCGTGCTGCACGGCACTGAGGAAAGCGTCGAGTTCACCTACAAGGACGACAAGCGCGCCTACAAGGTGAACAAGGCCTTCGAGGGCGTGCTGAAGAACCTGCAGCGCCGCTATGCCGAGACCGACAGCGCCTGGATCCGCGAGGAGATGTCGCGCTATCAGTCGGAGAAGCCCTGCCATGTCTGCAACGGCGCCCGCCTGCGGCCCGAGGCGCTCTCGGTCAAGATCGCCGACCATACCATCGCCGACGCGTCAGAGCTGCCGATCCGCCGCGCGCTGGAATGGTTCGCCACCGTCGAGGCGACGCTGACGCCGCAGCGTGCCGAGATCGCGCGCCGCATCCTGCGCGAGATCCTGGACCGGCTGCGCTTCCTCGACGACGTCGGGCTCGACTACCTCACCCTGTCGCGCGGCTCGGCCACCCTGTCCGGCGGCGAGAGCCAGCGCATCCGGCTCGCCAGCCAGATCGGCTCCGGCCTCACCGGCGTGCTGTATGTGCTGGACGAGCCCTCGATCGGCCTGCACCAGCGCGACAACGAGCGCCTGCTCGGCACGCTCGACCGGCTCAAGCGGCTCGGCAACACGCTGCTGGTGGTCGAGCATGACGAGGAGGCGATCCGCGCCGCCGACTACCTGATCGACATGGGGCCGGCGGCCGGCGTGCATGGCGGCAACGTCATCGCCCACGGCACTCCGGACGAGGTCGCCGCCCATCCCGACAGCCTGACCGGCGCCTACCTGTCCGGCCGCAGGCGGATCGAGGTGCCGACGGAGCGTCGCAAGACCGATCCGAAGCGCCAGGTCCGCGTGGTCGGCGCCACCGGCAACAACCTCAAGACCGTGTCCGCCGCCTTCCCGCTCGGCACCTTCACCTGCATCACCGGCGTGTCCGGCGGCGGCAAGTCCACCCTGGTGATCGACACGCTCTACAAGGCGCTGTCCCGCCGGCTGATGGGCTCCGGCGAGGTGCCGGCGCCGCACGAGCGCATTGACGGCATGGAGCTGCTCGACAAGATCATCGACATCGACCAGTCGCCGATCGGTCGCACGCCTCGTTCAAATCCAGCGACCTACACCGACCTGTTCGCACCGATCCGCAACTGGTTCGCCGAGCTTCCCGACAGCAAGGCGCGCGGCTACACGCCGGGACGCTTCTCCTTCAACGTCAAGGGCGGCCGCTGCGAGGCCTGCCAGGGCGACGGCGTGCTGAAGATCGAGATGCACTTCCTGCCCGACGTGTTCGTGCGCTGCGACACCTGCAAGGGGGCGCGCTACAACCGCGAAACGCTGGAAGTGAAGTTCCGCGGCCACTCCATCGCCGACGTGCTGAACATGACCGTCGACGAGGCGGTGCCGTATTTCTCGGCTGCCAACCGGATCCGCGACCGGCTGACCATCCTGCAGCAGGTGGGCCTGGGCTACGTAAAGCTCGGCCAGCAGGCAACGACCCTGTCCGGCGGCGAAGCGCAGCGCGTCAAGTTGAGCAAGGAGCTGGCCCGCCGCGCCACCGGACGCACCCTCTACATCCTCGACGAGCCGACCACCGGCCTGCACACCGAGGACGTGCGCAAGCTGCTGGAAGTGCTGCATGCGCTCGTCGACCAGGGCAACACCGTGCTGGTGATCGAGCACAATCTCGAGGTCATCAAGACCGCCGACTGGGTGCTCGATCTCGGGCCCGAGGGCGGCGACGGCGGCGGCCGGATCGTCGCGATCGGCACGCCGGAGGACATCGCGGCGTCGGCCGAAAGCCATACCGGCCGGTTCCTGCGCCCGCTGCTGCCGGCGCCAGAAGCGACCCGCAAGCGAAAGCGCGCCTGACCGCGCGACGCCACCCGACCGCGCCTGCCTGCGACCGGACACGTCTCATGAGGAACTCCACCATGCCGGAACAGCAAGGCACCGTCGGCTTCATCGGCTATGGCGCGATGGCCCAGCGCATGGCGAAGCATGTGCGCGACGCCGGCTACGCCATCGCCGCCTACACGCCGAGCGCCAGGGGCGAGCGCGCCGACGACGGCAGCCCGCTGCATCGCTCGGCGCGAGCGCTCGCCGAAGCCTCCGACATCGTCCTGATCTCGGTGCCCAACGATGCCGCGCTCGAGGCGTCGTCCTACGGCAGCGACGGCATGCTCGCCGGCCTGCGCTCCGGCGGGCTGGTGATCAACACGAGCTCGGTGTCTCCGGACGCGTCGCGACGGCTGGCCAAGGCCGGTGCCGCGCAGGGCGTCGCCATCCTGGACGCGCCGGTATCCGGCAGCACCCCCGAAGCCGAGGCGGGCGAACTGGTGGTGCTGGTCGGCGGCGAGGCCGCCGACGTGGCGCGGGCGCGGCCGATCCTGGACGCGATCGGCAAGAAGACCATCCATGTCGGGCCGTCCGGTCAGGGCTCGACCATCAAGCTGGTGGTCAACGGCATCATGGCCTCGACCATGGCCGTCATCGCCGAGGGCGTCGGCTACGGGCTGGCCGCCGGCCTGGACCGCGGCGTGCTGCTGGATGCGCTGGACGGCCTCGCGGTCGTTTCCCCGCACCACAAGCGAAAGCTGAAGGCAGCGGGCGACGGCGACATCAGGCCGCAATTCCCCACCTGGCTTGCCCACAAGGACATGGGCCTGCTGCTGGCCGACGCTGCCAGCCATGCGGCGCCGCTGGCGACCATGGCCGCCGCCACGCAACTGTTCAGCCTGACCGCGCAGGCGCACGCGAAGGACGACTACTCCGCTGTGCTTCCGGTCGCCGTGTCTTTGACATCTGGCTGAGCCGCGCCGGTCGGGGACCACGATCGACGGCGGTGCATTTGCATCACTCGTCGTCAAAGAAAATGCAAAACCAATAGGTTGCTGTGCGTTTCTGTAGCTCTTTCGCAGCTTCTTCCGGCCAGACGGTAAATCGATTGCGGCGATCGGGCTGGCTTTATGGCCTGGCTGCCTGGCGTCCGACGCGGCCGATCAGGTAGGCGCCCAGTACCGCCATCCGGTCGCCCAGGCCGCGCCGGTCATCCGGCGTCACCTCAGGCCGGAGATCGCGCCGAGCCAGCGCCAGCGGCAGCACCGCCGTTATCTGCTCGCGCGGCAGATGCAGCCGTCCGGCGGCGTCGAGGAAGCCCGCTCCCTCGCGTGCCAGCACCGCCGAAAGCGGCAGCAGCTCCGCGCCGGCCGCCAGCAGCAGCCTGTCGCGATCGAGACCGGCCTCCGTCAGCATCGACTCCGGCAGCGAGCACCGGCCCGATGCGAGCACCGCACCAAGATGACGGCGCAGCCCGCCGCACCCGTACGCGGCACCTGCCGCGGCAATCTGCGGCAGCAGCCGAGATGGAACCTGCAGCAGCTCGCCCAGCGCGCGCTGCAGGCCGCCAGGGCCCTGCAGCATCATCTCGCGCCAGGCGTCCAGCGTCAGGTCGCCGTCAGCTTCCGTTTCAAAGGCCGCCACCATCCTCTCCAGGGTGGCGACCTCGACCGCCTCCTGGTCGATCATCGCCCGCAGCGCCGCCGCGACCGGGTGGCTTTCTGCATCCCGACGCTCGCCCAGCACCACCTCGCGCCACCATTGCAGCCGGATCAGCGTCGCGATCGGCCCGGCCCCCGATCGCGCGCTCGGCATCTCCACCGCGCGCACCAGCTCGTGATTGAAGGCGATCAGGGCAAACGCGGCATCGCGCCGTGTCGCCGGTGCGAACACCGCCGACAGGAACCGGTCGGGATCGATGCGCCGGACGGTAGCGGCGGCAAGCTCGGTGTCGGGCGCGCGGATCATGGCCCGCAAGTGGGTGCGGGGGCGGCGGCCGGACAAGGGCGCGTCACGGCCTGAGACACGCCACCGGTTGACGGGACGGGTACCCGCCCATAGCTCTCCGGGACGCCGTCGCGACGAGACCGACCGCGCGTGATGCGGCCTCGCCGCTCCATCCTGAGGAGAACACGATCATGGCCTTCGAACTGCCGGCGCTGCCCTATCCCGCCAACGCCCTCGCTTCCCGCGGCATGTGCCAGCAGACGCTGGAGCTGCATCACGGCAAGCACCATCAGGCCTACGTCACTGCGCTGAACGGCTTTGTCGAGAAGAATGCCGACCTGCAGGGCAAGTCGCTCGAGGAGATCGTCACGTTCAGCCACGGCAAGCCGGACCTGGCACCGGTGTTCAACAACGCCGGCCAGCACTGGAACCACATCCTGTTCTGGCAGGCGCTGTCCCCTGCCGGCGGCGCCATGCCGAACAGCCTCGAGAGCAAGATCACCGAGGATTTCGGCAGCGTCGACGCCTTCAAGGAGCAGTTCAAGACCGCCGCCACCACGCAGTTCGGTTCCGGCTGGGCGTGGCTGGTGGCCGGCAGCGACGGCAAGCTGAAGATCGTCAAGACGCCGAACGGCTCGAACCCGCTTGCCGAAAGCGCCGGCCGGCCGCTGCTCGGGCTCGATGTCTGGGAGCATTCCTACTACCTGGACTTCCAGAACCGCCGTCCGGACTACGTGACCAACTTCCTGGACAAGCTCGCCAACTACGAGTTCGCCGACGCGCAGCTCAAGTCCGCCTGATCAGTGCGCCGGGACCGTCCAGGCGGTCCCGGCCTGCCGGATCAGGGCTTGGCGACCCGCTTCTCCGGCGCCGAATCGTTGGCGGCCGGCGGGATGTCGCCCACCACCGAGCTGATGGTGTCGCGCAGCACCAGCACCCGGACGCCTGCCGCGATCTCGACCTCGATCTCGGTCGCACCCTCGCGCGCCTTCTGCACCACGCCGATGATGCCGCCGGCGGTCACCACCCGGTCGCCGCGCTTCAGGGCGGCCACCGTAGCCTTCAGCTGCTTCTGCCGCTGCTGCTGCGGCCGCACCAGCAGGAAATAGAACACCGCGAACACCAGCACGAACGGCAGGATCGAGGCGAACTGCCCGAGGGAGCCCAGCGGCCCGGCATTCTGCGCGGCATCCTGGGCATAGGCGGGCGGGATCAGGAAATTCATGGGTCGGCATCCGGACGGGGCACGCGGATTGCGGGCGATCGTCGCGGACCATAGGTTTCGCCGCCCATACGTCAAGGAAACGCCCGCTCATGGATGCGTCGCTGCTGCCGGTGCTCACCCGGATCGCCGAGGCGCTTGAGCGCCTGTCCCCGCCCGATGCGGCGGCTGCCCATGTCGACGGCGCCGACGCCTTCGTCTGGGCGGCCCGCGCCGGCCGGCTGGAGCCGGTGTCGCAGGTCTCCGCCATCCCGCTGGCGCTGCTGAAGGGCATCGACCGGCAGCGGACGCTGATCCTGGAGAACACCGAACGCTTCGCAGCCGGCAGGCCCGCCAACAACGCCATGCTGTGGGGCGCCCGCGGCACCGGCAAGTCGTCGCTGGTGAAGGCGGTGCACGGCGCGGTGAATGCGTCGCTCGCCGCCGATATCCCGCCGCTGGTGCTGGTGGAGATCCAGCGCGACGAGCTCGCCAGCCTGCCGGTCCTGCTCGACCTGCTGCGCGCGAGCGATCGCCGCTTCCTGCTGTTCTGCGACGACCTGTCGTTCGAGCGCGAGGATGCCGACTACAAGGCGCTGAAATCCGTGCTCGATGGCGGCATACGCGGGCGCCCGTCGAACGTGCTGTTCTATGCCACCAGCAACCGGCGCCACCTGATGCCGCGCGACATGATCGAGAACGAGCAGTCGACCGCGATCAACCCGGCCGAGGCGGTCGAGGAGAAGATCTCGTTGTCCGACCGGTTCGGCCTGTGGATCGGCTTCCACAATGTCGACCAGACGACCTTCTTCGCCATGGTGGAGGCGTACGCCGCCAACCGCCGGCTGGAGGTGCCGCGCGAACGGCTGCAGGCACTGGCGACCGAGTGGTCGATGACCCGCGGCGCCCGCTCCGGCCGGGTCGCCTGGCAGTTCATCGAGGACCTGACCGGCCGCCAGCCTTAGCCGCCAGTAAACCACCGTCCCGGGCCGGCTGCGGCGCCGGGTCCAAACTCCGACAGGCCGAGCCTGTCGGGAACCGCTAGGCGTCGAGCCGTCGCAGCAGCGCGTCCGCCGTTTCGGTCCAGGGCACCGGCCGGAACGAGCGCCGCACCTCCTCCTGCCACAGCGCCAATCCGGCGCGATCCTCGATGGTGGCGCGGATCACGCGGGTGGCGTCGTTGAGATCGACCGGGTCGAAATACCGCGCCAGCGTGCCGCCCGCCTCCGGCAGCGAGGTGGCGTTGGACGAGATGCAGGGCTTGCCCATCGCCATGCTTTCGCTGACCGGCAACCCCCAGCCCTCGTAGAAGGACGGGAACACGGTGAACAGGCAGCCGGCATACACCGTCCGCAGCTCGGCATCGTCGAGGCCCTCGATCACGTGCAGCCGCCCGCCCAGGTTGCGGCTGTTCTCGATCTGGCTCATCAGGTCCGACACCATCCAGCCGACCTTGCCGACAAAGACCAGGTCGGGCACCCGGTCCGGCTCCATCTCCTCCAGCAGCCGACGCCAGACGCGGAACAGCAGCATGTGGTTCTTGCGCGCCTCCACGGTGGAAACGAACAGCACGTAGGGCCGGCCCTCGAGTCCGGTTGCCAGGGAAGCCGGCAGCGCCTCGGGTGGTGGTCCGGCGGCATCGGGGAGCGTGATCGGCAGGCCGAAGCCGGTGCCGACCGGCAGTGCCGTCACCACGCCACGCAGCGTCACGTTGTCGCGCCGGCACCAGGAGGCGACGTCGTTGGCGGTCGCCTGGGAGTTGGCGAACACGACGTCCGCGAGCGGCAGCACGCTGGTGTACCAGTCCCGATAAACGCGGCTGGTGCCGCGATCGACCCATTCCGGCCGCCGTACCGGGATCACGTCGTGCAGCAGCACCGCGAGCCGCATGCCGAGCCGCCCGCGCACGAAGGCTGCGAGCTCGGCATATTCCAGCTCGAACCATGGCGAGCCGAGCACCACCAGGATGTCGCCGCGCCGCGCGATGTCGGCAAGCCGGCGTACTGGAACGACCGGCAGCTCGCGCTTGATGCTCGGCGGCAGCATGCGCTGCAGCGGACGCATGCGGCGCAGACGGCCGCCGCCGTGCCTTACCCCGGCCGCGACGGTCAGCCCGGCCGTACCGGCCAGCGCGACGGCAGCCTGCGCCTGCATGACCGTGAACAGGATGGTCGGCCGCCTGATGCGCTCCGGCACCCTGCCGAGGGCTCGCTTCAGCAGCCGGATCGGCAAGGGGCGCCGCCGGTTCGCGACTCCGGCCGGCTCGACGGCGACCGATGCGGCCGCCGCCGCTGCCGCGTCGGTCGCGTCATCGGCGACGTCCAGCGGCTCGGGCACGTCAGCCTGCGGCCTCGGCCGCGCAGCCATCTGGTCGGCCGGGCGTGTCGTCACGGCACGGAACAGCGTCTCGAGCTCGGTCCATTCGACCTCAACGAAACCACGCTCGGCGGTGGCATGGCGCAGGAAGCCGATGCGCGGCGCCATCGCCGGATCGGCGGCTGCTGCGCAGTAGATCTCGAAGCAGACCCGCTGGATGCCGGTCGGCCGGGCGTTGCGGCTGGCGAAATGGAACAGATCCTCGACGTCGAACCAGATCCGCGGCAGCGCCGCCGCGCCGGTGGTCGTTGCGCCGGTCATGCGTGCATTGCGGCGACGGCGGACACGGAACGGTCCTGCTCCTCGGCGTCGAGCCCGCGCAGCAGCGTCTCGGCCGAGCGCGCCCATGGCACCGGCCGGAAGGTCTGTCTCACCTCCTGCTGCCAGCGCTGCAGCCCGTCGCGATCGGCGAGCGTGTCCGCGATCACCCGATAGGCGTCGTTCAGGTCGAACGGATCGAGCATCCGCGCCAGCCCGGCGCCAGCCTCGGGCAGCGAGGTGAGGTTCGAGATCACGCACGGCTTGCCGGCCGCCAGGCTTTCCGTCACTGGCAACCCCCACCCCTCGAACAAGGACGGCAGCACGGTGAACAGACAGCCGTCATAGAGCCGCATCAGCACCGCGTCCGACGGGTCCTCGATGATCAGCAGCTTGCCGTCGCAATAGTTGGTGTTGGCGATCTGCAGCATCAGGTCGGCCACCAGCCAGCCGACCCGCCCGGCGAACACCAGGGTCGGCACCTGCTCGGCCGGCAGGTTCTGGAGCAGCTGGCGCCAGACCTGGAACATCAGCAGATGGTTCTTGCGCGCCTCGATCGTCGCGACGAACAGCACGTAGCTGCCGGCCGGCGGCAGCGCATGATCCGGCACCCGAGTCACCTCGGCCCGGACCGCAGCCGCAGAGGCCGGAAACCCGGTGCCGACCGGGATCGTCCGCACCCGCCCGACCGTGCCGTCCGCGCCCCGCTCCGCCAGAAACCGGGTCACGTCGTCGGCGGTGGCCCGGGAGATCGCGAAGATCGCATCGAGGCAGGGCAGCACCCCGTCGAGCCAGTCGCCGAAGCTGTCGACCAGGGTGTGATGGCACCATTCCGGCCGGCGCAGCGGGATCAGGTCGTAGAACAGCAGGCCGGTCCGCATTCCGCTCTGCTCCCGGACACGCCGCAACAGCTGGCCGTAGTCGGTGCGATGCCACGAGGCGCCGAGCGACAGCAGCCAGTCGCCCGGCCGGGCCACATCCAGCAGCACGGCACCCGGAAGATCGACAACCGCGGCGGGTTCGGTCGGCGGCTCGGTGCCATGCGGCGTTACGGCCGGCGGACCGGGCGGCCGCCGGCGTCCCGTCCGCAGGCTTTCCCGGCCGAGCTCGGACAGCGACCGCAGGGCGCCCGACTGCAAGGCGCAGAACCGGCGGAACTGCTCGCGCGCCCGGCCCGGGAGACGATCCTGCAGCGCCGTCGCCAGGTGCCGCGGCATCTGGCGCACCGGCACCCGAGGCTGACTCTGCATCGAACCGGGTGCCGCCGGCTCCGCATGCGACGTGGTGAGACCGTGGCAGAGCGCCCGCACCTGCTGCCACGGCACCACCCGGAAAGTGTCGGTGCGCGGATCGATCCGAACGTAGCCGATCCGGCGACCCGTCGCGCTTTGCGCCTCCAGGGCGGTATAGAGTTCGTAGGTCAGGCGCTGGATGCCGCTGAGCCGGGCGTTGTGGCGGACGTAGTGGAACAGATCCTCGACGTCGATCCAGATTGCAGACGCCTGTCCCATTCCCGCCTCTACCCGTGGAGGGCGCAGGAACCATGCGCCGCTGCCGTCGTCAAATACCGTAACGGTGCCGCTCAGCGGCCGCCTGCGCGCAGATTCCGCCACAGCGCCGCCGGCGCCAGCGGATCGAGCAGCCGGCCGCCGCTTCGCGTTGTCAGGAGCGGGTTGAGGAATGGATCGGCCCGCAGCGCCCGCCGATGCCGCACGGCGACGTAGCGCCGCGTGCGGGCGAGCTGCGGCTGGTTCTCGGCAGCCGTGTCCGGTGTCCGCGTGCCGCATTCGGTATGGGTCAGCACCGCGCGCTGCGCCAGCAGCACCCGCAGCCCGGCCTCGCGCGCCCGGAGGCAGAAGTCGATGTCGTTCCAGGTGACCGGCAGCGCCGCAGACTCGAAGCCGTCGAGCCTGTCGAACACCGACCGGCGGAACGCCATGCAGGCGCCGGTGACTGCGGCGAAGTTCCGCAGCCGGGCCGGACGCAGCGTCCCGTCGGGCCAGGCATGGCCGGCGTGAGGGTCCGGTCCGACGAGCACGCCGGCATGCTGCACCCTGCCATCCTCGAACAGCAGCAGCGCACCCACGACCCCGACCTTCGGACGCAGGCAGGCCGCGACCATCTCGCCCAGCCAGCCGGAGTCGAGGCATTCGACGTCGTTGTTCATCAGCACGACGATCTCGCCGCGCGACGCCCTCACCCCGTCATTGTTCAGGCTCGACCAGTTGAACGGGCCCGGACGGTGCAGGATCCGGCATCCGTCCTGTCGCAGCCGGTCGAGCAGCGCCAGCGCATCGGGTTCGGTGCTGCCGTTATCCACCACGACGATCTCGAGCTGCGGATACGCGGTGCGGCGACGCAGCGAGCTGATGCAGCGTTGCAGCAGCGGCGCCCGGTCCCGCGTCGCGATGACCACTGAGACCGTCGGCTGCAGACCAGACGATGCCGAGGCCGGATCGACCGGTTCCATCGTCGGCGGCCGCAGCCGGTGGCACAGGATCGCCGGCAGATGCCCCACCCGGTTTGACGCCATGCGGTCGGTCGCGCGACGGAGGCGGGCATGGGCCGGCAGGCCGGGCCCGCTCGCATGGCGGCGCGTCAGGTGACGCTTGCGGAACAGGGTCAGCCCGCCGGCGAGATCCACCTGCTCGGCGGCATCCGGGTCCCAGGCGGTCTTGAGCACCGGACTCGCGCAAAGGCCGCTCGGCTCACGCCGATCCTCGTCGCAATAGAAGGCGATCACCCGCGGCCGGCGGATGGCGGCAAAGCCGAACAGCGCCAGCGCCGAACGCGACAGCGTGTCGCCCGGCCGCAGCCAGCCCATCCAGCGGCCGGCCACCTCCTGATCCGCTCGCGCCGGCACCGAAACGCGCGGATCGTCGGGCAGCGTGAAGCCGGCCGGAAGCGGACCGCGCAGCAGAAGCCGCCAGCGCCCGTAGACCTGCTCGCAGAGGCTGGCGAGCGTCACCTCCAGATCGAGCGCCCGGTCGCCGGCCTCAAGCTCGATCGTCAGGCCGATCACCGGAGCCAGCAGCCGCAGCGACGGCAGCAGGCGCCGGGCGCGGTCCGACAGCACGCGCTCGGCATCGGCGGACCAGAGGCGGTAGGCCCAGGCGCGATAGACATCGTCCTCCGCCGGATCGACGCCGTCCGGGAACAGGCAGGGCAGGACGGATTCGCGACGGACCATCTCGTGGCAGACCAGCGTGGCGACGAAGCCCGGCAGATCGGGCGCGAGCCGCCATTCCGGCTCGAAGCCGTCGCCGCCAAGCCCTGCCCGCCGCCAGAGCCGCCGCCCGATCTCCTGCTCGGACAGTCCGTTCCACAGCAGCCGGGCCTCGTGGGAGTCGAGCAGCGTGCCGGCAAGCTGCCGCAGGCTTTCGCCCGACATCAGCCGGTCGGCGTGGCACAGCAGGCCGCTGCGGTCGGCCGGCCGATCCAGCAGCAGCCGGTAGAGATGGACGACGCTGGTCAGGTGCTCCAGGTCGTCGGCGGGCCGCGTCAGCATGGGCGGCCCGGTGCGGAGCACCGCCGCAGCGGCGCGGCACCCGCCGAACACCGCCCTGTCGGGACGACCGATCTCCTGCCGTACACGTCCACTGCCGTTCCTCGAGGCCGCTCAACGGCTCACTGTGGCGAGAAAACCGGCGCAACGTCAAAATCCCGCAACAGCACGGCGCGCGTGCGCCGCCGCGTCAGCCGATGACGTCCAGCTGCCCCAGATACGGACGCAGCGCGGCCGGCACCTCGATGCGGCCGTCGGCGCGCTGGTAGGTCTCCATGACTGCGACCAGGGCACGGCCCAGGGCCACGCCCGAGCCGTTCAGGGTGTGCACGAAGTCGGTGGAGCCCTTGCCTTCGCCGGCTGCCGGCTCGCGACGCACGCGCGCATTCATCCGGCGCGCCTGGAAGTCGCGGGTGTTGGAGCAGGAGCTGATCTCGCGCCAGGCCCGCTGTCCCGGCAGCCACACCTCCAGGTCGTAGGTGCGCGATGCGCCGAACCCGGTATCGCCGGCGCAGAGCAGCATCCTCCGGTAGGGCAGCTCCAGCCGCTCCAGCACCGTCTCCGCCGCGCGCGTCATGCGCTCATGCTCGGCCTCGCTGTCGTCGGCGAGCGTGACCGACACCAGCTCCACCTTCATGAACTGGTGCTGACGCAGCATGCCGCGGGTATCGCGTCCCGCCGCGCCCGCCTCGCTGCGGAAGCAGGCCGACAGCGCCGTCGCCCGTATCGGCAGGCGTGACGCCGGAAGGATCTCGCCTGCCACCAGGGCGGTCAGCGGCACCTCGGCCGTCGGGATCAGCCAGCGCCCGTCGATCGTCTGGAACGACTGGTCGGCGAATTTCGGCAGCTTGTCGGTGCCGTACATCGCCGCCTCGTTCACCAGCAACGGCACCGCGTGCTCGACATAGCCATGCTCGGTGGTGTGCAGATCGAGCATGAACTGGCCGAGCGCGCGCTCCAGCCGGGCCAGGCCGCCGCGCAGCACGACGAAGCGGCTGCCGGCGAGCTTGGAGGCGCCGGCGAAATCCATCAGCCCCAGCGCCTCGCCGAGCTCGTCATGCTGTTGCGGCTCGAAGGCGAGGGTCCGGCGGATGCCGTGCTCGTGCATCACGACGTTGGCGGTCTCGTCCATCCCATCCGGCACGGTCGTGTCGAGGCGGTTCGGCAGCCCGGCAAGAGCGGCCTCGATGGCCTGGTCCTCGGCCTTGGCTTCCCGGTCCAGCCCGTCCATCTCGCTCTTCAACGAAACGGATTGCGCTTCCAGCTCCGCCGTATCCTCGCCGGCGCGCCGTGCCGCACCGATCTCCTTCGACAGCGCGTTGCGACGCGACTGCAGCTCCTGCAGCCGCGTCAGGGCCCGCCTGCGCTGCTCGTCCCGCGCCACCAGGGCGTCCGCGGCGCCGGGCAGGCCGCGCCGCGCCAGTGCGGCGTCGAATGCGGCCGGATCGGCACGCAGCGCCCGGAGATCGTGCATTCAGCTCTCCTCGGCGACGGGCTTCGGCTCGACCAGCCGCGCGCTCACGATGGAGATCTCGTAGAGCACGATCAGCGGCACCGCGAGACCGGTCTGGGTGATGACGTCGGGCGGCGTCAGTATGGCCGCGGCGACAAAGGCGCCGACATAGGCGTAGCGCCTGACCTTCTTCAGCCCGGCCGAGGTCACCAGTCCGACCTTGGCGCACAGCGTCAGCACCACCGGCAGCTCGAAGGCGATCCCGAACGCCATGATCAGCTTCATCACCAGCGCCAGATACTCGCTGACCTTGGCCTGAAGCTGGATCTGCAGCTGATCGGCGCCGCCATTGTTCGTCTGGAAGCTGAGAAAGAACCGCCAGGCGAATGGAAACACGAAATAGTACGCCAGCGCCGCGCCAGCCAGGAACAGCAGCGGCGTCGCGATCAGGAACGGCAGGAAGGCACGCTTCTCGCTGCGGTAGAGCCCGGGAGCGATGAAGATCCAGGCTTGCGTCGCAACCATCGGAAACGACAGGAAAGATGCCCCGAAGAACGCGACCTTGACGTAGGTAAAGAACGCCTCGTAGAGCGCTGTATAGATGAGATGCGGTTGTTCGCCCTTCTGACGCATGATGTGCGCGAGCGGCTGCGCCAGGAACAGGTAGATCCGCGCCGAGAAGTGGAAGCAGATCAGGAAGCCGATGGCGAACGCGACTGCGGACCAGAGCAGCCGGCGGCGCAGCTCCACCAGGTGCTCGAGCAGCGGCATCGCCTGGTCGTTGATGGAATCATCGGGCAGGGAACCGTCTCCGGACAGCATCGAGCCGATCTCGCGGCGCGTCGATTCGGCGGGGTGGCGACGTCAGGACAGGCCGGCGTCAGGGCGATAAGGCAGCTCGGGCGGAAGGGTCGCTCCACCGATCGGCGGCCGCGCCTCCGGCCGGTCGGTGCCTGCCGTGCCGGGACGCGCCGAGCGCGGCGGCACGAAGTGCGGCGGCGGTGGGCGGGCGCGTTCGGTGCGCAGGCGGCTGGCGACGCGCGGCGGCAGGATCGGAGGGGCGGGATCGGCGGCGACGAGCGCTGCATCCTCCTCCTCCGGCGTCACCGCACCGGCGGCCCGCCAGGACGAGAACGACGCCCCGGGGGCGGTGAAGCCGTGCATCGGCCGGGCCGTGACGTCCTGCACCGGCAGCATCGCCGGCACGCTGTCCGGTAGGGCGTCGGGTGCCGCCGGCAAGGTCGCGACCGTCGGCGGCGCATCGAGTGCGGCAAACGGCTTCTGCTCGAAGGTCCGCTTGATCGAGCCGTCCTCGTCCAGCGCCTTCATGATCTGGCCGCGCACGTTGAACGACCGGAGCTGCCGGAACTGGTCGCGCGCCTCGCCCAGGTCGGCTTCGCGGACCATGTCGTCCACATGCGTCTGGAACTCGCCTGCGAGCTTGCGGCCCTTCTTCAGCAGGTTGGTGACGGTGCGGATCGCCACCGGCATGTCCTTGGGCCCGATGAAGAGCAGCCCGACGATGCCGATGAGCGCGATCTCGGACCAGGCGAAGTCGAACATCTGTCCCAGCGCTTCAAGATACAGCTAACCGTCACTAGCACGCCGCCGCCCGGTCAGCCATCCGCCCGCGTGCAGGGCGCGGCGTCCGGCGACGCGAGCCTTCGAAATCGCGTCCGCGGCGACGGCCGTGCGGGAAGCCGGTCTCCACGCCGATGGTCGGCTAGATCGGCAGCGGCAGCGTCGGCAGCTCGACCAGCAGCTCCTCGCGGCGCGGCAGGTCGCGCAGGTCGCGCAGACCGAAGTGCCGCAGGAAGTCCGTCGACGTGCCCCACAGCGTCGGCCGCCCGGGCACCTCCTTGCGCCCCTTCGGCACGATCAGCGCGGCCTCGAGCAGCAGGTCGAGCGTCTGCTGGCTCAGCGACACGCCGCGGACCGCCTCGATCTCGCTGCGGGTGCAGGGCTGGTGGTAGGCGATGATCGCCAGCGTCTCCATGGCCGAGCGCGGCAGGCGACGCGGCCGGGCCAGCACGGTCGTCAGATACGGAGCGAGGTCGGGTGCCGTGCGGAACTGCCAGCCGCCCGCGACCTCGACGAGCGTCACGCCGCGGCCGGCGCAATCCTGGCGGACCTGCTCGATGACGGCGCGCGCCGCGGCCACCGCCTCCGTCTCACCGGGCAGGGCGTGCGCCAGCAGCAGCTCGATGATCGCCCGTTCGCCGACCGGCTCGGCGGCGGCGAACAGGAAGGCCTCCACCAGACGCCGGGCGAAGGCCGGCTCCGCGTCCGACGGCGGCCGGTCCGTCAGCCGCATCTCCCGCTGGCCGCTCATCGGCCGATCCTGCCGCCGGCGGTCATTCCGCCGCCTGGCGCAGCACGTCGCTCTCGGCAGCGGCGCGCAGGCCTGTGCGCCGCAGCAGCACCGGCCCGAACGGCTGGTCCTGTCGAATATCCACGGCCCCGTCGCGCGCCAGCTCCAGCCCGGCGAGCAGCGTGCCGGCGATCGCCGCCCGTCGCTGCTGCGGGCCTGTCTGCCGCCCGGCATCGGGAAGGAACCGCTCCAGCACGCACCAGTCCGGCGACGCCTCGCCGAGCAGCCGTTGCAGGCGCTGCAGGGCATCCCGCACCGTCCAGAAGCCGACAGGCCGCGGCTGGTAGCGCTCGCGGCGCGCGGTGCGCCGGGCGGCCGCGAGATAGCCGCCAAGCAGCTGGCCGAGATCCACCGCCAGGCCGCTGCGGTCGATCTCGCGCAGATCCTCCTCCGCGCCGCGCGCGAACACGTCCCGCCCGAGCTGCGGCCGGTGCTGCAGCCAGAGCGCCACCTGGCCGATCCGGGCCAGCTCGAGCAGTCGCGCCTGCAGCAGGCCGGACGCCTCTCCGGCTTCCTCGGCCGCCGCCGCCTCGTCGGGAAGCAGCAGCCGCGACTTCAGCCAGGCCAGCCAGGCCGCCATCACCAGCCAGTCGGCGGCGAGCTCCAGCCGCACCAGCCGGATCTGCTCGACCACCGCCAGATACTGCTCGACCAGCTGCAGAATAGAGATGCAGGCGAGGTCGACCTTCTGCGCGCGCGCCAGCTCCAGCAGCAGGTCCAGCGGGCCTTCGAAGCCGTCCAGCCGCAGCAGCGGCGCCTGTGCGTCCTGCCCGGCAGCGCCGCGGTCGGCGTCGGACGCGCTCATCCGAGCAGGACCGCCCGTTCGGCAGCCATCGCATCGGCTTCCAGGCGCCGTGCCCGTGCGGCAGCGAGACCTGCCGCGGCCTCGAGCCGAGCGCGGGCCTGTCCGTCCAGCTCCGGCACCGCGTGGAGCACCGAGCGCGTCTCGGCCAGAACTCCCGAGCAGTGCAGCGCCACGTCGCATCCGGCCGCAAGGGCGGCGACGGCAAGCGCCCCCGAATCGCCGGACAGCGCGTGCATGGACAGATCGTCCGACACCAGGACGTTGCCGAAGCCGATGCGCTGGCGCACCACCTCGCGCAGCACCGTCGGGGACAGCGTCGCCGCATGCTGCGGATCGAGGCGGCGATAGCGGATATGCGCGGTCATCATCCAGGGCAGCCACGCATTGCTTCGGAACGGCGCGAGGTCGGCCTCCGCCACGTCGTCGAGTTCCGGCAGAACCAGATGGCTGTCGACGCCGGCGCGACCATGGCCGGGCACGTGCTTGCCGACAGGCTGCCTGCCGGCCGCCAGCAGGCCCTCGGCCATCGCCGCCGCGAGCACCGCCACTGTCCGCGGGTCCGACCCGTAGGCCCGATCGCCGATCACCGGGCTCGCGCCGGAAACAAGCAGATCGAGAACCGGAGCGCACACCACGTCGATGCCGAGCGCCCTGCAGTCGAGCCCGATCAGCGCGCCGGTCAGGAACGTCGCGCGCAGGCCCGCATCCGGCTCCCGGCCATGCAGCTCCCCCAGCGCGGCGGCAGCCGGATGGGCGCTCCATTCCGGTGGACGCAGCCGAGCCACCCGGCCGCCTTCCTGATCCACCATGAGCAGGCAGGCCGGCTGCGCCTGCTTGATCGATAACACAAGATCAATGGTTTGCTGCCTGTTCTGAATATTGCGTGCGAATAGGATGATCCCGGTGGGCGGCCTTTCATCGAGAAGCGATCGCTCTTCTGCGGTCAGAATGGGACCGCCCAGCCCGACGATGGCAGCCACCCGGGCCTGCGACATCTCAGAACTCGGCCACGGTGCAGGCGATGCCGCTCGCCTTGGCCTTGCCGCAGAACAGATGCGCGTCGGCCAGGCTGACGAAGCCGCCGACGCGCAGGCGGAAGAACGCCTTATCGCCACGCGGCACGCGCACGATCACCGGCGTGCGCTCGTCGAGCAGCGACGGCGCCTGACGGGACAGGTGCGACCATTCCGCATGCGCCGCCGGCTCGGTATCGAGCGCCGCCAGCTGCACCATGTAGCTGCCGGAAGCCGGTGCGACCGGCTTTGCCGCCACCTGCGTCGCCGGCAGCGCCTTGGCCGGTGCGGGGACCGGCGCGTCGGTGATCCTGTCCGCCGGCGGCGTCGCGACCGGGGTCGGGACGGTATCGGCCTTCGCCGCGACCGCCGCAGCCGGCGCGCCGCCCGGCGCCGGTCGCGTCGGCGGCGCATCGGCGTGACG